>NZ_CP068985.1:6420000-6720000 GCF_019397265.1 Nonomuraea coxensis DSM 45129
TCATCCAGACCTCCCCACCGCGCCGGCCGCCGGCCTCATCCGGGCCTCCGGCAGGAGCGCGTCAAGCGAGCCTCCGGACGCTCTCGCGCAGCACGACCTCGCCGGCGACCTGCTCGACCACCGGGGCGTCGTCCTCGGCGAGCGCCAGCTCCAGCGCCCGCGCCCCCATGTCCTTCAGCGGCAGCCGCACGGTCGTCAGCGCCGGAACGTGATCACGCAGCGTGACGATGTCGTCGAACCCGGCCACCGACACGTCCTCCGGCACCCGCACCCCGGCCTCCCGGTAGGCGGCCAGCGCCCCCACGGCCATGACGTCGTTGACCGCGAACACGCACGTGACGTCGGGATCGACGCGCCGCGCGGCCTCGTGGCCGCCGTCGCGGTCGAACGGCCCCGGGATGATCTGCGGCGCGGGCAGCCCCAGCTCCTCCAGCGCCCCGGCGAAGCCCGCGCACCGGTCGGCCGCCGTCACCAGGTGCGGCGGCCCGGCCAGCACCGCGAAGCGGGTGTGGCCGAGCCCGGCGAGGGCCCGCGCCAGCTCCGCCGCGCCCGCGCGGTTGGCGGGAGCGACGGTGTCGACGCCGAGGAGGTCCTGGCCGACGCAGGCGGCCCGGCCGCCGCCCGCCCGGTATCGGACCAGTTCGTCGCGGAGCCGCCCGGTGACCTGGGGATCGGCCACGCGGGAGCCGACCAGCAGCACGGCGCGTACGCGCTGGGCGCTGAGCGTGGCGACGTAGGCGATCTCCTGCTCGGGGTCGCGGTGCGTGGTGCCCACCATGACCAGCAGGCCCTGGGTGGCCGCGGCCCGCATCGCGCCGTCGGCGAGCGCGGCGAAGTAGGGGTCGGTCAGGTCGTGCACGACGATGCCGATGACGTTGCCGGCTCCCCTGGCCAGCGTCTGGGCCGCGATGTTGGCGCGGTAGCCCAGCTCGTCGGCGGCCTGCTCGACGCGGGCCCGCAGGGCCGCGCCCACTTGGCGGGTGCTGCCGTTGAGCACCCGCGAGGCGGTCGCCAGCGAGACGCCGGCCTGCCTGGCGACGTCCTCAAGCGTGACCACGTGACCTCCCCGTCGGAAAGCGGTTTCCATTGTGCCAGGACAGCACCTTGATCCGCATCCTCGCACGGTCCCGGCCCTGGGCGACACCATGGCCGGGACCGTTTCCCACCCGGAGGCTCAGGCCCAGGGGAAGAGGTAGTCGAACAGCCCCTTCCGCTCCTCCTGGGTCGGCGTGGGCTCGGGCTCCTGGGTGACCGGCTCCTCGGACGGCTCCTCCGTCTGCGTGCGCTGCTCGGTCGTCGCGCGCTGCTCGGTCTGCGAGTCGCGGATCGTCCCGGGCTGGTCCTCGGTGTCCCGGGTCTCGGGCTCCTGGGAGCGGGACGGCCGCTCGCTCGGCCGCGTCGCCCGCTCCTCGCTCCGGGTGGCCGTGGGCCGGGCGGCCGGCTCCCGGGTCGGCCGGGCCGGCGCGGTCGTCGGGGACGGGTCCGCGGTCGCACTCTCCTCCGGGCCGGCCGTCTCCTCCTCCGCGGGCTCGGCGGTCTCCTCCTCCGCGGCCTCGTCCTCGGTGACGGCGGGGTCGGCGGGCGCGCTCACCTGGCCCGCGCTCGCGCACCGGCCGCCCGCGCACGGGTCGGAGGAGCCTCCGGTGAGCGCGAAGCCCGCCCCCACGCCGATCAGCACGACCGCGACGGCGGCCAGCACCAGCATCCGGGTACGGCGGCGCACCTCGCGCTCCGGGCCGGAGCGCCCGTCGTCGTCGGGTTCGTCGGTCCAGCCGGAGCCGAGGAAGCCGCGCCGGGGGCGCTCGTCGTCGAACCCGATGTCGTAGGGGCCGCTGTCGCGGGGGCCCCCTTCGTACGAGCCGGCGTCGTGAGCGCGGCCGTCGTACCCGTCGTCGTCCGGGCCGCTCACGGGCCGGTCGTCGTCGGACGGGCCGTCGTAGGCGCGGTCGAGCGGCAGGTACGCCGGCTCGCCGTCCTGCGCCTGACCGGCGGCGGGAAGGGCGGCGGGAACGTCGTCGAGCACGTCGTGCCCCGGCTCGGGCGGCAGGATGTAGGTCTCGCCGGCCGGGACCTGGATGGCGGGCTGCTCGTCGGTGTCGTCCGTGCTCCACCGTGGGGACAGCACGTCGCCCGTCAGGTCCGGGTTGACCGGCCGCCCCTGGCCGTCCTCGTATGGCCTGTCGTTCTCGTCGCGCACCACGATGGAACCTCTCTAAGTACGTATTGTGACCGCGCCCTTTCTTAGCAGAGTCGAACCCGACTTGTCCGGAAATTCCACTTGTTTCGCTAAAATCACGCTAAGTAACATGCGCCCTCCCGTGCAGCACAGAAGGGGCGCAGCCCGCCTTACTTGCAGGGATTGGTGTTGACGTCGACGACCTTGTCCTTCAGCGAGTCAGGGATCGCCGACAACACCCGCACCCCCGGCCAGTCGGCCCCGATGACGAGTTGGACGACCGGCCCGCCCTTGGGCGCAGGCACCTTCGACTGGTAGACGTCGGTGTTCACGGGCGCGATCTTGCCCGCCACCGGCGTCCGCTTGTCCTTCGACAGCCGGGCGGCCACCGCGTCGGCGTACGCCGGCCCGTCCTGGGCGTCCTTCTTCGCGTACCTGACAGCGGTGGTGGGCGTGGCGGGCGCGTTGCCGACCTGGATGACCGCGAACCCCTGCGCGGCCAGCTCCTCGGCCACCTGAAGGGCCTTGCCCTGCTCGCCGGTGCCGTTGAGCACCTGCACCCGCACCTGGCCGTGCTCGATCTTCCGCGCGGCCGGCTTGCCGGGCGTGGGGGTGGCGGTGACCTCGACGTCGTTGCGCACCGCCTCGAAGAAGTTGCGCGCCGCCGGCTCGCTGAACTGCACCCGGTTCTTGTCCTGCGGGTACGCCTCCACCGGCACCGTGATGCCCTTGAGCTCCTTGGCGCTCAGCCCCTTGACGCTGTCGGCGATCTCCAGCATGCGGTCGGGCGACAGCCCGCTGTCCACGGTGACGGCGGCGGCGGCCGACTGGAGGAAGCCGTTGAGCTTGACCGGGTTGGTGAGCAGGCCGCCGTCGGTGACCTTCGCCAGGACCTTGGTGAGAAAGACCTGCTGACGCTGGATGCGGCTGAGGTCGCTGCCGTCGCCGAGCGCGTAGCGGGTGCGGACGTACCCGAGGGCCTGCTCGCCGCTCACCACGTGCTTGCCGGCGCCGAGCACCAGCTTCGCCTTGGGGTCGTTGACCGGCTTGGGCAGGCAGATCTCGATGCCGCCGAGCGCGTCGATGATGCCCTTGAAGCCGGTGAAGTCGACCTTCACGAAGTGGTTGATCTTGATGTTGGTGAGCGACTCCAGCGTCTTGATCGTGCAGTTGATGCCGCCGTCGTTGAAGGCGGCGTTGATCTGGCGGACGCCGGGCGCGATCACGGTGCCGTTGTGGCCCGTGCACTGGGGCACCATCACCATCGAGTCGCGCGGGAAGCTGATCATGGTGGCCTTGTCCCGGTTGGGGGAGATGTGCAGCAGCATGATCGTGTCGGTGCGCTCGCCCAGGCCCTGCGACTTGGCGCCGTACTTCTTGTTGTCGCCCTCGCGCGAGTCGGAGCCGACGAGCAGCACGTTGAGCGCGCCGGTCTCGGGAGGCCGGGTCGCGTCGACCACGATGTCCTCCTGGTCGATGCTGCTGAGGATGCTGCGGTAGTAGGCGTAGCCGCCCAGTGTCCCCGCCACCAGCACCCCGGTCAGCCCGACGCTCACCCACCCCAGAGGCGTGAGGGGGTTGCGCCGGGGTCGCGGCCCGTCGTTCCGCGACCGCCGTGAACCCGGGGCGACTGGGGAACCCGTAACCGTATTGCCAGGTCTTGCTCTCACACGGTCCACCCCTTGCGCCATGATCGCGCAGCTTAGTCACAAACGAGCAGCCACGACGTCAAATCTTCGCTTCTTGACCCACCACGACCCCCCGAAGGCCCCGTGACGCCGGCCCCTCCCGCCAGTTCGCCCGCCGCCGGCCCCGCGGGCTATGGCCCGCCCGCCACTCCTTGCTCACCTCCGGGCCCGCCTCCGCCCGCCGGGCGGCGAGGGCTCCATCCGAACCGCGCGAACCCCGGCGAGGCCGCGCGCGCTGCCGTCATCATGGCGTTCATGCTGCTGACCGAGATGCCGCCGCCTCCCGGGGCCGTGGAACTGGCCGCGCTGCGGGCCGGGGCGCGGGCGGCCCGCCGCAACGCCTGCGTCGCGCTCGTCGCCTCCCTGGCCCTGCTGTCCGCCGCCCAGGTGCTCGCCGACCGGTCACCGAGGGAGCACGCGCCGACGCTCGCCGCGCTCTCCCTGGCGATCTTCGCCGCCGCCCTGCCCGTGCTGGCGGTCACCCAGTACGTGTGGGGCCGGCGCGCCCGCCGCGTCCGCCACAGGGAGCGCGAGCTGTACGCCGTCGCCCGCTCGGGCCGGGCCCGGCCGCTCACCCGGCTGGCCGTCGCCGCCGGCTGGGCCGTCACGCTGCTGCTGGGCGGCAGCCTCCCGCAGTTGCTGCGCCGCGCCGGGCTCGAGTCCGCGGCGACCGTGCTGACCTGGGCGGTCGAGGCGTCGGCGGTGATCGGCCTGACGGCGGGGGTGTCGTTCCTGCTGTGGTGGGCAAGGGACGCCGTGGGGATGCTGACGCGCGCCCCGCGCCCGGCCGGGTCACCTGGCGACCCATGGGACCCGGGCCCCGGCGCGCGTCCGCGGACGGGCGCGGCGCTCTGGACCGGCGCGGCCCTGGCGGTCGCCGCCCTGGTCGGGGCCCGCGCCCATCTCTGGGAGCCCGCGACGGGCTGGGTCTACGCGCTGCTCACGGCGGCCCTCGTCTGCGGAGTAGTTACTGACGAGTAGCATAGGCACGGAATTCCATCCAGAACGAGGAGCGAATCCGTGCCTTCCTCTCGTGACGTCGTGTTCGTCGACGGCGTGCGCACGCCTTTCGGCCGGTCAGGCCCGAAGGGGCTGTACGCGGAGACCCGGGCGGACGACCTGGTCGTCCGGGTCATCCGCGAGCTCATGCGGCGCAACCCCAACCTTCCGCCCGAGCGCGTGGACGAGGTCGCCATCGCCGCGACCACCCAGATCGGCGACCAGGGCCTGACCATCGGCCGCTCGGCCGCCGTGCTCGCCGGGCTGCCCAAGAGCGTGCCCGGCTACGCGATCGACCGCATGTGCGCGGGCGCGATGACCGCCGTGACCACGGTCGCGGGCGGCATCGCCTTCGGCGCGTACGACGTGGCGATCGCGGGCGGCGTCGAGCACATGGGCCGCCACCCCATGGGCGAGGGCGTCGACCCCAACCCGCGTTTCCTGTCCGAGAAGCTGGTCGACCCGAGCGCGCTGGTCATGGGCATGACCGCCGAGAACCTGCACGACCGCTACCCGGCGATCGGCAAGGAGCGCGCGGACGCCTACGCGGTGCTGTCGCAGGAGAAGGCCGCCAAGGCGTACGCCGACGGCAAGATCCAGCCCGACCTCGTCCCCACCGCGATCAGGACCGCCGAGAAGGGCTGGGGGCTCGCCGTCGAGGACGAGGCGCCGCGGCCCGGCACCACCATGGAGGGCCTGAGCGGGCTCAAGACGCCGTTCCGGCCGCACGGCAACGTCACGGCGGGCAACTCCTCCGGCATCAACGACGGCGCCACCGGCTGCGTCGTGGCCGCCCGCGAGGTGGCCGAGGAGCTGGGGCTCGGGCCGCGGATGCGGCTGGTGTCGTACGCGTTCGCGGGCGTGGACCCCGAGGTGATGGGCGTCGGCCCGATCCCGTCCACCGAGCGGGCGCTGCGGCTGGCCGGGCTCGACATCTCCGACATCGGGCTGTTCGAGATCAACGAGGCGTTCGCCGTGCAGGTGCTGGCCTTCCTCGACCACTTCGGCATCGCCGACGACGACCCCCGCGTCAACCCCTACGGCGGCGCGATCGCCTACGGCCACCCGCTGGCCTCCTCGGGCGTGCGGCTGATGACGCAGCTCGCCCGGCAGTTCGGCGAGCGTCCCGACGTGCGCTACGGCATCACCACCATGTGCGTCGGCATGGGCATGGGCGGCACTGTGATCTGGGAGAACCTGGCATGAGCACGATCAAGAACTGGCGGGCGCTGCTCGGCGAGCGCAACCCCGACGAGGTCGTCACCAAGGCGCTCGTCCGCGACGTCCAGCTGCCGGGCGGCGCGGGCACGATGGCGCTGATCACCCTGGACAACGGCTTCGACCACACCAAGCCGAACACCTTCGGCCCGCTCGGCCTGTTCGCGCTGGACGAGGCGCTGACCGAGATCGCCGGGCGCACCGATCTCGCCGCCGTGGGCGTGACCGGCAAGCCGTTCATCTTCGCCGTCGGGGCCGACCTCAAGGGCGCGGCGGCGCTGCGCACCCGCGAGGAGGCCCTCGCCATCGGCGCGCTCGGCCACCACGTCTTCCGGCAGCTGGGCGAGCTGGACGTCCCGTCGTTCGCGTTCGTCAACGGCGCGGCCATGGGCGGCGGCCTGGAGGTCGCGCTGCACTGCACCTACCGGACGATCTCCTCCGGCGTGCCCGCCGTGGCGCTGCCCGAGTGCTTCCTCGGCCTGGTGCCCGGCTGGGGCGGCACGCAGCTCCTGCCGCGCCTCGTCGGCCCGGCCGCCGCGATCAAGCTGATCATCGAGAACCCGCTCGCCCAGAACCGCGTGACGAAGGGCGCCGACGCCTTCGCGCTCGGCGTCGCCGACGCCATGTTCGAGCCGGCCGACTTCCTGGAGGAGTCGCTGCGCTGGGCGTCCCGCGTGCTCAAGGGCGAGGTGACGGTCGAGCGCGCCGCCCACGACGGCTGGGAGAAGGCGGTCGCCGACGCGCGCTTCCTCGTGGACATGAAGCTGCGCGGCGCCTCCCCCGCCCCCTACCGGGCGCTCGACCTCATCGCCATGGCCGAGACCGCCTCGCGGGACGAGGGCTTCGCCGCCGAGGACGAGGCGCTGGCCGACCTGCTGACGGGCGACGAGCTGCGGGCCGGGCTCTACGCGTTCGACCTGGTGCAGCGCCGGGCCAAGCGGCCGGCGGGCGCGCCGGACAAGGCGCTGGCCCGCAAGGTCACCAAGGTCGGCGTGGTCGGGGCGGGGCTGATGGCCTCGCAGATGGCGCTGCTGTTCGCCCGCCGCCTGGAGGTGCCGGTCGTCCTCACCGACCTCGACCAGGCCCGCCTGGACAAGGGCGTCGGCTACGTCCACGCCGAGGCCGACAAGCTGCTGGCCAAGGGCCGCATCTCCGCCGACCAGGCCAACCGGCTGAAGTCGCTGGTCACCGGCTCGCTGACCAAGGACGCCTTCGCCGACGCCGACTTCGTCATCGAGGCCGTCTTCGAGGACCTGGCGGTCAAGAAGCAGGTCTTCGCCGAGGTGGAGGCCGTGGTGCCGGCCGAGTGCGTGCTCGCCACCAACACCTCCTCGCTGTCGCTGACCGAGATGGGCGCCGACCTGGCGCACCCGGAGCGGCTGGTCGGCTTCCACTTCTTCAACCCGGTCGCGGTCATGCCGCTGCTGGAGATCATCAGGGGCGCCGCGACCGACGACGCCACGCTCGCCACGGCCTTCGCCGTCGGCAGGACGCTGAAGAAGTCGTCGGTGCTGGTCAAGGACGCTCCGGCGTTCGTGGTCAACCGGCTGCTGACCTGCTTCATGGGCGAGGTCGTCGCGGCCGTGGACGAGGGCACGCCCCTGGAGGTCGCCGAGCACGCGCTGGACGGGCTCGGGCTGCCGATGACGCCGTTCGCGCTGCTGCAGCTCGTCGGGCCCGCCGTCGGCCTGCACGTGGCCGAGACGCTGCACGCGGCCTTCCCCGACCGGTACGGCGTGTCGGCGAACCTGGCCAAGCTGGTGGCCGCCGGCAAGCCGGGCGTCTACCGGCCGGACTTCACCCTCGACCCGGAGGCGGTGGCCTTCTTCGGGGGCGGCGACCGGCCCTCGACGGCCGAGGAGGTCCGGGAGCGGGTGCTCAGGGCGCTGGCGCGGGAGATCCGGATCATGCTCGACGAGGGCGTGGTGGCCGCGCCGCAGGACATCGACCTGTGCATGATCCTCGGCGCCGGCTGGCCGTTCCATCTGGGTGGCATCACGCCTTATCTGGACAGGACCGGCATCGCCCAGCCGCGCTTCCTTCCTCCCGGTGTGGCCTCCGTACCTGCCTGACCCTGCCCGCGTTTCTTTACGGAGGCCCGGCCTGGGCCTCCGCATTTCATGACCTTCGCCGCCGTAGCGTTACGTCCCGCACGACGAACGGAGAGTAATCATGAAGCGAGCAATCGGCACGATGGCCCTGTGCGCGGCGTTCCTGGCGTGCGCGTCCCCCGCCCCCGCACAGGCGGCCCGCCCGGCGAAGGGCAAGCTCAAGATCGCCGTCGCGGTGAAGGGCTCCCCCACCAGGGGGGTCACCCTTCGCTGCAACCCCGACGGCGGCACGCACCCGCACGCCAAGGAGGCCTGCGACGTGCTGCGCAAGTACAAGGGCGACCTCAGCGCGATGCACGTCCCGAAGACCAACTCCTGCGGCGATGAGGTCCAGCCGTACGCGGTGGTCATCAAGGGCACCTGGGGCGGCAAGAAGGTGGAGTGGAGCAAGGGCTACCGCAACGCCTGCGTGATGAAGGCCGCGGGCGGGGCGCTGCTGTCCTGACCGGCGGGCGGGAGGGGCGGACTGGGCTCGGTCCGCCCCTCCTCGCGTCTCAGCGGCCGGTCCGGGCGCCCCCGGTCCTGCTGTGGCGGTAGCCGTAGCCGAAGTAGACGAGCACGCCGAGCACCATCCAGATGACGAACCGCAGCCAGGTCTCCACCGGCAGGTTGAGCATCAGGTAGAGGCAGGCCAGCACCGACAGGATCGGCAGCAGCGGCACCAGCGGGACGCGGAAGGCCCGCGGCAGGTCGGGCCGGGTGCGCCGGAGCACCCACACGCCGATCGAGACCACCACGAACGCGAACAGCGTGCCGATGTTGACCAGCTCGGCCAGCTCCCCGAACGAGACGAACCCGGCCAGCGCCATCGTCACCACGCCGATGACGACCGTCAGCTTGGCGGGCGTGCCGAAGCGGGGGTGCACCCGGGACAGCGTGCGCGGCACCAGCCCGTCGCGCGACATCGCGAACAGCACCCGCGTCTGGCCCAGCAGCAGCACCAGGACGACGGTGGTGAGGCCGGCCAGCGCGCCCAGGCTGATGATGGTGGCCAGCCAGTCCTGGCCGACGGCGATGAAGGCGTCGGAGAGCGGCGCCGACGTGCTCAGCCGGGTGTAGTTCTGCATGCCGACGACCACGAGGGAGACGGCGACGTAGAGGACCGTGCAGATGGCCAGCGAGCCGAAGATGCCGCGGGGCACGTCCTTCTGCGGCTCGATGGTCTCCTCGGCGGCCGTCGCCACGATGTCGAAGCCGATGAAGGCGAAGAACACGATCGCCGCCGCCGAGAAGATGCCGAGCACCCCGAAGGCCACCGGCGTGATCCCGAACAGCACCTGGAACAGCGGCGCCTTCACCCCCTCGACGCCCGGCGTGCTCACCGGGTCGGGGATGAAGGGCGTGTAGTTGGCCGCCTTGACGAAGAACAGCCCGGCCACGATCACCACCAGCACCACGGCGACCTTGGTGATCACCAGGATCAGGTTGACCCGGGACGACAGCTTGATCCCGGCCACCAGCACCGCCGTGAGGATCGCGACGATGATCACGGCCGGCAGGTTGACCACGGCCTCGTCGCCCGCGATCGCGGCCGGCAGCGGGATCCCGATGGACTCCAGCATCGAGGCGAAGTAGCCCGCCCAGCCGACCGCCACCACCGCCGCGGCGAGCGCCAGCTCCAGGATCAGGTCCCAGCCGATCACCCAGGCGGGGAACTCGCCGAGGGTGGCGAAGGCGAAGGTGTAGGCCGAGCCCGCGACCGGGATCGTGGAGGCGAACTCGGCGTAGCAGAGCGCCGCCAGCCCGCACACCACGCCCGCCACGACGAACGACAGCGCCACCGCCGGCCCCGCCGTCTCCTTGGCCACCTGTCCCGTGAGCACGAAGATCCCGGTGCCGATGATCACACCGATGCCGAAGACCGTGAGATCCAGAGCGGTCAGGCGCTTGCGCAGCCGATGCTCCGGATCCTCGGTGTCGCGGATCGACTGCTCGACGCTCTTCGTGCGAAAGATGTCCACGGCCGATGATCCTTCCCAGACGCTCGGCGGTCATTCCCTCACGTGATGGGCGCGGCGGCGGCCGGATCGTCAGCGGCGGGCGGGCTCCGCGGCCGAGGAGGTCCGCCTGGCGACGGCCTCGGTGATCCGGCGGGCGAGGTCCTGGCCGGTCAGCCCGACGCGGCCGAGGATCGCCGCCCGCTTGGCATGGTCGAGGAACTCCTGCGGGATGCCGAAGGTGCGGACGGGCACGTCCACCTCGGCGTCGCGGAGCAGGCGGGCCACGGCGTCGCCCACGCCCCCCACGCGGCCGTTGTCCTCGACGACGGCGACCAGCTTGTGCACGGCGGCGGCCGGGGCCAGCGCCTCGTCCAGCGGCTTGACCCAGCGCGGGTCAACGACGGTGGCCGCGATGCCCTGCGCGTCGAGCAGCGCGGCGGCGTCGAGGCAGACCTGGGCCATCGGGCCCACGCCGACCAGCAGCACGTCGGGCTCGGCTGCCGGGGTCAGCAGCACGTCCATCTCGCCGAGCTTGCCGACCGCCTCGACGGACCCGGCCACCGGGCCCTTGGGGAAGCGCAGCACGGTGGGGCCGTCGGTGACCTCGACGGCCTCGCGCAGCAGCTCGGCCAGGCGGTCGCCGTCGCGCGGCACCGCGATGCGCAGGCCCGGCACGACCTGGAGGATGGAGAGGTCCCACATGCCGTTGTGGCTGGCGCCGTCGTCGCCGGTGACGCCCGCGCGGTCGAGCACGACGGTGACCGGCAGGCGGTGCAGCGCGACGTCCATGAGGAGCTGGTCGAAGGCCCGGTTGAGGAACGTGGCGTAGACGGCCACGACCGGGTGCAGGCCGCCGAGGGCGAGCCCGGCGGCGCTGGTCAGCGCGTGCTGCTCGGCGATACCGACGTCGTAGATGCGCTCGGGGAAGTGCTCGGCGAAGGCGTTGAGCCCGGTCGGATGGAGCATCGCGGCGGTGATGGCGACGAGGTCCTCGCGCTCCTTGCCGAGCCGGACGAGCTCCTCGCTGAAGACGTTGGTCCAGATGCGGCCCTTGGGCTTCTCCGCGCCGGTGGCCCGGTCGAAGGCGCCCGGGGAGTGGAACTGGTCCTCGTCGTGGTTCTCCGCCGGGGTGTAGCCGCGGCCCTTCTGGGTGAGGGCGTGCACGATGACCGGGCCGCGGAAGCCGCGCGCCTTGCGCAGGGCCGCCTCCATGGCCTGTTCGTCGTGGCCGTCGATGGGGCCGACGTATTTGAGCCCGAGGTCCTCGAACATGACCTGCGGCGCGAGCACGTCCTTGACGCCCTTCTTCACGCCGTGGAGGGCGTCGTAGAGCACGGGAACGTTCCCGATCTTGTCCTTGACGTAGTCGAGGAAGTCCTCGTAGCGGCGGTTGACCCGCAGCGAGGACAGGTGGGAGGCGAGGCCGCCGATCGTCGGGGAGTAGGAGCGGCCGTTGTCGTTGACCACGATGACGACGGGGAGGTCCTTGACGGCGGCGATGTTGTTGAGCGCCTCCCAGGCCATGCCGCCGGTCAGCGCGCCGTCGCCGATCACCGCGACCGCCGTGCGGTCACGCTCGCCGCGCAGCTTGAACGCCTTGGCCAGGCCGTCGGCGTAGGACAGCGCGGTGGAGGCGTGGGAGTTCTCGACGAAGTCGTGCTCGGACTCGGCCTGGCTCGGGTAGCCGGACAGGCCGCCCTCCTGCTTGAGCGCGTCGAAGCCGCCGGCCCGCCCGGTGAGCACCTTGTGCACGTAGGACTGGTGGCCGGTGTCCCAGACGATGGGGTCGCGCGGGGAGTCGAACACGCGGTGCAGCGCGATGGTGAGCTCCACCACACCCAGGTTGGGGCCCAGATGGCCCCCGAACCGGGCGCACGAGTCGACCAGCAGGTCACGGATCTCCCCCGCGAGCCGCGGCAGCTCCTCGGCGGCGAGCCGTTTGACGTCATGCGGTCCTGCGATCGAACCCAGCAACCCGCTCACGGATTCGACTCCCCTCTGCTGTTGTCAGCCGACGCCCTGAGTCTAGTTCGCCGACGCCTCACTGACTCCATCGAGTCAATTCCACCCACATATGTCCGATCTTGACCTAGTCTTTCGGTACCTATGAACTCCGTCCCAACTGGCAAGATCGTGGCGATCGTGTCCGCCCTGCTGGCGCTGGTGCTCGCCGCGGCCGGTCTGGTCTTCGTTCTCGCCGACTCCGCCACGACCTCCGCCAGGCCCGTGAACGAGGCCCAGCGGATCGCCTCCCCTCCGGTCAACGGCGCGGAGACGAAGAAGGTGCCCCTCCCCGGCAGACGCCTCGCCACGGCCAGCCCGCTCTACGCCACCGGCCGGCTGACGGACGTGAACTGCTCGCCGGGAGAGCTGCCCGCGGGCAGCATGACGGCCTACCGGCGCTTCCTGCTGCGGGTGACGGCGTGCCTGAACAGGGCGTGGGCCGCCCAGTTCGCCAAGGCGGACATGCCCTTCAGCAAGCCGAAGCTGCGCATCATCACCGGTAAGGTACGCACGCCCTGCGGCGCCTGGAACGCCGGCGCGGACGGCGTCTACTGCTCCACCGACCGCACCATGTACCTGATGATCAGCCGCGACCAGCTCCGCAACCCGTTCCCGCTCGGCATCACCCGGCTGATCGCCCACGAGTACGGCCACCACGTGCAGCAGATCTCCGGCATCTGGAGCTACTACTGGACGGCGAGGTCGAGCGCGGGCAAGGCCGGCCGGCTGCTGCTGTCGCGCCGGTCCGAGCTCCAGGCCGAGTGCTTCTCGTCGATCTTCATGAGCACGATGAAGGGCACCTCGCTCGTGACGGACGCGGACTGGTCGTACACCGTGGACTGGTTCCGCAAGAACGGCGCGAAGGGGTGGCCGCAGAACGACCACGGCAAGGGACCGACCCAGGCCGCGTGGATGACCCGGGGCTTCAACCGCGGCACACCCGCCGCGTGCAACACCTGGGCCTCGGCGGCCCGCAACGTCACCTGAGAACGCGCTTTACCTGGAGCTCCCTCTTCACTAGGGTGCCGTCCCATGCGTATCCCCCGATCGACGCTCCTGGCGGGCGTCCTGACGAGCGTGCTGTTAGGCGGCACGGCTCACGCGGCGGCCGCTCCGGCGTACAAGCCGGTGCTGACCGACAACCCGGTGTACAAGACCGGCGAGCTCGACCTCGGGACGTGCGAGGAGGAGCAGGCCGCGCCAGGCGACCTGCAGGACGTGAAGAAGTACCTCACCGGCGTGCTCGACTGCCTCAACGAGGCCTGGGCGCCGAAGATCAGGAAGGCCGGCTTCACGTTCAGCAAGCCGTCGTTCCAGGTCATCAGCAAGCTCGGCGCGAAGACGGGATGCGGCCGCTTCCCCGCCGGCGCGCAGGCCCTCTACTGCACGCGCAACAACAAGATCACCTACTGGGTCTCCCCCGACTTCCTGCGCAACCCGGACGACCTGCGGCTGATGGCGGTCCTCGCGCACGAGTACGGCCACCACATCCAGCAGCTCACCGGCATGCTCAACGCCGGCACCGAGTACAACGGCAAGAACACCCGCCGCGTCCTCGACGAGAGCCGCCGCTACGAGCTGCAGGCCGAGTGCCTGGGCGCGGCGTTCATCGGCGACGTGTGGCACTCGCTCGGCCGCTCCCACGACGACTGGTACTACCTCGTCAGGAACAACGGCAGCGGCTCCTTCCTGTCGGTCTTCGGGCTGAAGGCCCCCGGTGAGGAGACCCACGGCGACGGCGCCGACGTCGGCTACTGGCTGGAGCGCGGCTACGCCCAGGAGTCGGCGGGCTCCTGCAACACGTGGAAGGCCGCCAAGTCCAAGGTGTCCTGACAAAAGTCGACATTCTGATTTATGATCCGCCATCGTGCGCGCTGTTCTCGCGCCGGTGGCGGGCCTGGTCGCGGTTCTCGTCGCGGGCGCCGTCATCGGTGGGCCCGCGACGGCCGCGCCGCGTGCCGGGCAGGTGACGTTGTCCGGCGTCATGGGCGGGGACCTGCCGCGGCTGAGGTGCGCGGTGCCGGCGATCACGGTGGGCTCGGCGGCCTCGCTGCGCGCCTTCCACAAGGCCATGGCGGCGTGCGCGGACCGCTTCTGGGCGGAGCGGTTCGCGGCGGCCGGGCTCCCGTACAGCTCGCCCGAGGTGACGATCACGTCCGGCGCCGACTCGGTCTGCGGGCGCCTGTCGGGCGCGGGCGCCCACTACTGCCCCGAGCAGCGGGCGATCGTCATCCGGATCACCCGGCACGACCTGCGCGACCCGTTCAGGATGAACGTCGCGCACTCGGTCGCCCACGAGTGGGGTCACCACGTGCAGCAGCTCACCGGGGTGCTGCGGGCGCAGGAGGCGCTGTACCTGCCGGCCTCCGAGCAGGCGCGCAGGGTGCTGAGCCACCGGCTGGAGATGCAGGCCGAGTGCTACGCGGGCGTGTTCTACAGCTCCGCGCTGAAGTCGATCGGGCCGGGCATCGCGTGGGACGACTGGCTGGACGCGGTACGGCAAGCGGAGGAGAGCGAGGTGCACGGCAAGCCGCGCAACCTGGCGTTCTGGCAGGACCGCGGCTACCGGGGCGGCGCCACCGGCTTCTGCAACACCTGGACGGCGGCGCGGGCGAAAGTGGGCTGAGCGGGGCCGGCTAGCCGTTCGCGCGGGCCAGGACCTCCAGGGGGTCGGCGAGGACGTGCGCGAAGGCCAGCTCCGCCGCGCCGACCAGGGTGGCGGAGTCGCCGAGCGCGGAGGTGCGCAACCGCACCCGTTCGCGCTGCGGGGCCATGGCGTGCAGGGTGAGCTGCGTACGCACCTGCGCGGCCGAGCCGAGATAGACCTCCCGCAGCATGCCGCCGAAGATCACCATCTCGGGGTTGAAGATGTTGACGAGGTTGGCGACGCCGAGGCCGAGCCATTCGCCGGTGCGGCTGAGCGCCCCCTGGGCGACGATGTCGCCGCGGTCGGCCGCCTCGACCACGGCGCGGACCGCGTCGCGGCCCTGCTGCCCGGCGCCGAAGCGGCCGGCCGCCTCCAGCAGGGCGCGCTCCCCCACCTCGGCCTCCAGGCAGCCGTGCGAGCCGCAGCCGCAGGCCCGGCCGCCCGGGTTGACGACCATGTGGCCGACCTCGCCGCCGTAGCCGTCGTGGCCGCCGAGCAGCTGGCCGCCGGCGATGATGCCGCCGCCGATGCCCACGTCGCCGTGCAGGTAGATGAAGTCCCTGACGGCGACGCCGACGCCACGGCTGTGCTCGGCGAGCGCGGCGAGGTTGGCGTCGTTGCCGACGCTGACCGGCAGGCCCAGCCCGAGCTTGCGGCCCAGCTCCTCGCCGAACGGCACCTCCTCGGCCTTGAGGTTGGGTCCGAAGGTGACCACGCCGTCGGCCTTGCGCACCCCGCCGGACACGGCCGCCGCCGCGCCGACGCACACGGTGTCGGCCCTGGTCTTGCGGCGCATCTGCCGGGCGAAGCCGGCCAGCGCGCCGGTCAGCTCGTCCAGCTCGAACGTGTCACGGCGGCGTACGGCCTCCCGCCGGTCGAGGATGACCCCGCCGAGCCCCACGCGGGCGACCGCGAGCCGGTCGGGCCCCACGTCGAAGGCGAACACGTAGACCCGCGACGACTCCGGGCGGACCACGAGCGAGGGGCGGCCCGCCCGGCCGGTCTCGCGGGGCAGCTCCTCGCGTACGAGCCCCGCCGCCGTGAGGTCGGAGGTCAGCGCCATGATCGTGCTGCGGTTGAGCCCCATCTTGGAGGTGAGCTCGGCGCGCGAGGTCGGCCCGCCGAGGTGGACATGGCGGAGCAGCGCGCCGAGGTTGTGGCGCCTGATGTCCTCCTGCGAGGGGCCGGCACGCATGGTCTGGGGTTCCTTCAGAGGCTGTGAGTCGCTGATCACCTTAGACCAGCGGCAGCCGCCCGCCTGCGCGCCAGGGCGTCCACACCCGCGGCGAGGAGCAGCACGCACCCCGTCACCAGATACTTGACGCTGGCGCCGTAGCCCATGAGGCCCATGCCGTTCTCGATGACGGCCACCACGGCGCCGCCGAGCACGGCGTCGAGCACCCGGCCCTTGCCGCCGAACAGGCTCGTGCCGCCGATGACCGCCGCGCCGACCGCGTACAGCAGGACGGAGCTGCCGCCCGTGTTGGGGTCCACGGAGCTGGCGCGGGAGGCGGCCACGATGCCGCCGACGGCGGCCATCGCCGAGCAGATCACGAACGCGCTGATCTTGATCCGGTCGACCGGGATGCCGGCCCGGCGGGCGGCCTCGGTGTTGCCGCCGACCGCGTACAGGTGGCGGCCGAACGCCGTGCGGCGCAGGATGACCGTCCACACGACCAGCAGCACCAGGATGAGCGGCACCACGATCGGCACGCCGGTGAGCGAGACCAGCGCCGGGTTGCGGCTGCGCTCCAGGTTGAGCACGAACACCGCGACGCCCGCCAGCACCGCCAGCGCCCCCACGCGGAAGGCGATGAGCGACAGCGGGTCGGCGGTGAGACCGCGCTTGGCGCGCCGTGCGGCGCGGACGAGCTGGATGGCCGCGAAGACGCCCACGCCGGCGGCGTAGAGCGCCCAGCCGAGCCACGGCTCCAGGTTCTTGTTCGCGATGGCGACGATCACCGGGTCGCGGACCGAGATGTTCGTGCCCTCCCGCACCAGCACGAGGACCAGGCCCTGGAAGGCGAGGAAGGCGGCCAGCGTCACCACGAACGACGGGATGCCGACCTTGGCCACCAGCGCGCCGAGCACGATGCCGATGATCACGCCGGTGAGGACGGCGGCGAGCGCGCAGACGTACCAGGGCAGGCCGAGACTGGCGAGGGTGACGGCGAGCACGGCCGCGCAGACGCCGCTCGCGAACCCGGCGGACAGGTCGATCTCGCCGAGCAGGAGCACGAACACCAGGCCCATCGCGATGAGCGTGATCGCGGCGCCCTGGGTGAAGAGGTTGGCGAAGTTGATCGCGGTGACGAACGAGGGACGGGCGATCGCGAACACCGTGCAGAGCACCACCAGGCCGAGGACGGCCGGCAGCGCCCCCATGTCGCCGCCGCGCACCCGCTGGGCGTAGGCGCGGAAGCTGTTGCCGATGGACGGGGCCTGCGTGGCGGCGACGATGGCCTCGCCAGGGAGTTCCTTGACCTTGCTCATGGGGTGACCCCGTTCTTGAGGCCGAGTTCCCCGCTCCGGCCTGCAGTGATCAGTTCCACGACCTGCGCGTGCGTCACGTCGGAGGTCCTGACCTGGGCGGCCATCCTGCCGAGGTAGAGCGCCGCGATCCGGTCGGAGACGGCGAACACGTCGTTCATGTTGTGCGAGATGAGGACGACGGCGAGGCCGGTGTCGGCCAGCCTGCGGACCAGTTCGAGCACCTGCGCGGTCTGGGCGACGCCCAGGGCGGCGGTGGGCTCGTCGAGGATCACGACCTTGCTGTTCCACAGCACGGCCTTGGCGATGGCGACGGTCTGCCGCTGCCCACCGGACAGGCTGGAGACCTGCTGCCTGATGGACTTCACGGTGCGCACGGACAGGCTGGAGAGCGTCTTCTCGGCCAGCTCCTCCATGCTGTCCTCGTCGAGGAGGAGCCCGTTCCTGCGCTCCCGGCCGAGGAACATGTTCTGGACGATGTCCAGGTTGTCGCACAGGGCCAGGTCCTGGTAGACGATCTCGATGCCCAGCTCGCCGGCGTCTCGAGGGGTGTGGATGTGCACCGGCTTGCCGTCGAAGGCGATCTCGCCGGCGTCGATCGGGTAGATGCCGCCGATGCACTTGACCAAGGTGGACTTGCCCGCCCCGTTGTCGCCGACGAGTGCGGTGACCTCGCCGGCGTAGGCGGAGAACTCGACGTTGTGCAGGACTTTGACCGGACCGAAGCTCTTGTCGATCCCGCGCACTGCAAGGAGGGGGGTCATGGGGCTCCCTAGAGGGGAGGGTACGGCCCTGCGCTCGTGACGCGGGCCGCACCCCTCTCGGTTCTACTGGATTCCGGCCTCGGTGCACTTCTCGGCGAAGTCACCGGCGCACAGTTCCTCCTTGGTCACGTAACCGTCGGCCACCACGTCCTTGACGTTGTCGGCGTAGATGGCCTGCGGCTCCATGAGCTCGGCGGGGACGTCCTGCCCGGTCTCCGGGTCCTTGACGCTGGAGCTCGCCGCGGGCTTCTCGCCCTTGGCCAGCGCCACCGCCAGCTTGGCCCCGGCGTCGGCCTCCTTCTTGACCGCCTTGTAGACGGTCATGCACTGGTCGCCGGCGAGGATGTTCTGCAGGCCCTGGACGGTGGCGTCCTGGCCGGTGACCGGCACCTTGCCGTTGAGGCCGTTCTTCTTGAGGATGGTGATGGCGGCGTTGCCGAGACCGTCGTTGGCGGCCAGGACGCCGGCGATCTTCGGCTGCTCGGTCAGCATCTGCTCGAAGAGCGTGCCGGCCTTGGTGTTGTCCCAGTCGGGCACCGACTCCTCGGGGCCCTTGACGTACTCGCCGGAGTCGAACTTCGGCTTGAGCACGCCGTCGTAGCCCGCCTTGAACAGGGTGGCGTTGTTGTCGGTGGGAGAGCCGTTCAGGTACGCGACGATCGGCTTGTCCGCCTTCTTGTCCGTCAGGCACTTCGCCAGGCCCTCACCCTGGAGGGTGCCGACCTTGGTGTTGTCGAAGCTGACGTAGTAGGCGGCGTTGCCGCCGAGGGTGAGGCGGTCGTAGTCGATGACGGCGACGCCCTGCGACTTGGCCTTGTCGATGACGGCCTTGCCGCTGCCGCTGTCCAGGTTGACGATCATGAGAACGGTGGCGCCGTTCGTGATCATCTGGTCGGCGATGGTCTGGAACGCCGTCTTGTCGTTCTGGGCGTTCTGGATGTCGTACTCGACGCCGGCGGCCTTGAACGCCTCTTCGAGGTACTTGCGGTCCGCCGTCTCCCACCGGGCCGAGGACTTGCTGTCCGGCAGGATGACGCCGATCTTGCCGGCCTTGGCGGCCGGGGCAGAGGCCGATTCCGACGAGGTCGACGTCGTGGTCTGACCGCTGTCGCCCCCGCAGGCGGTGAGACCGAGGGCGAGCGCGGCTGCCGCGGCGGTCAGGCTGAGGATCCCCTTGCGCATGGTGCAGGGTCCTTTCTTCCGGAGGGGCCCGGATGAATGTTGTTTGCGGCAACGTATTCCCGGACGGCCTGCTTTGGAAGGGGGTGCGGGCCGGGAGTTTGTTGTTTCGGGTAACAATCCAGAAACGCAGGCTCAACCTCCCGGACAACTAGGCACCTCCGAGGCGGCCCGCGCTTGATCACGTTTTTGCGTCATGCGATCGGCCGATCTTGACGGCGGAGCACCTGGAGGACGCTATTAGAACTCATGTTCCCATCCATGCAGGAGGTTCCCGTGCGCCACCCACTGGTTCGCCGATTAGCCGCTCACTGCGGCGCCGCCGTACTGATCACCGGCCTGCTCACCGCCGCGGCCCCCGCCGCCTCGGCGGCCGGCACCACGACCGACCTCGGGGCGACCGACTCCTACACCGCCGACCTGGCCGTCGGCGCCGGCCGGGTGTTCGTCCCCGCCGGAGACCGGATCATCGTGGCCGACACCGGCGGAAACCTCACCGGCAATGTCGTCACCGGCCTGTCCGGCGTCCGCGAACTGGCCGTGAACGCCGACGAAACCCGCCTGTACGCGGCTCTCTCCGGCTCGAACGAGGTCGCCGAGATCGACACCGCGAGCCTCGCCGTCACGCGGCGGATCGACCTGCCGGCCTACCCGTGCCCGTCCACGCTGGCCCTGCTGGGCGAGCGGCTGTGGGTGGGACACGGGTGCGACACCGGCCCCGGCGGCGTCGTCGGCCTGGATCTGAGCGCGTCCGCGCCGGCGCCGGTGGCGGTAGGGGGCGAGCACCCGCACGCTCCCGTCCTCGCGGCCGCCGGCGACACGCTCGTGGTCGGCCGGACCGGCCTGGACCACGCCGACATGCTGGTCTACGACATCGGCGGCGGCTCCCCGGAACCGCGCGGCACGATCGACGGCAAGAAGTGGCGCATGCACCACCTGCGCGACCTCGCCCTGACCGCCGACGGCACCACGCTGTTCTCCGCGGCCGACGCTCCCGGTCACTTCACCAGGTACGACACCAGGACCCTGGCGGCGACCGGCACCTACGGCGACGGCTGGGACGGGTATGCGTCAGCTGTCGCGCTCGGCTCGGGCGGCGCCTACGTCGCCGCGGGACGCCAATGGGGCAGCGCCGACCTCACGCTCTACGACGCCGCGACCGGCACCGAGATGTTCGCGGCCGACCAGCCGGACGCCGAGCTCCTCCCGGACGGCCTCGCGTTCTCCGGGCCGGACGTCTTCGTGCTGCTGCGGAGCTCCACGGACCGGCTGCTCCTGTGGCGGGTGACGGGCGTCGCGTTGCCGGCGTCCCGTCTGACGGTGACCGCCCCGGCGGACGCGTACCTCGGCTCGCCGGTCACCGTCGAGGGGCGGCTCACCCGTGCCGACGGCGAGGCGCTCGGGCTCAAGCCGCTCACGGTGATCCAGTACCTGCCTGGCTGGACGAAATCGCCGATCACCGGCGTGACGACGCGGCAGGACGGCACGTTCACCTTCCAGGACACGCCCGTCTTCGAACTGCCGCCGTACATCGGCGAGGTGATCTACTGGGTGTTCTGGGACGGCGACGACAGCCACCGCCGCAGCAGCGCCTCCGCCACCGTGACGGTCCGGCACAGATCCACCCTCACCTTGGACGGACCGCAGTCGGGCGTCGTCGGCACGGCCATGGAGCTGACCGGCGCGCTGACGGCGGATGGCGGCCCGCCCTCGCCGGGGGCCAACCTCACCGTGCGACGCAGCGTGTCCGTCGGCGACCTCGTCGGCAAGAGCGTCAAGCTGCCGCCGGTGACCGTGAACGCCGACGGCTCGTACACGTTCACCGACACGCCAGCCGTCGCCGGCAGGTACAGCTACCTCGTGTCGTGGTCCGGGGACGGCTTCGCCGGGCCGGCCGAGGCCGGCCATCAGATCATGGTCCAGTGACCTGACGGCCGTGCCCGGGCATCGGACCGGGCACGGCCGTCAGCCCGCCGCTCTCGTCGAAGTCCGCTGGAAGCGATACCGGGGCGTCACAGGCTTTTGAACGTGTTCAGCCAGCCGCGCTAGGCTTGTCCCACTCACCGTGGGGGAAGCCGAATGAAGATCGTGATACCCGGGGGAACCGGACAGGTAGGCACCATCCTCAGTCGCACACTGACCGCTGCGGGCCACGACGTCGTGATCCTGACCAGGCGGCCGATGCGCGATCGCGACGTCCGCTGGGATGCCGAGACACTTGGCCCATGGGCGAAGGAGATCGACGGCAGCGACGTAGTGATCAACCTGGCCGGACGCAGCGTCAACTGTCGCTACACGCCTGACAATCTGCGGGCCATGATGGATTCGCGGGTGCATTCCGCCCGGGTGGTGGGCGAGGCGGTCGCGGCCGCCGTACGGCCTCCCCGGGTCTGGCTTCAGATGAGCACTGCCACCATTTACGCCCACCGCTTCGACGCCCCCAACGACGAGGCGACCGGCGTGCTGGGCGGCACCGAACCGGGCGTGCCGGGCTACTGGGCCTACAGCGTCGAGATCGCGAAAGCGTGGGAGCGGGCGCAGGAACAAGCCGAAACCCCGCACACGCGCAAGGTCAGCATGCGCGCTGCCATGGTGATGAGTCCCGACCGTGGCGGCGTCTTCGAGGTCTTGCTGCGGCTCGTGCGCCTCGGACTTGGCGGCCAGGTCGCCGGCGGTGCGCAATACGTGTCCTGGATCCATGACCGCGACTTCGTCCGCGCCGTCGAGTTCCTGGCCGACCGGGATGACCTCGCCGGGCCGGTGAACCTCGCCGCTCCTGTCCCTTTACCGCAACGTACGTTCATGCGCGTGCTGCGCGCCGCGTGGGGCGTTCCGGTGGGCCTGCCCGCAACGAAGTGGATGGCCGAGCTCGGCGCGTTCGCGCTGCGCTCGGATACCGAACTCCTGCTGAAAAGTCGCCGCGTCGTCCCCGGTCGCCTGCTCGAAGCGGGCTTCGCCTTCGACTACCCGCAATGGCCGGAGGCCGCCGACGACCTCGTGCGACGCCTGCGCGGCGGGCCTCCTCGGGCGCGGCCGGGGACGCCGCTCAACGCGACAGGACCTGCGTGATCACGGTCTGCGCGATGAGCCCGACGGCCGACACCGCGGCCACGACGAGCACGGCCGTCCGCACCTTGCCGCCGTCGAGGTGGCGCCGCAGCGGCCCGGACGCCAGGAATCCGAGCAGCATGGGGACGATCAGGGTCGCGCCCGTCGACAGGGCCCGGCCGGGCAGCTCCCCCACGATCGCCAGAATGGCCAGCGACTGCACCGCGCTCAGGAAGAAGAACATGGCGAGCGTGGCGCGGATCTGGGGCCCCTTGGCGGTCTGGTAGACCAGCGCGATGGGCGGCCCCCCGATACCCGTGGCGGTCCCGGTCACGCCCGAGACGAAGCCGGCCGAGGTGATGGTCGCGCCGTTGCGCGGCACGCTCACCGCCCTCGCGGTCAACGCCACCGCGACGAGCACCATTGCCGCCACGAAGAGACCACGCATGTATACGGAAACGTAGACAATGATGAGCGCACCCAGGACGCTTCCCGGCACCCGGCCCAGCACCGCGAAGCTCAGTCCCCGCCAGTCGACCCTGCGCCACTCGACGGCCAGCGTGAACAGCGGCAACGTCGCGTTGACGACCTGGATGGCGCCCGGCATGAGGTCGGCATCGAGCAGGGTGAGCACGGGAGCCGCCACCAACCCCAGGCCGAACCCGACGCTGCCCTGCACGATCGCACCGACGAAAACCGCTGAACCACCAAGGATCAGCACCAATGCCGTATCAGTCACGCAGGAGAGTCAACCATCTTTACGCAGAGTTGCCGTTCAACCACTTAACATGACCGCGCTCCCGTAGTGTTCCTTAGACGCCGACGTAGCCTGCGGAGTATGACGATGAAGCCCAAAGCCACGACGATACGCGTCAGCGTCAAGACAAGAGATCGACTAGCTCGAATCGCCCGACAGGAGGGCCGGAGCATGACCGAGGTGCTCAACGACGCCATCGCGGATTACGAACACAAGCAGTTCTGGCAGGAGGTCAACGAACGGGTCGAGCAGGTCCAACGCGAGAACCCGGAGGGATGGACCGGCTACCTGACCGAGCGCGAGATGATTCTCGGCTCGGCGCCGCGCACCCGTCGCATCGCGTCCGAATGGGAGGGCCTGATCACGATCCCCGAGGAGAAGAATGAAACTCACCCAAGGTGAGATCTGGTTCACTCGCTACGACAGACAGCCGGCAGGGCGCGAGCAGGGGTTCGACCGACCCGCGATGATTCTCAGCAACGACAGCTTCAACCGGTCCAGACTCGGCCTGGTCCTGGTGGCTCCGCTGACGTCGCGAGAGCGCGAATATCCCACGCACATCCGGCTGGATCCCGGCGACACCGGACTGGCCAAGCCGAGCTGGGCAATGATCGAGCAGGTGCGGGCCATATCCCCCGACCGGTTCGACTTCCTCGTGGGGCATGCGCCCGAGAAGGTCGTTGCCCAGGCGATCACTGTGCTGCTGCGGATGTTGTGAGAATGCCGCCCGGCGAAACCAAACTTCGCCGGGTGGCGTTGCCCATCGTGCCACACCTGGTCGTTGGCTAAGCTGCCGCTCGTGCGGTTCCCTTCGATCAAGCGCGCCCTTGTCCTCGCCGCGGTCCTGGCGATCTCCCTGCCGCCCGCTCCGGCCGGGGCCGCCGTCCAGGATCCGTTCCCCGGGAAGGCGGGCAGGCTGCCGGTCACCTCGTGCCCGGAGACTGCGATCAGCTCCGGGGGGATCCCGCGGACCCGGGAATACCTCCAGACCGTCGTCACGTGCCTCAACACGTCGTGGCGGGCGTACTTCGCGAAGGCGGGGCGGGCGTTCGCGAAGCCCGTGGTGCGGTACTTCGACGAGCCCGCCGACCGGGTGTGCGGCGGGGACTGGCCCGCGCAGGCGGCGGCGTTCTACTGCGTGGAGCGGCGCACGCTCGTCTTCCCGCTCACCGGGCCCTGGATCGAGAACCGCACGGACCTCTATCCGCTCAAGGTGGCCGCCCACGAGTACGGCCACCACGTGCAACGCCTCCTGGGCGTCGGCCTCCCGAAGGCGCGTGAGAGCGCGGCGCGGCGCCGGTACGAGTTGCAGGCCGACTGCCTCGCGGGCGTGTTCCTGGGCAGCGTGCGGGGCTCGCTGGGGCGCACCGGGCAGGACTGGGCGGCCCTGGTGGAGACCGCCAGGGCGAGCGGTGACGACTTCGACGGCGTCCGCAGCCACGGCAAGGGCGTCAACCGCGCCCGCTGGCTGGAGCGCGGCCGCCAGGCGGTCTCCCCCGCCGCGTGTGACACCTGGTCCGCGCCGGCCGGGCACGTCGCTTAGGAGGGGAACGGCGAAGGCCGCCCGGCGGAGGGTGTTCCGCCGGGCGGCCCTGCTGGATTCGGGTGGTTCCCCCGATGCGGGGCGCGTGAGGATCACGCCCCAACCCCCGGCCTCCGCCCGGCTCATGACCGGGCGGCGGCCAGGAAGATCACTTGGCCAGCAGCGAGCGCAGGACGTACTGCATGATGCCACCGTGCCGGTAGTAGTCGGCCTCACCCGGCGTGTCGATGCGGACGACCGCGTCGAACTCGACGCCGGCTCCGTGCGCGGACGACGCCGTGGCCCTGACGTGCACGGTCTGCGGGATGCCGCCCTTGTTGAGCTCCTCGACGCCGGTGATGTCGAACGTCTCCTCGCCGGTCAGCCCCAGCGAGGCCGCCGTGGCGCCCTCGGGGAACTGCAGCGGCAGCACGCCCATGCCGATGAGGTTGGAGCGGTGGATGCGCTCGTACGACTCGGCGATGACCGCCCGCACGCCCAGCAGCGCCGTGCCCTTGGCCGCCCAGTCGCGCGAGGAGCCTGAGCCGTATTCCTTGCCGGCCAGCACCACCAGCGGCGTGCCGGCGGCGGCGTAGTTGACCGAGGCGTCGTAGATGAACGACACCGGGCCGTCGGGCTGGGTGAAGTCGCGGGTGTAGCCGCCCTCGGTGCCGGGCGCGATCTGGTTGCGCAGCCGGATGTTGGCGAACGTGCCGCGGATCATCACCTCGTGGTTGCCGCGCCGCGAGCCGTAGGAGTTGAAGTCCTTGACCTCGACCCCGTTGGCCTGCAGGTATTGGGCGGCCGGGGTGCCGACCTTGATCGAGCCGGCCGGCGAGATGTGGTCGGTGGTGACCGAGTCGCCGACCTTGACCAGCACGCGGGCGCCGCTGATGTCGGTGACGGGCTCGGGCTTCTCCGGCATGCCGTCGAAGTAGGGGGCCTTGCGGACGTAGGTGGAGTCGGGGTCCCACTCGAAGGTGTCGCCGGTCGGGATCGGCAGCGAGCGCCAGTGGTCGTCGCCCTTGAAGACGTCGGCGTAGTCGCGCTCGAACATCTCGCGGCCGATCGAGGAGTGGACGACCTCGGCGATCTCCTCCGGGGAGGGCCAGATGTCGCGCAGGTAGACGGGCTGCCCGTCGGCGCCGACGCCGAGCGGCTCGGTGTCGAGGTCGAGGTCCAAGGTGCCGGCCAGCGCGTACGCCACCACGAGCGGCGGCGAGGCCAGGTAGTTCATCTTGACGTCGGGGTTGATCCGGCCCTCGAAGTTGCGGTTGCCGGACAGCACGGCGGTGACGGCGAGGTCGTTGGCCTGGATGGCCTCGGAGATCTCCGGCAGCAGCGGGCCCGAGTTGCCGATGCAGGTGGTGCAGCCGTAGCCGACGAGGTTGAAGCCGATCTTGTCGAGGTAGGGCTGGAGGCCGGAGCGCTCGAAGTAGCCGGTGACGACCTGGGAGCCGGGCGCGAGCGAGGTCTTGACCCACGGCTTGCGGGTGAGGCCCTTGTCGACGGCGTTGCGGGCGAGCAGAGCCGCGCCGAGCATGACGTACGGGTTGGAGGTGTTGGTGCACGAGGTGATCGCGGCGATCGAGACGATGCCGTGGTCGATCTCGAACGAGGTGCCGTCGGCCAGCGTGACGGGCACCGCCTTGTGCGGCCGGCCGCCGTTGGCGGTGGCGTTGGAGGCGGGCGCGTCGGAGGCCGGGAAGCTCTCCTCGTTGGCCTCGTCCACGCCGTCGCTCACGTAGTTCTCGACGTCGCGGCGCCAGGCGTGCTTGGCGTCGGACAGCGCGATGCGGTCCTGCGGGCGCTTGGGGCCGGCGATGGACGGGACGACCGTGCCGAGGTCGAGCTCGATGTACTCGGAGAACGCCGGCTCGGGCGCCGACGGGTCGAGCCACAGGCCCTGGGCCTTGGCGTAGGTCTCGACGAGGGCGATCTGCTCCTCGGTGCGGCCGGTCAGGCGCAGGTAGTCGACGGTCTGGCCGTCGATCGGGAAGATCGCGCAGGTGGAGCCGAACTCGGGGCTCATGTTGCCGATGGTGGCCCGGTCGGCCAGCGGCACCGAGGAGACGCCCTCGCCGTAGAACTCGACGAACTTGCCGACCACGCCGTGCTTGCGCAGCATCTCGGTGATGGTCAGCACCAGGTCGGTGGCGGTGGCGCCGGCGGGCAGCTTGCCGTTGAGCTTGAAGCCGACCACGCGCGGGATGAGCATGGAGATCGGCTGGCCGAGCATCGCGGCCTCGGCCTCGATGCCGCCGACGCCCCAGCCGAGCACGCCGATGCCGTTCTCCATCGTGGTGTGGGAGTCGGTGCCGACGCAGGTGTCGGGGTAGGCCTTGCCGTCGCGGATCATGACGACCCTGGCGAGGTGCTCGATGTTGACCTGGTGGACGATGCCGGTGCCGGGCGGGACGACCTTGAACTCGTCGAAGGCGGTCTGGCCCCAGCGCAGGAACTGGTAGCGCTCGCGGTTGCGCTCGTACTCGCGCTCGACGTTGCGCTGGAAGGCGTCGGGGTGGCCGAAGTAGTCGACGATCACGGAGTGGTCGATGACCATCTCGGCCGGGGCGAGCGGGTTGATGCGGGCCGGGTCGCCGCCGAGGTCGCGGACGGCCTCGCGCATGGTGGCGAGGTCGACGACGCAGGGCACGCCGGTGAAGTCCTGCATGATGACGCGCGCAGGGGTGAACTGGATCTCGACACTGGGCGCGGCGTTGGGGTCCCAGGAGCCCAGCGCGCGGATGTGGTCGGCGGTGATGTTCGCGCCGTCCTCCGTGCGCAGGAGGTTCTCCAGGAGGATCTTCAGGCTGTACGGGAGGCGTGCGGCGCCCTCGACGGCATCCAGCCGGAAAATCTCATATGACGCGTCGCCGACGCGCAGCGTGTCACGGGCGCCGAAGCTGTTCGCGGACACGGTGATTCGCCTCCTCATCAGACCGGTGTTCACTCAAATCCTGCCGCACAGCCGGAACCACTCGTACGTTAGGTACGCCTAACTCCACGGCCGCAGCGGATGTCTCGACGTCAAGATATTACTAGGATATCTCGACATCAAGTTAAACCGGCGCGAGCCGCCAGAAGAGCAGTCCGATGATCGCCACCGACAGGACCGGCGCCAGGATCTTCTGCTCGAACTTCTTCCCCGTCTTGATGCCGATCTTCCACGGCAGCAGGAACTTGACCCCGAGCGGCCATAACACCGGGCAGCCGCGCTCGGTCATGCAGTCACCCACGACGTGGATCAGGCAGCCGACGCCGACCGCCAGGCCGAGCCAGGCGTAGCCGACGCCGAGAGAGAGGAAGACGGCGTAGAGGCCGGCGGTCATGCCGATGTTGACCATCGCCGAGCCGAGCTTGTTGCCCGGGATGCCGACGCCGATCGCGCGTAACGCCAGGCCGATGAGCAGCACGACCATGATGTCGCGGCCGATCGGATAGGCGTTGGCCAGCCAGTGCGTGCCCAGCCCGAGCGCGACGGCGAAGGCCAGCGAGTGGGTGGCGCCCCGGTGGCCGCCGGCGAGCCAGGACACGGCCTTGCTCAGCAGCCAGGTGACCGGCCCGAAGGTCTGGGCGATCGTCGCGCTGGGATGGTCGAGGTCGGGCAGCATCGCCGCGCCCGCGCAGATGATGGCGCCGGCGATCAGCTCGGCCGGACCGAGCGCGCCGGCCATGATGCCGGTCTCGATGAAGCGGGAGGACTCGCTCAGCAGCGGCAGTGCGGCGAGCGGCGGCGCCAGCCCCAGCCAGGCGATGGCCCCGGTCATCGCATGCGTGTGCCCCATCATGATCGGGACTGTACCCGCGTTTGATGGCCCGCGCTCCGCGCGGGCGGCTCGGTCGCTGGGACCTGTCTTTGATGGCCCGCGCTCGGCGCGGGCGGCTCGCTCCCTGCGCTCCTCGGTCCAGGCGACGGCGCTCCCTCGCAAAGCCGGGAAACGCAGACCCGGGAACGCAGACGAGGTCGTCTCCACGGCGACAGCACCCCCCAGCCCTGCCGACGCGGAACGACCTCGTCTGCTCTGTTCAACGGCTCCATCCCCGATCCTGTTCCCCGATTTCGCAACTTTTTCGTGATCTGGCTCACGTCGTCCGGAGTCTTGCTGACGACACAGTAGCGATATATCTTTGATGCATCGAGAACGAATCACGATATAGGGGGAAAGCTATGAGTTCCGCACAGGCAGCGCCCGGCCCCTGGCCGGGCGCGCACGAGTACAAGCGAGCCGCCCGCGAGGCGTTCAAGGCCGTGGCCGACGCCTTTGAGGAGATGGGCGGCCACCGGAACCGCAGGCACGAGCACCGGCACGAGCACCGCGAGCGCGGCAGAAGGGGCGGGCCCGGCGGGCCGTTCGGTCCTGGTGGCCCGTTCGGCGCGGGCGGGCCGTTCGGCCCCGGTGGCCCCTTCGGGCCCGGCAGCCCGTTCGGCGGGCACCGCGGCTGGGGCGGCCGGGGCCGCAAGGCCAAGCGGGGCGACGTCCGCGCCGCCATCCTGGCCCTGCTCGCCGAGGAGCCGCGCAACGGCTACCAGATCATCCAGGAGATCGCCGAGCGCAGCGAGGGCGGCTGGAAGCCCAGCCCGGGCGCCGTCTACCCGGCGCTCCAGCAGCTCACCGACGAGGGCCTGGTGATCGCCGAGGAGAACGAGGGCCGCAAGAGCTTCCGCCTCACCGACGAGGGCCGCGCCTACATCGAGACGCACCCCGACGAGGTCCGCGCCCCGTGGGACGAGATGCGTCCCGACGTCGACGACAACGTCACCGAGCTGTGGCAGATCGGCCGCCAGTCGGCCTTCGCGATGATGCAGATTCTCCAGACCGGGAACGACGCACAGATCCGCGAAGCGCGTAAGACTTTGGTGGAGACCCGGCGCAAGCTCTACCAGATCCTGGCCGACGGCGACCCGGGCGACGAGTGACCCTGCGAGGCCCACGGAGCGAGGAGCCAGGCATGGACCCGAACGACCTTCGCGTCGGCGACGCCGAGCGCGAGCAGACGATGGCCGCCCTGCGCGAGCACTTCGCCGAGGGCCGCCTGACCCGCGAGGAGCTCGACGAGCGGCTGGACCACGCGCTGGCCGCCAAGACCGTCCGTGACCTCGCCCAGGTCACGGCCGACCTCCCCGGGTCCCAGCCGGGGCCCCGCCGGGCGCCCGAGCACCGGGTGGCCAACCCCTGGGTGCCTCCGCCGCTTCCCGGCATGGGCGACTGGCACGAGGCGATGCGCGCCCACCGCCACCAGATGCACCAGGTGCACCACGAGATGCGGCGGGCCCGCAAGGAGATGCGCCACCAGTGGAAGCACGGCCCGGCGCGCCACCACCGGCACCGCGGACCGCACCCGTTCGTCGGGCTGCTCTTCCTGTTCGTGATCATCGGTTTCGTAGTGGGCGGCTTCGGCGTCCTCAAGGTGCTGTTCGGCGTGTGGCTGGTGGCCATGGTCTTCAGCCTGGTCCGCCGGCGCGTGCACCACCGCGGCTGAGAGAGCCCGCGCGGATCGTTTTTGGGCCTTGACCCTGTCAGGGACGCCATTGATGATCTGGGCGGGTTTTCCAGCTCGCGAAGGGAGCCGCATGTCCGAGCACGCCGCGTCGAACACGGTCGACGACCCGGCCCATGATCCGGCGGGCGACCCGTTCGCCGCCGTGGCGCACGCCGACGCCCTCGTCCTCGACGCGGAGGGTTACCACGCCGCCTTCGACCGCGACCACGCCGTGACCGCCGAGCCGATGTGGAAGCTGGAGCGCGCGCAGACCTTCTACGAGCCGGACGTGGCGAGCTGGCGGGCCATGATGGACGGCGACTGGGCCGGCTCCCTCGCGCTGGTCGGCGAGATGGAGGGCCCGCTGCGCCGCTACTTCCGTGGCCGGGTGCCGGTCCGGCGGGCGCGGGTGGCGGAGTTCCCCGTCACCCCTTACCTGCAGTGGGAGATGCACGTGCTGGCCGTGCGGGCGCGCGCGGGATCGCCGTGCAGGGTGCTGCCCGCCGCGCGGGTCGCGCACCTCGACCCGCTGCCCGAGCTGGTCGTCTTCGGCCCGGCCCTCATGTACGAGGTCCTCTACGACGAGTACGGCGGCCACCGCGGCGGCCGGCGGATCACCGACCCCCGCGTCGTCGGCCCCTGCCTGGCGGCGGTGCGCGCCCTCTACGCCGCCGGCGAGGACGTGCTCGCCTTCCACGAGCGCGAGATCGCGCCGCTGCCGCCGCCCGTCGTCACCGACGCGATGCGGGCCGCGGTGCCCGCCTACGGGCACCGCACCGAGGAGTTCAGGGTCTGAACAGCGCGCCGCCCGGCTCGTTGACGCAGCGCAGCACCGGGAAGCCGGTCAGCGCGGCGGCGTCCAGCTCCTTCGCCGTCGTGACGTGGAAGACCGCGCTCTCGCCGGGCAGCAGCGTGACGAGCTGGTCGTCCACGCCCGCGTCCGGGTCCAGCCGGTCGGGGAAGATCGCCAGCTCGCGCAGCACGGTCCGCGCGGTGACGGTCACCCGGTAGCCGCCCGGCGCGGGCTCGGCGTCGGCGTCCCAGGCCGCGGGCGGGAACGCCACGGCCGGGTCCTCGGCGTAGAAGCGCACCAGGCGGACCGCGTCGAGCCTGGCCGACAGCAGCTCGCGCGCCGGGTCGTCGGCGGCGGCCACCGACGGCGGCAGCGCCACCCTGGTCACCGCGCGCGGGGCCACGTGCACGGCGACGACCTCCTTGGCCAGCGGCTCGCCGGTCAGCCGGCGCCGGACCAGCTCCAGCTCGCCCGACCACGCCTGCGGGGCGTCGTTGACCACGGCCAGCTCGCCGTCCAGCACGGTGATCATCCGGTCGGCGTAGGCGCGGCGCAGCGCGTGCCAGAGCGGCTTGCGCCGCCCGTCGCCGTCCACCGCCGCCCAGGACGTCACCGGCCAGCAGTCGTTGAGCTGCCACACGACCGTGCCCATGGTGTGCGGCATGAGCGCGCGGAAGCGCTCCACGCCGAACGCCACGGCCCGCGCCTGGTTGAGCTGCGTCAGGTAGTGCCAGTCGTCGAACGTGTCCGGCCGCGGCAGGTGCGCGCCCAGCCCGCGCAGCAGCTTCTCCTGGCCGTCCACCGCCTTCTGGTGCGAGGAGCGGGGCGTCAGCGGCTCGTCGGAGGAGGCCCGGCGCAGGGTCGCGTACGCGGGCGGCCCCTGGAAGCCGAACTCGGCCACGAAGCGCGGCCGGTAGGCGGCGTAGCGGGTGTAGTCCTCGCGGTTCCAGACGTCCCAGATGTGCACGGTGCCGCGGGCGGGGTCGTTCGGCGGCAGGCCCGGCGCGCCGGAGTAGGGGCTGCCCGGCCAGTACGGCCGCGTCGGGTCCAGCTCGGCCACGATGCCGGGCAGCAGGTCGTGGTAGAAGCCCGCGCCCCAGCTCCGCCCCTGGAGCCGGTCGCGCCAGCCCCAGTCGGCGTGGCCCTCCAGGTTCTCGTTGTTGCCGCACCACATCACCAGGCTGGGGTGCGGGGCCAGGCGGGTGACGTTCTCGCGGGCCTCGGCGGCGACCTCCGAGCGGAACGGCTCCTCCTCGGGGTAGGCGGAGCAGGCGAACGGGAAGTCCTGCCAGACCATCAGGCCGAGCTCGTCGGCGAGGTCGTAGAAGTCGTCGCTCTCGTACAGGCCGCCGCCCCAGACCCGCAGCAGGTTGACGCCGGCGTCGAGGGCCTGCCCGAACCGTTCGGCCAGCCGCTCCCTCGTCACGCGGGACGGGAAGCAGTCGTCGGGGATCCAGTTGACGCCCCTGACGTAGACGGGGCTGCCGTTGATCTTGAACCGGAACGCCTCCCGTTCCAGCTCGACCGAGCGGAAGCCGATCCTGCCGTGCCACTCGTCCTCGCCGAGCCGTACCGTCAGGTCGTAGAGCGGCTGGTCGCCGTGGCCGCGCGGCCACCACAGGTCGGGGCCGGGCACCTTGAGCGCGAGCGCGGCCGAGCGGCCGTCGATGCGGCGTTCGGCGGAGACGCCGGCGACCTCGGCCGACAGCGTGAGCGGCCCTTCCGCGGTCCGCTCGACCCGGACGTGCACCCGCACCGTCCCGTCGGCGCGGGCCAGGGGACGCACCTCGGCCAGCCGGGCGCCGCTCCAGCTCTCCAGCCCGATCGGCCGCCAGATGCCGGCGGTCACCAGCGTGGGACCCCAGTCCCAGCCGAAGTTGCAGGCCATCTTCCTGATGAACGGGTAGGGCTCGTCGTAGGCGCCGGGCCGCTCCCCGAGCGCCGCCCGCAGTTCCCCGGCGTAGGCGTAGGCGGAGCGGAAGGTGACCGTCAGCTCGTTGGCCCCGTGCCGCAGCAGGTGGCGGACGGGGAAGCGGTAGGAGCGGTGCTGGTTGGCGGTGCCGCCGACGCGGACCCCGTTGAGCGTGACCTCGGCGACTGTGTCGAGCCCCCGGCAGACGAGGTCCGTACGCTCGTGCTCGTCCGGCGACCAGGCGAACGTGGTGCGGTAGGTCCAGTCCCTGCGGCCGATCCAGGCCAGCCGGCGCTCGTTGTCGTCGAGATAGGGGTCGTCGATGAGCCCGGCGGCGAGCAGGTCGGTGTGCACGCAGCCGGGAACGGTGGCCGGGACCCCGGTGATGAGATCCGCGGCCTCCCGCGACGACAGGGTCCAGCCGTCGTGCAGCGGACGGTGGTTCAAAGGGGTTCTCCTTAGCAGGTCTTCGACCGGGCGCACGCGACGAAGTGGCCCGGGGCGGCCTCCAGCAGGCCGCCGGAGCCCCCGCGCTCGTGGTGGAGGCAGGTGTCCACGGCCTTGGCGTCGGCCCAATCCTCGTGCAGGCGCGGCACCGCCGACAGCAGCTCGCGCGTGTAGGTATGGAGCGGATCGCCGAAGACCTCGCCCGTCGGGCCCATCTCCACCACCGCGCCCTCGCGCAGCACGACCGTGCGCTCGGCCAGGTAGTTGCCGAGCGACAGGTCGTGCGTGATGTAGAGCACGCCGAGACCGCGCGTCTTCAGCTCGGCCAGCAGGTTGAGCACGTCGATGCGGGTGGAGGCGTCCAGCATGCTGGTGATCTCGTCGGCCACCAGCAGGCGGATCTCCAGCAGCAGCGCGCGGGCGATGAGCAGGCGCTGGAGCTGGCCGCCGCTGAGCTGGTGGGGGAACTTGCCGAGCACCTGGTCGGGGTTGAGCCGCACGTCGCGCAGCGCCGCCCTGACCCGCTCGGCCCACTCCCCCTCGGGCACGCCGGGGTGGTACGAGTCCTTGATCATCGCGAACACCCGGTCGGCCTTGAACACCGGGTTGAACGAGCTGAACGGGTCCTGGAAGATCCCCTGGACGTCGCGGTAGTAGTCCTTGCCCGCCCGCGCCGGCCGCCCGTCGAAGGTGATCGTGCCGCTGGTGGCCCGGGTGAGCCCGAGGATCATGCGGCCGAGCGTGCTCTTGCCGCTGCCGCTCTCCCCGATGAGGGAGACGACCTCGCCGGGCGCGACGTCGAAGCTGACGTCGCTGACGGCCGTAACGGTACGGCCGCCGAAGGCGCCGATCCTGAACACCTTGGTGACGTGGTCGAGTCTCAGCATCATGCCTTCCAGCAGGCTACGTGGTGGCCGGGCGCGACCTCGGCCACGGGCGGCTCCTCGGCGCACTCGTCCCCGGCCAGCGGGCAGCGGGCGCGGAAGCGGCAGCCGGCGGGCGGGTCGAGCAGCGACGGCGGGCTGCCGGCGATGCCCTCCAGCCGCCGCTCGGCGTAGCGGACGCCGACCTGCGGCAGCGAGTCGACGAGGAGCCTGGTGTACGGGTGCCGGGGCGCCTTGACGAGCGCGTCGGCGGGGGCCTTCTCGGCGAGGCGGCCCGCGTACATGACCATGATCGTGTCGGCGATGTGGCGGGTGAGCGCGATGTCGTGCGTGACGAAGATCATGCTCTTGACGTAGCCGCTGTCGCGGAAGCCGAGCAGGGCGCGGGCGACGGCCTTCTGGGTGGAGACGTCGAGCGCGGAGGTGACCTCGTCGGCGATGAGCAGGGACGGGTCCAGCAGCGTGGAGATGACCATGACCATGCGCTGCTTCATGCCGCCGGACAGCTCGATCGGGTAGCGGTCGAGCACCTCGCGCGGCAGCCCGACCTGGTCCATGCGGCGCTCCAGCTCGGCGGCGTCGAGCGCGGCGCCGCGCGAGCGCAGCAACTCGCCGACCATCCTGCGGATCTTGCGGGTGGGGTTGAGCGCGCTCATCGCGTACTGGGGGATGAGGGAGACCTCCTTGAAGCGGAAGGCGGTCATCGCCCGGTCGTCGGCGATCGGCAGCTCGCGCCCGTCGAGGACGACCCGGCCGCCGACGTGCCGCATGCGGCCGTCCATGCGGATGAGGGCCTTGCCGAGGGTGCTCTTGCCGCAGCCGGACTCGCCGACGAGGCCGAGGATCTCGCCGTCGCCGAGCTCGAAGGACATGCCGTCGAGCGCGCGCACGTCGCCCCTGAGCGTCCGGTAGTGGACCCTCAGCTCGCTGACCTGAAGGCTCATGTCTCCCTCAGCTTCGGGTTGAAGACCTCGTCGAGGCCGACGTTGGCCACGTACAGGGCGCCGACGATGGCGGTGATGGCGGCGCCCGGCGGGACGAACCACCACCACATGCCGAGTTGCAGCGCGCTCCACTGGTTGGCGTTCTGCAGCATCAGGCCCAGCGAGACGCCCTCGGTGGGGCCGAGCCCGATGAAGTCCAGCGACGACGCGATGAGCACCGAGCCGCCGAACAGCAGGATGAACGTCATGAACAGGTAGGAGCTCATGTTGGGGGCGATCTCCCTGGCGATGATCCGGCCGGTGCCCGACCCGCTCATCCTGGCCAGGTCCACGAACTCGCGGGTGCGCAGCGAGAACGTCTGCGCCCGGATCGCCCGCGCCGCCCACGGCCACTGCGTCAGCCCGATGAACAGGCCCTGCACGGCCACACTGCGGATGCCCAGATAGGCGTTGACGATCAGCAGGACGGCCAGGCTCGGGATGACCAGGATGATGTTCGTCAGCATGTTCAGCACCTCGTCCACCAGGCCGCCGAGGTAGCCGGCCACGAAGCCGACGACCATCCCGATGACGGCCGCGATGCCGCCGCCGATCACGCCGACGGCGAAGGTGGCGCGCAGGCCGTGCACGAACTGGGCGAAGATGTCCTGGCCGAAGGTCGTGGTGCCGAGCCAGTGCTCGCCGGTGGGCGGGCTCATCGCCTGGACGCTGTACTCGTTGGGCGCGGCGGCCACGAACAGCGGGCCGATCAGGCCCAGCAGGAGCAGCGCCAGGACGATCGTCAGGCCGGTCATGAGCTTGCCGTTGCGCACCGCGAAGTAGAGCGCCTCGCGCCGCACCGCGACCGGCTCGCGCGGCACGGCTTCCTGGATCGTCGTCATGCCTGCGCACCCGCCATTCCCGCCCTGGTCCGGGGGTCGACCACGACGTAGACGATGTCGATGATGAAGTTGGCGATCAGCACGCCGAGCACGATGAACAGGAACGCGCCCTGGAGGAGGAAGAAGTCCTTGTTCTGGATGGCCTTGAGTATGAGGCTGCCGAGGCCCGGGTAGGCGAAGACGATCTCGGTGACCAGCGCGCCGGCCACCAGGACGCCGAGCTGCAGGGCCAGGCCGGTGATCTGGGGCAGGACGGCGTTGCGGAAGGCGTACCTGCGGATGAGCTTGGAGGGCGCGCCGAGCGCCGACAGGTACGCCGAGTAGTCCGACTCCAGCTCATAGATGATCATGTTCCGCATGCCGATCGCCCAGCCGCCCAGCGCCACCAGGAACAGCGACAGGAACGGCAGCGTCCAGTGGTGCAGCAGGTCGAGGACGAACGTCCACGACAGGTTGGGCCGCATGGAGAAGCTGTAGCCGCCGGCCACCGGGAAGAGCCCGGCGATCACGCCGAGCGACCAGGCCAGCAGCACCGCGAGCCACATGTACGGCATGGCCGTCAGCACGTAGCCGACCGGCAGGACCGTGTTGTCGAGGAGCTTGCGGCGGGCCGCGTACGCGCCGAACCGGTTGCCGACGACCCAGCTCAGCAGCACCGACGGGACGACCAGCGCCAGCGTGTACGGCACCGCGCCGCCGATCACCTGGCTCACCGGGGTCGGGAACAGCCAGATGCTGGTGCCGAAGTCGCCGCGCAGCAGCGCGCCCCAGAAGTTGGCGTACTGCGTGAGCAGCGGCTGGTCCAGGCCGAAGAGGTTGTTGTAGTAGGCCCGCATCGCCTCGACGGCCTCGGGCTTGGTGACGTTGGCCCGCGCGACCATGCTGGCGACCGGGTCGCCGGGCATGAAGCGCGGGATCATCCAGTTGACCGTGACGGCGACGAAGAACGTCAGCCCGTAGATGAGCAGTTTCCTGCCGAAGTATCGACGCACGTGATCTGTCTCCGGTGAGGGCCCCGCTCCCCTGCGCCGGGGAGCGGGGGCTTCGGGGGTCCGGCTAGGAGGCGGCGGGCTGGATCTGGGTGAGGGTCTCGAACCCGCCCAGCTCCAGCCAGTTGCGCCACATCACGGCGGGAGTCTTCGGCGCGCTCCCGGCCGCGGCCGGCCAGTTCTTCCACACCGAGGTGCTGGACTGCGCCCAGAGGCCGTTGTACCAGAGCGGGATCACCGGCAGGTCGTCCAGGTGGATCTGCTGGAGCTGGGAGATGATCTTCTGCATGCCGGCGGTGTCGTCGGTCTTGACCTGGTCGAGCTGCTGGACGAGGTCCCAGGCCTTCTTGTTCTCGTAGCGGGCGAAGTTCACCGTGTTCTGCTGCTTCTGGATGGGCAGCTGGAACAGGTACTCGTAGTACGTGTACGGCGAGTTCGACAGCTGCCGCTCGTTGTTGATCAGCAGGTCGAAGTCGCCCTTGCCGCGCTTCTCCACCAGGGCGTTGAAGTCGGGGAAGTCGGGCGTGATCTGGATGCCGGCGGTCTTGGCGCTGGCGGCGATCGAGCGGGCCGACTCCATCCAGTCGGTCCAGCCGGACGGGACGATGATGGACAGGCTGATCTTGGAGCCGTCCTTGTTCTCGACGTACCCGTCGCCGTCGCCGTCCTTGTATCCGGCGTCGGCGAGCAGCTTCTTGGCCTTGGCCGCGTCGAAGGTGAAGCCTGACCTGGCGACGACGTCCTGGTCGACGTACTTGTCCCACTGGGGCAGCAGGCCGGTCGGGCTGGAGGCCTTGACGAGGTTGCCGTAGACGCCTTCGACGATCTTCTTGACGTCGATCGAGGAGGCGAGGGCCTTGCGGAAGGCGGGGTCGTCCATCGGCTTCCTGGTGGTGTTGGGCACCAGCCAGGCGGTGTTGGCCGACAGCATGTACGGCGGCTCGTTGTAGTAGGTGCTCAGCCCGAAGTTGCCCTGGACGAGGTTGGCCACGCCGGGCAGGAAGTTGTTGCTGAGGTCGAGGCCCTTCTGCAGCAGCAGGCCCATCGCGACCTCGTTGCTGGGGGTGGCGATGTCGACGATGTAGCGGGGCTTGGGCTCCATGTTGAGCGCGGTCTTGCCCCACCAGTCGTCGCGGCGCTGGAGGGTGACGCGGTCCTGGTCCTTGCGCAGGAACGTGTACGCGCCCGTGCCGACCGGGTTCTCGTTGAGCCCGTCGAGGACCTCCTTCTCCGAGCGGTCCTTCCAGATGTGCTCGGGGACCATCGTGCGCGTGTAGAGCATGAAGTCCCACTCCTGGTAGTTGGCGGTGGAGAAGGTGAAACGCGCGGTCCGGTCGTCGACCGCCTCCGCCTTCTCCAGCCAGTTCCACAGGTTGTGGTACGGGATCGTCTCCATCTTGCCGAGCTCGAAGGAGAAGACGACGTCCTTGGCCGTGAACGGCTGCCCGTCGGACCACGTGATCCCGGGGCGCAGCTTGACCTCGTACGTGGTGTCGCCCGTCCACGAGCCGCTCTCCGCCAGCCAGGGGGTGAGCTTGGCGGCGGTGGTGTCGTAGTGGAACAGCGACTCGTACACCAGGCCCTTGGTGCCGACGGCGGAGTCCCACTCCCTGATGGGGTTGAAGTTGGCCGGCGGCCCCCACTGGGTGCCGGTGGTGTAGAGGGTCTCGCCCCGGGGGAGCTGGTCGGGGTCGGCGTTGGCCGGCGCGCCCTGGCTCTGGCCCTGGCTGGGGGCGGGGCCGGTCGGGGTGGAGGGGCCGCCGCTGCAGGCCGTGACGGCGAGCAGGCCCGCCGCGAGGAGCGGAATGATCTTCCTAGGCCGGTTGCGCATCGCTTCTCTCCTTCCTTCGCGTGGGGGCGCGAAGGGTTCCTACGTGCACCTACCTGTGGGAGCGCTCCCAAGAGCGACGCCGAACCGGGCTCCCGCCGCGAGCGCTGGGGTTTGCTGAACCGGATAAGTACCGCGAACGTAAATTCCCCGTGTCGTGCGCGTCAAGAGCCGTGACGCTTTCGAGACGTCCGCGCCGGGAGCGCTCTCAACGGCTGCCTAACCGGTTCGGCAAGGGGGTTTCGTGCAGCCGTCCGACCCGGACGGCTGGACGGTGGTGTACCGCCGTCGAGCATCTGTCGGCCGCGCTCGAGGCGACCGGCCGGCGCATCGTCGTGATCGACGACGCCGAAGTCGATGACGATCTGGTGCGGGACATGACCGAAGTCCTCACCTCCTTCTGCGCCCGCCTGTACGGGCAGCGCTCGGCATCTCGCCGCGCCAAGGCGGCCGTGCGTGCCGCGCAGGAGGTGGCGTGACCGAACGGCAAGGCTACCGCGTCGAGTTGGCCCCGACGCTCGGGCAGCGCACCCGGCTCGGGCAGCATGCCGGCTTGTCCCGCGTCGTGGAGAACTTCTGCCTCGAGAAGGTGAAGGCCGCCCTCGACCAGCGGGAGGCGGAGAAGACCTACGGCGTCCCCGACAAGGATCTGACGCCGGTCCCCTGGTCGGCTCCGGCGCTGGAGAAGCTGTGGCGTCTGGAGCATCGCGACCGTTACTCGTGGTTCACCGAAGAGGGCCTGTCCTCGCGGGTACCGAAGGAGGCGTGCCGGGCCCGGGCGGCGGGGTTCAAGAACTTCTTCGACTTCAGGTCCGGGAAGAGGAGGGGTCGCAAGGTCGGCTTCCCCGGCTGGAGGAAGCGCAAGCACGGCTCGAGGTTCCGCTACGACGCCGGCCGCGCCCGCCCGGTGTCGGCTCGAGTCGTAGCCCTGCCCGGCGTGGGTAAGGTGCGCACGCTCGAGGACATGTCGTGGCTGACCGGCCGCCACAACAACACGTCGAGCGAGGGACCGAGGACGTCGTCAAGCACGCCACAGGCTAGCCCATCTCCTCCAGTTTGCGGCCCTTCGTCTCCTTGATCTGCCGGAGCACGAAGACGAACGACAGCGCGGCGAACGTCGCGTACGCGGCATAGGTGAGCGGCAGGTTCCAGGCGGCGAGCGCCGGGAACGACACCGTGACCGCCCAGTTGGCCAGCCACTGCGCCGCGGCGGCGACGCCGAGCGCGGCGGCCCGGATGCGGTTGGGGAACATCTCCCCCAGCAGCACCCAGACCACCACACCCCAGGACAGGGCGAAGAACAGCACGAACAGGTTGGCCGCGACGAGCGCGATCGGCCCCTGCGGGTCGGGCAGCCCGATCACGCCTCCCGCGCCGGTACGGGAGGCGCTGAACGCCCATGCCGCCGTGGCCAGCGAGAGCGCCATGCCGGCCGAGCCGACGAGCAGCAGCGGCCGCCGCCCGATCCGGTCCACGAGCGAGATCGCGATGAACGTGCCGATGATGTTGATGATCGAGCTGGAGAAGCTGATCAGCAGCGAGTCGCTCTGGTTGACGCCCACCGACTGCCACAGCACCGACGAGTAGTAGAAGATCACGTTGATGCCGACGAGCTGCTGGAAGGCCGACAGGACGATGCCGATCCACACGATGGGCAGCAGCCCGAGCGCTGGCCCGCGCAGGTCGCGCAGCCCCGGCACCCGCTGGGTGCGCACCACGAGCTGGATCTCGGCGATGCGCGCGTCGAGGTCGACGTCCTCGCCCTCGACCTCGGCCAGCACCTCCCGCGCCCGCCGCGGCTTGCCCGCCATGACGAGGTAGCGCGGCGACTCGGGGATGAGCAGCGCGAACAGCAAATAGAGCAGCGCGGGGACCGCGCACGCGCCGAGCATCCACTGCCACGCCTCCAGCACCCACAGCGGATTGTTGACCTCGCCGCCCGCCGCCCGCGCGATCACGAAGTTGACGAGCTGCGAGACCGCGATGCCGAGCACGATGGCGAGCTGCTGGAACGAGCCGAGCCGCCCCCGGTAGGCGGGCGGCGCGACCTCGGCGATGTACGCCGGCCCGAGCACCGACGCCATGCCGATGGCGAAGCCCGCCATCACCCGCCACAGCGCGAGGTCCCAGATGGCGAACGGCAGCATCTGCCCGATCGAGCTGACCGCGAACAGCAGCGCCGCCACCTGCATCGACCGGGTACGGCCCCACCGGTCGGCGAGCCCGCCGCCGGCCCAGGCGCCGACGGCCGACCCCAGCAACGCGATCGCCACCACGAAACCCGTCTCCACCGGACCCACCTGGAAGTACCGCTGGATCCCGACGACGGCGCCGTTGATGACGGAGCTGTCGTAGCCGAACAGGAACCCCCCGATGGCGGCGGCGGCCGTGATGAACACGACGTGAGCCAGGTGCTCCTGGTGCGTGTGCTGAGTGGCCATGCAGGTCCTTTCCCCGTCATCGGGGGATACCCGCACGTCAGGGACCCAGCGGACCCCTTACCCAACCTTTAAAGGCGTGGGTCCACCGGCTCCGACTCCAGCGCCAGCACCGCGAAGACCGGCTCGTGCACCCGCCAGGCCGCCTCGCCGCCGGACGACTGGCGGAACTCCTGCACGCGCCCGGGATGCTTGTGCAGGAGGAAACCCAGGTCGGTGGCGGGCCTCGCGGTGTTCGTGACCGTCAGCAGCACCCTCCGAAGTGTGCGGGAACGCCGCGAAAGCCCGCCAACCGTTTACCTACAGGCGCGGCAGCACCTCGGCCGCGATCAGCTCCAGGTGCTCCAGGTCCCCGAGGTCGAGGATCTGCAGGTAGAACCGCTCGGCACCGAGCTCGGCGAACCGCCCGATCCGCTCGACGACCTCGGCGGGCGTGCCGCACACGCCGCTCTCGCGCAGCTTGTCCGGGTCCTCGCCGATGGCCGCCGCGCGCCGCTCGACCTCCGCCCGGTCGGCGCCGACGACCGTGGTCTGCGCGGCCGACAGCACGATCCCGCGCCCGGCCTCCTCGCACGCCCGGCGTACCCGGTCGAACGCCGCCCCCGTGTCGGACAGCGAGCGGAACGGCACGTTGTACTCGTCGGCGTACGCCGCCGCGAGGCGCGGCGTGCGCTTGGCGCCGACCCCGCCGATGATGATCGGCGGCCGGGGCCGCTGCGCCGGCTTGGGCAGCGCGGGCGAGTCGGCCAGCCGGTAGTAGCTGCCCTCGAAGGAGTAGCCGTCCTTCGCCGTCCACAGACCGGTGATGATCTCAAGCTGCTCCTCGAACCGGCCGAAGCGCTCGCCGACGGGCGGGAACGGGATGCCGTACGAGGTGTGCTCGGCCTCGAACCACCCCGTGCCGAGCCCCAGCTCCACCCGGCCGCCGCTCATCTGGTCCACCTGCGCCACGCTGATCGCGAGCGGCCCGGGCAGCCGGAACGTGGCCGGCGACACCAGCGTCCCCAGCCTGATGGCCGAGGTCTCCCTCGCCAGGCCCGCCAGCGTGACCCAGGCGTCGGTCGAGCCGGCGCCGGGGTCGCCCGCGCCGATGCGCTGGTAATGGTCGGACCGGAAGAACGCGTCGAAGCCCAGCCGCTCAGCGGCCCGGGCGACGGTGAGCAGGTCGTCGTAGCTGGCGCCCTGCTGGGGCTCGGTGAAGATCCTCAGCTTCATGTCAGCCATTATCGGCGCACATCGGACGCGAACCGGAAAGGGGACCACGTCGCGTCGCCCGGCTTGCTAGCGTTCAGCTCAGCACCCTAGGTAGCCGATCGAACACGGGAAGTGCTCTATGCCGCGGCACCAGAGGGAGCCGGGCCTGCTCCCCCGTCCTCTCGCCATCCTCGCCGGGCTGGCGCTCGTGGCCGCCACCGCCGCCGCGGTCCGGCTGCTGCCGCCCGCGGACGCCGTCGCGACGTCCCCGCCGCCCGAGCCGTCCGCGCCGCCCGCCTCCCGGGCCGCGCCCCTCGCCAGGCACACGCCCGCGCTCTCCGCCGCGATGGCCGAGTCGCCGCTGCCCGGCTTCGTGGCGTACGTCGACACCGCCGCCGACCCCGACTTCGACCTGCCGGCCGCGGCCCTGCGCACCGGCGTCCGCCACTACCTGCTCGGCCACCTCGTCGCGGGCGGCGCCGACGGCTGCTCACCCGCGTGGGCGAGCGTCGGCGGCGTGCTCCTCGACCCCGGCGTCAACCGGGTGGCCAACAGGATCGGCCGGCTCAGGGCGCTCGGCGGCGACGCCACGCCGTCGTTCGGCGGCGCGAACGGCTCCGACCCGGCCGCCCGCTGCACCGAGCCGCGCGCGCTCGCCGCGGCCTACCGGCGCGTGGTGGGCGCCTTCGACGTCTCCGCCGTCGACTTCGAGCTCCGGCCCGGCGAGAGCGCCGGCACGGCCTCGCGCCGGGCCCGCGCGCTCCGGACCCTGCAGCGGGAGCGGCCGTTGCGGGTCAGCCTCACCGCGCCGCTGACGGCGTCCGGGCTGGACGCGGCGGGCGTCGCCGCGCTGCGGGCCGCCCACCAGGACGGGGCCGACGTCGGCACCGTCAACCTGCTGGCCGAGCTGGAGCCGCGCACGGCCCCCTCCGGCCGGCTGCCCCGGCTCGCCGCCGCCGTGCGGCTGGCCGAGGCGCAGATCGCCCGCGCCCAGTCGCTGCCCGAGCCGGAGGGCGCCTGGCCGCGCATCGCGCTGACGCTCGTGCTCGCCGACGGGTCCGAGCTGGACGAGCAGGACGCGCGCACCCTCTCCGCGTACGCCGTCCGCCACGGCCTCGCCTGGCTGTCCCTGCGCGGGGCCGATCCCGGTGAGGAGGCGGCGGCCGTTCTGCGCGGTTCCGTACCCTGACTATAGGATCCCCTTACCGTCACATGTCCAGGCGAGGGGGAGGGGGCGATGGCGGCTCGTCCTGAGACGGCCAGGAAGATCCTGATCTACTGGATGGACGGCGTCGTGGCGCTGCTCGCCGTCATCGCCGTGGCGTTCATCGTCGGCCGGGCCGTGGCGGGCGCGATCTCGCCCCCGCACGCCGCCGTCACCATCGCCTGCCAGCTCGGGTTGTGCGCGCTGTTCCCGTTCCTCCTGAGGGAGGCCTTCGACCACCGGCCGCGCCCCACCTGGAAACTGGCGCTCGCGGGCGTGCTGGCCCTGGCCGCGACGCTGCTGCGCCCGACCACCCTCGACAACACCGCGCCGTGGATCGAGGTGGGCACGCTGTGGCTCGCCGCGGCCGCCCTCTACCTGACGCCCCGGGCGATCGCCTGCATGTCGGTGGCGGCGGCCGGCCTGCTCACCGCCTACGGCACGCTCCTGCACGGCCAGAGCTGGCCCGGCGCGCTGATCGGCCTGCTGATCAACTTCGCCTTCATGGTCCCGGCCATGCTCCTGTGGCGCTGGCTCTGGTGGATCATCAGGGACGCCTCCAACGGCCGCGAGGCGAGGGCCCGGCTCGCGGTCGCGGAAGAACGGCTGCGCTTCGCCCGCGACCTGCACGACCTGCTCGGCCACAGCCTGGCGGTGATCACGCTCAAGAGCGAGCTGGCCGCCAAGCTCGCCACCAAGGACGCCGGGCGGGCGCTGACCGAGATGACCGAGGTCCGGGAGCTGGCCGGCGACTCGCTGGCCAAGGTCCAGCAGGCCGTGCACGGCTACCAGCACCTCGACCTCGACCAGGAGGTGGCCGGGGTGCGGGCCGCGCTGGAGGCGTCAGGGACGCGGTGCGTCGTCCACGTACGGGCCGACGAACTCGGGCCGGCCGCGCGGGCGCTGCTCGCGTGGGTGGTGCGCGAGGGCGGCACCAACGTGCTCAAGCACAGCAGGGCCACGCGCTGCGCCATCACGATCGACGGCGGCCTGCTGGAGATGCGCAACGACGGGGTCGCGCGGAGCGCGGCGGCGCCGCCGGGCAGCGGCCTGCGCGGACTGGCCGAGCGCCTGGTCGCCGCGGGCGGCACCCTGTCGGCCGCGCCCACGGCGACAGGCGAGTTCCTGCTGCGCGCGACGGTGCCGGTCGTCGGGGAGCACCCGCTGCCGGCGGCGGTGCCCGCATGACGCCGGTCCCGGAGGGCGGGGACGGCGGGCGGCCGGGGCCGCTGCGCCGGCTGCGCACGGCGAGCAAGCTCGACAAGGTCCGCTGGGTGATCGTCTACTCCACGGATCTCGTGCCGCTGCTCAGCCTGATCGGGTTCTACGTGCTCTACCTCCAATGGCAGGCGGGCATGCCCCCGGCCCTGGCGATGGGCGCCGCCGTCCTGCTGGCGGTCTTCGTCGTGATCTGCCTGCGCCCGTTCCGGGCGGCGGTGCGCGGCGGGCCGCGGCCCACGGCGCTGCTGGCGGTGAGCGGGGCGCTCGCGCTGCTGCTGGCCGTCGTGGCCGTCGTGTGGGCGCTCCCGTCCTGGCTGGGGACGCTGGCGCCGTTCGTCCGCAGGCGCACGATCGTCCTCCTCTCGGCCGGCTCGATCACGACCCTCACCCTGATCGGGGTGCTGTCCGGGGCGGGGTTCGCGGACATCCTGGCGCTGGTGACGGCGATGACGTTCATGACGGTGATCTCGGTCGGCGCGACGTTGGCCAACCTGGCGCTGTGGCGGCTCGCCCAGGAGGCGCACGAGGGCGAGGAGGCACTGGCCAGGCTCGCGGTCTCGGAGGAGCGGCTGCGCTTCGCCCGCGACCTCAACGACCTGCTCGGCCAGAGCCTCACCGACGTGGCCGCCCGCGCCGGGCACGCCGAGGAGCGGCTGCGCGCCGATCCCGAGGCGGCCGCGGCCGAGATGTTCGAGGTGCGCGACCTCGCCCGGCGCTCGCTGCGCGAGGTGCGCACGGTCGTCCAGAACTACCGCGCCGTCGACCTGGACGAGGTCCTCGCCAGCGTACGGGCGGTGCTGGAGGCGGCGGGGGTGCGCTGCGCCGTACGCGCCGACACGGCCGGGCTGACCCCCGAGAGCCGCACGCTGCTGGCCACGGTCGTCCGCGAGGGCACCACCAACGTGCTCAAGCACAGCCGGGCCGAACGCTGCGAGATCAGCATCGAGGACGGCGTGCTGGAGATGTCCAACGACGGGGTGAGCGGCCCGGTGGGCCGGCACGCGCCCAACGGCCTGGCGGGACTGGCCGAACGGGTGCGCGCGGCGGGCGGCAGCCTGGAGGCGGCGCCCACGCCCGAGGGCCGTTACCTGCTGCGGGCGGCGGTGCCCGCATGAGTTGTGGGGAGAGACCATGACCATCCGCGTGCTGCTCGCCGACGACGAGCACCTTGTCCGCGGCGCCATCGCGGCCCTGCTGGACCTGGAGGAGGGCATCCAGGTGGTCGCCCAGGTCGGCCGGGGTGACGAGGTCGTCGCCGCCGTGTCCGAGCACCGTCCGGACGTGGCCGTGCTCGACATCGAGATGCCCGGCATGGACGGCCTGAGCGCGGCCGAGCGGATCAGCGCCCAGTGCAAGATCGTCATCCTGACCAGCCTGGGCCGGCCCGGCTACCTGCGCCGGGCCATGGCGGCGGGAGTGGGCGGCTTCCTCGGCAAGGACGCCTCCGCCGAGGAGCTCGCCATGGCCATCCGCAAGGTCCAGGGGGGCGGGCGCTACCTCGACGCCGAGCTGGCCGCGGCGGCCATGGCGGCCGGCGACAGTCCCCTGACCGACCGCGAGCGCGACGCGCTGCGGCTCGCCGGCGACGGCGCGACGATCGCCAGGATCGCGGGCGAGCTGCACCTGACCGAGGGCACCGTACGCAACTACCTGTCGAGCGCGATGACCAAGCTCAACGCCCAGAACCGGCTGGAGGCCATCCGCACGGCCCAGCGCATGGGCTGGCTCTGACCCCCGGCCCACCAGCCCCATGAGGCCGCGCTCCCGGAGTGACGGCGTCGAACCGGGACGCGGCGAAGGTCCCCGCGAGGACCCGGCGGAGGTCCGGGCGGGGCCCCGGTGGACTTCGTGGTGGCCCTCGGGTTCTCACCCGTGAGCGTCCCGCGGCCTCAAAGGGGAAGGCGATGGGACGCCCACGGGCGTCAGGGGCGGAGCGGGGGCGCGGGTCCCACCGCTCGGACGCGGTCGGGGCGGCCGGTTTCCGTCCCGGCCACACGGACGCGCGGCCACCCGAGACGCTTCTGTGCTCCTCGAACCAGCCACGCGGTCCGCGCCAGCCACGCCGGCCGCGCCGAACGAGCCGACCGCGCCACGCACGTCGGGTGCGCTGCATCGTTCCTCCGTGTCCGTCCGTCCATCCGTCCGCCCTGGACGGATGCCAGGCTGCCCGTACGCGGTCACCGTTCGGTCACCGGCCGGTCACCGAGGGTGGTATCACTGGCGGGTGGGGTTCGCGTTCGGGATTCTGGGGCCGCTGGAGGTGACCTTCGACGGCGTGCCCATCGTGATCGGCTCGGCCAAGCAGCGGGCTCTGATGGCGGCGCTGCTGGTGGACGCGGGCCAGGTGGTGCCGGTCGAGACGCTGGTGGCCCGGCTGTGGGGCGAGCGTCCGCCGGACGGCGTACGCAACACCCTGCAGAACCACGTGCTGCGGCTGCGGCGGCGGCTCTCGGCGGCGGCCGGGGCGGAGGCGCCGATCCTGTCCCGTCCGCGTGGCTACCTGGTGGAGGTCGCCGACGGCGCGCTCGACGCGCACCGCTTCGACCGGCTGCGGGCGGAGGCCGTGGGCGCGGCGGGCGACAACGCGCGGGTGGCGGAGCTGCTGCGGGAGGCGCTGTCGCTGTGGCGCGGCGACCCGCTCGCGGACGTCGAGTCCGACCTGCTGCGGCGGGAGGTGGCCCCTGCCCTGGCCGAGCGCCGGCTCTGCGCCGTCGAGTCCCGTGTCGAGGCGGATCTCGCGCTGGGGCGGCACGCCGAGGTGCTGGCCGAGCTGCGCGAGCTGACGGCGGCCCACCCGCTGCAGGAGCGCTTCTGGGGGCAGCGGATGCTGGCGTTGTGCCGGGCCGGGCGGCCGGGCGAGGCGCTGCGCTGTTACGCGACGGTCCGCGAGCTCCTGGCGGACGAACTGGGCGTCGATCCGTGCGCCGAGCTGCGCGAGCTGCACGGGCGCATCCTGGCTGCCGACCCGGGCCTCGTCCCCGCTCCCCGTCCCGAGCCGCCGCCGCCCATCGGCGGGGGCGGCTGCGGCCTGCCGGCCGAGCTGACGTCGTTCGTGGGGCGGGAGGGGCTGATCGAGCGCGTGGAGGGTCTGCTCGGCGCCGCGCGCCTGGTGACGCTCACGGGCGTCGGCGGTGTGGGCAAGACCCGGCTCGCCCTTCGCGTGGCGGCCCGGCTGTCTGCCGAGGGCCGCCACGCGGAACCCTGGGCCCCTGAGGCGGCGGGCGTGTTCGGTGACGGGGTGTGGCTGGCGGACCTCGCCGTCGTGAGCGAGCCGGGGCGGATCGAGCCAGGGCGGATCGAGGCGGCGGTGGCGGAGGCGTTGGGGGTTCGGGACCAGTCGGCGCGGCCCGTTCGTGAGGTGCTGCTGGGTCATCTGCGCGAGCGGCGGACGCTGCTCGTCCTCGACAACTGCGAGCACGTGGTGGCCGCCGTCGCGGAGCTGCTGGGCGTGCTGCTGCGCGGCGCGCCCGGGCTGCGGGTGCTGGCGACCAGCAGGCAGGCGCTCGGCGTGCCCGGCGAGCACGTGCTGCCGGTCCCCCCGCTCACCGTGGACGAGGACGGCGAGGCCCTGCGGCTGCTGGCGGACCGGGGCGCCGCCGCCGCGCCCGGCTTCACCGCCGAAGGGCCCGCCCGCGCCGCCGCCCTGCAGCTCTGCCGCCGTCTTGACGGACTGCCGCTCGCGATCGAGCTGGCCGCGGTCCGGCTCGGCGCGCTCTCGCTCGACGAGATGCTCGAACGCCTCGACGACCGCTTCCACCTGCTGACCGGCGAGCCCGGAGAGCCCGGCGAGGCCCTGTACGCTGCGTGGCCCGTCCCGCGCTACCAGCGCACGTTGCAGGGCGTGATCGACTGGAGCCACGGGCTGTGCACCGAGCGCGAGCAGGTGCTGTGGGCGCGGCTGTCGGTGTTCGCCGGCGATTTCGACCTGGCCGCCGCCGAGGCGGTGTGCGACGGCCCGCCGATCGCCCGCGGGGACGTGCTCGACCTGCTCGCCGGGCTGGTCCGCAAGTCGATCGTGACCGCGCAGCCGGCAGGGGGGCGCACGGCGTACCGGCTGCTGGAGACCATCCGCCAGTACGGCCTTGCGCGGCTGCGTGAGCTGGGCAGGGAGGCCGGGCTGCGGGTACGGCACCGCGACCACTACCTGCGCCTCGCCGCGGGCGCGGCGGCCGGGTGGTGCGGGCCGGAGGAGGCCGTGTGGTTGTCCAGGACGCGCCTGGCGCTGCCCAATCTGCGGGCGGCCATGGAGTTCTGCCTGACGTGGCCGGGCGAGGCGGTGGCGGGCCTGCGGCTGGCGGTGCACCTGACCAGCGCGCAGACGTGGTTCTTCGGCGGCACGCCGGCCGAGGGGCGGCGGTGGCTGCTGGCCGCGCTCGCCCAGCAACCCGGCCCCGGCCCCGGCCCTGATCCCGGCCCCGGCCCCGGTCTCGGTCCCGGCCACGGTCCCGGCCACGGTCCCGGCCACGGTCCCGGCCGCGGTCCCGGCCCTGGCCCTGATCCCAGCCCTGGCCCCGCTCCTGGGACTGCTCAGGACGTGAGGCCGCAGGTGGTGGCGAGTGCGTTCGCGGTGTGGATCGCGCTGTGCCAGGGGGATCCGGAGGGGGCCGACGCGCTGCTGGCGGCGTGCCGGGAGCGGGCCGGGCGGCTGGACGGTCCGGAGCCGGCGGTGACGTTCGCGGAGGGCGCGTACGCGCTGCTGCGGCACGCCGACCCCGCCGCGATCGGGCTGCTGGCGCGGGCCCGCGCCGAGCTGCGGCGGGACGGCAGGATCGGCGACACGCACCTGGCGACGCTGGTGTGGGCGATGGCCGCGGTGTTCCTCGGCGACCGGGAGACGGCGCTGGCCGCGGGGAGCGAATACCTGGCCGAGGCGCGGGCGCACCAGGGCGCGTGGGCGACGTCGTGGGGGCTGTGGGGCGTAGGGCTGGCCGAGCTGCGGCACGGCGACCCGCACCGGGCGGTGGAGCTGCTGCGCGACAGCGTGGAGCGGCAGCGGGCGCTCGGCGACCGCTGGTCGCCCACGTGGGGCGTGGAGGTCCTGGCCTGGGCGGTGGCGGCCACCGGCGACGTGGCGCGGGCGGCCCGGCTGCTCGGCGCCGGCGAACGGTTGCGGCGGGAGTTCGGGGTGCTGCTGACCGGGCCGTTCCGGCAGGCCCACCTGGCGGTGGCGGAGGGGCTGCGGGGCGCGCTGGGCGGCGAGCGGTGGGCGGCCGCGTTCGCCGCCGGCTCCGCCGCCCCCGACCCGTTCGCCGAGGCCCTGGCCGGCGGCAGGACGAGTGGGAGCGGGGTGAGCTGAGGACCGGGGTCAGTGCTGGGAGAGCAGGTGGGCGAGCTCCTGCTCGACCTCCTGGCTGGCCACGAAGAGCAGTTCGTCGCCCGCCTCCAGCGGGTCGTCCGCGGACGGCACCAGCACCCGGCCCTCGCGCAGGATCGCGACCAGCGCGGAGTCCACCGGCCACGGCACCGCCCCGGCCCGCTGCCCGACCACCGGGGCGTCGTCGGCCAGGGTGAGCTCGACGAGGTTGGCCTGGCCCTGCCGGAACGTCATGAGCCGCACCAGGTCGCCGACGCTCACCGCCTCCTCGACCAGGGCGCTCAGCAGGCGCGGGGTGGAGACGGCGACGTCGACGCCCCACGACTCGTTGAACAGCCACTCGTTGTTGGGGTGGTTGATGCGGGCCACCACGCGCGGCACGCCGTATTCGGTCTTGGCGAGCAGCGACACGACGAGGTTGACCTTGTCGTCGCCGGTGGAGGCGACCACGACGTGGCAGTTGTTGAGCCCGGCCTCGTCGAGGGAGGCGATCTCGCAGGCGTCGGCGAGCAGCCATTCGGCCCGCGGCACACTGTCGATCTTGATGGCGCGGGGGTCGACGTCGATGAGCAGGACCTCGTGGCCGTTCTCCAGCAGCTCCGCGGCGATGGAACGCCCGACCGCGCCCGCTCCGGCGATGGCGACGCGCATCAGTCATCCACTTCCGGCGCTCCGGCGAGCGCCTTGTTGATCCGGTCCATGTCGTTCTCGGCGGCGATGACGTGCAGCACGTCGCCCTCCTGGACCACGGAGTCCTGGGTGATGGTGAGGGCCTCGCCCATGCGGTTGATGAAGGCGGCGCGGACGCCGGCCCTCCGCTCCACGTCGACGACGCGGGTGCCGATCCAGGAGGGGTTGACCGCGACCTCGGCGAGCACGACGGTGCCCGTGGGGTCGCGCCACAGCGGCTCGGCGCCCTCGGGCAGGATGCGGCGCAGGATCTGGTCGGCGGTCCAGCGGACGGTGGCCACCGTGGGGATGCCGAGACGCTGGTAGACCTCGGCCCTTCGGGGGTCGTAGATGCGGGCGACGACGTTGTCGACGCCGAACGTCTCGCGGGCCACCCGCGCGGAGATGATGTTGGAGTTGTCGCCGCTGGAGACGGCCACGAACGCCGCCGCCGACTCGACGCCGGCGTCGGTGAGCACGTCGCGATCGAAACCGACCCCCGTCACCCGGCGCCCGCGGAACCCGGCGCGCAGCCGCCGGAACGCCTGCGGGTCGCGGTCGATGATGGCAACGGAGTGGCCGTTGTCCTCGAGGATGTGCGCGAGGGTCGATCCCACGCGACCACACCCCATGATCACAATATGCATGTCCCCCCGCATCGTCGCGGCCGGCGGTTGCTCAGACTCCAGTATGGCGTCAGGAGGGAGCACCTCGTTTAGGCCGGGCGTCTGGGGCTAGCATCTCGTTTCGTGGCGAAGGTAACGGATCTTGTCAAACGCTTGCTCGTGGGGCGCGCCCTGCGCAGCGGGCAGCTCCACGAGCAATTGCTCCCCAAACGCATCGCCCTGCCGGTCTTCGCGAGCGACGCGCTCTCCTCCGTGGCCTACGCCCCCCAGGAGATCCTGGTCATCCTGTCGCTGGCCGGCGTCTCCTTCTACGCCTACAGCCCCTGGATCGCCGCCGCCGTCGTCGTGGTGATGCTCACGGTCGTCGCCTCCTACCGGCAGAACGTGCACGCCTATCCCAGCGGGGGCGGCGACTACGAGGTGGCGACCACCAACCTCGGCAAGAACGCCGGTCTCACGGTGGCCAGCGCGCTGCTGGTCGACTACGTGCTGACCGTCGCGGTGTCCGTCGCCAACGGCGTCGACTACGTGGGCGCCACCATCCCGATCGTGGGCCAGCACAAGCCGGCCGTCGCCATCGCCATCGTCGTCCTGCTCACCGTGGTCAACCTGCGCGGCATCCGCGAGTCCGGGGTCGCCTTCGCCGTCCCCACGTACGCGTTCATGATCGGCGTGCTGCTGCTGATCGCCGTGGGCGGGTTCCGGCTGCTGGTGCTGGGCGACGAGCTGCACGCCCCGAGCGCCGGGTTCACCATCCGGCCCGAGCAGACCGACCTGACGGCCTTCGCCGCGGCCTTCCTCATCCTGCGGGCCTTCTCCACCGGCTGCGCGGCCCTGACCGGCGTCGAGGCCATCAGCAACGGCGTGCCCGCCTTCCGCAAGCCCAAGAGCAAGAACGCCGCCACGACGCTGCTCATGATGGGCCTCGTCGCCATCACGATGTTCGGCGGCATCATCGCCCTCGGGCTGGCCTCGGGCGTGAAGGTGGCCGAGCCGTCCGTGGTGGCCAGGGACCTGATGCGGCCGGACGGCACCCCGGTCGGCCCTGACTACTACCAGCAGCCGATCATCTCGCAGGTCGCGGACGCGGTGTTCGGCGGCGGGTCGCTGCCGTTCGTGCTGATCTCGGCGGTGACCGCGCTCATCCTGTTCCTGGCGGCCAACACGGCCTTCAACGGCTTCCCTGTGCTGGGCTCGATCCTGGCCCAGGACCGCTACCTGCCGCGCCAGCTCCACACCCGGGGCGACCGCCTGGCCTTCTCCAACGGCATCATCATCCTGGCGGCGGGCGCGTGCCTGCTGCTCTGGGGGTTCAACGCCGACGTCAGCCGCCTGCTCAACCTCTACATCGTCGGCGTCTTCGTCTCGTTCACGCTCAGCCAGACCGGCATGGTCATCCACTGGACCCGCCACCTGCGGACCGAGCGGGATCTCAGGCTCCGCCACCAGATGCACCGCTCCCGGGTGATCAACTTCTTCGGCGCGGTCATGACGGGGCTGGTGCTGATCGTCGTGCTGCTGACGAAGTTCATGGTCGGGGCGTGGATCGTGGTGATCGCGATGCCGATCCTGTTCCTCATGATGAAGGGCATCCGGCGCCACTACGACAACGTGGCGGCCGAGCTGGAGATCGACGAGGACTACGAGCCGGCCATGCTGCCCGCCCGCAACCACGCGATCGTGCTCATCTCGAAGATCCACAAGCCGACGATGCGCGCGCTGGCGTACGCCCGCGCCACCCGGCCGTCCTCCCTGGAGGCGGTCACCGTCGGCGTGGAGGGCGAGGAGGCCCGCCAGCTCCAGGAGGAGTGGGAGCGGCGCGGCATCCCGGTGCCGCTGAAGATGCTCGACTCGCCCTACCGGGAGATCACCCAGCCGATCCTCGACTACGTCAAGACGCTGCGGCGGCGCTCGCCGCGCGACGTCGTCACCGTGTTCATCCCCGAGTACGTCGTCGGCCACTGGTGGGAGCACCTGCTGCACAACCAGAGCGCGCTGCGGCTGAAGGCGCGGCTGCTGTTCAAGCCGGGCGTCATGGTGACCAGCGTGCCGTGGCAGCTCCACTCCTCCGACCGGCTGACGGGCCGGCGGGAGCCTCCGGCGCCGGGCGCGGTGCGCCGCCCCGGGCAGGTCAAGGACGACGGGATCAGAACGAGCTGAGCAGCGTCCGCAGCCGCACACTGTCGGCGGCGTCCCAGCCGGGCGGCGCGGCCACGGCCGCCCAGGCGTCGACGACGTTGGCGTTGTAGCGGTGCCCGTGGCCGGGCGGCACCGACAGCGCCGAGGTCATGTCCACCAGCACCTGCCAGAACGTCACCAGCGGGAACCACTTCATCCGCGGGTTCACGCCGGGCCCGCGCTCGCCCTCCAGCCAGGCGGGACGGCGCAGGATCAGCGCGGGCGTCCACCAGACGATGGGGTCGGAGGCGTTCTGCAGGTAGACCACGCGCGGCCTGGCCCAGGGGCCGGGCGGGCGGCCGAGGTCGCCGGGTGTCTGGGCGAAGCGGACGGTGCGGCCCGCCTCGTACACCGGCCGCCACACGGGGCTGCCCGGCTCCCGGCCGACGGTGACGTGGCGCCAGATGGGGTTGACGTTGGGCGGGCCGACGAAGACGGCTCCGTCCGTACGGGCCGTCAGGTCGCCGAGGTCGCGGAAGGCGTGCTCCAGCGCGTACGAGCCGAGGCTCTCCCCCGCCAGCACGAGCTTCGGCCGGCTGTCCGCGGGCAGCTCGGCCCAGCGGGCGCGCACCGCCTCGAACAGCGCCCGCCCCGCCCTGGCCGCCCGCTCCCGGTCCACCAGGAACGACACCCAGCTCGGCAGGTACGAGTACTGCACGGCGACCGTGGCCGAGCGGCCGTCGTACATGTACTCCAGGGAGGCGGGGATGCTCGGGTCCACCCATCCGGTGCCGGTGGTGCCGAGCACGGCGAGCACCGGCCGCCGGAAGGCCCCGGTGCGTTCCAGCTCGCGCACCGCGAGGGCCGCCTGGGCCTGCGGGGTGGGGGCGGCTTCGAGGCCGACGTACACCCGGATGGGCTCGGTGGCGGGCCGGCCGGAGAAGGCGGTGAGACGGGCGGGGGCGGGGGCGCTCGCGACGAAGGTCCGGCCTTCCTTGCCGAGGGTGTCCCAGGGGACGAACGAGCCGGGGCCGCCGGACACCAGTCTCGTGGCGGGCCGCCGCACGCCCGGCGCGGTGCCCTGGTTGGCGACCGAGGACACGTCGCTCATCCGCGCGACGAACGCCGAGAACAGCACGTCGTTGGCGAACACCGCGACGAGCACGGCCATGAGCACCACGCCGATCGCGCGCCCCACCTGGACGGGCACGAACCGGTCGAGCCAGCCGATGAGCTTGCGGCCGCCGAGGCGTACCAGCCGGGCGAGCAGCAGCCCCAGCGTGAACAGCACCACCGCGACGCCCAGGATGAGCGGCGGGAACCAGGTGAGTGAGGTGTCCATGCCCATGAGGGCGCGCAGGTCGCGCTGCCAGTCGTGGCTGTACCAGAGCGCCACCACGGTCAGGACCGCGCAGCCGCCGATCAGGGCCCGCCAGGCGAGGCGGCGCCCCCGCTCCGGCGGACGGTAGCGGATCAGCGCGCGGCCGAGCGCGCCGAGCGCGGCGCCGGCGGCGTAGCCCATCAGGGCCGTGACCGCGGCCATCACCCCCTGGTACATCCAGGTGCGCGGCAGCAGCGAAGGCGTGAGCGAGGCGCAGGCGAACAGGGTGCCCAGCAGGACTCCCCCGAAGCCGGGCCACCGCCGCACCACCCGCGCGTTGTCCACGACGACCAACAGTAGTGGATCAATTCCGACAGTAGTCAGCCAGGTCAGGGCATAGGGTGTCGCATGTGGAACAGGGATCTCTGGAGCTGACGGTGGGTCCGGTCGCGCACGGCGGCTGGTGTGTGGCGCGGCACGAAGGGCGCGTGGTGTTCGTCCGGCACGCGCTGCCGGGCGAGCGGGTGATCGCCGAGATCACCGAGGAGAGCGCCAAGTTCCTGCGCGCCGACGCGGTGGAGATCCTGGAGCCGTCGCCCGACCGCGTCGTCCCGCCCTGCCCGTACGCGGGGCCGGGCCGCTGCGGCGGCTGCGACTGGCAGCACGCCACTCTGGACGCCCAGCGGCGGCTCAAGGCGCAGGTGGTGGCCGAGCAGCTCCAGCGGCTCGCGGGCATCGAACGTGAGGTCGTGGTCGAGGAGGTGCCTGGCGCCGCCGACGGGCTCGGCTGGCGCACCCGGGTGCAGTTCGCCGCGCTGCCCGGCGGTGAGCTGGGCTTCCGCCGGCACCGCTCGCACGAGATCGAGCCGGTCGACGCCTGTCTGATCGCCCATCCCGAGGTCGAGGCGGTCGCCGCCGAGACCCGTACGTGGGCGGGGGCCGCCGGCGTCGAGGTGATCGCCTCCTCGGGCGGCGAGCGGGCCGTGGTCGTCAGGCCCAGGCCGCGGCGCAGCGTGACCGTGCCCGACCTCGACGCGCCCGCCTCGATCCTGGTCGACCAGGGCAAGGGCCGCACCGAGCCGCGGCGCGGCTCCGGGGTGCTGCACGAGCAGGTGGGCGAGCGCCGCTTCCGGGTGATGGGCAGCGGCTTCTGGCAGGTGCATCCGGGCGCGGCCGAGACCCTGCTGGACGCGGTGCTGGCGTACGCGGCGCCGGAGCCCGGCGAGTGGGCGCTCGACCTCTACTGCGGGGTGGGCCTGTTCGCGGCGGGCCTGGCCGAGGCGGTGGGGCCGGAGGGCGCGGTGTTCGGCCTGGAGTCCGAGGCCGCCGCCGTCCGCGACGCCCGCGCCAACCTGCGCGACCTGCCGCAGGCCCGGGTGGAGCGTGGGCGGGTGGAGGAGGCCCTCGACCGCTTCCAGATCGAGCGCGCCGACCTCGTCGTGGTGGACCCGCCGCGGGCGGGCCTCGGCCGCGAGGTGGTGGAGCGCGTCGCCGCGCTGGAGGCCACGCGCGTCGTCTACGTCTCCTGCGACCCGGCCACCTTCGCCCGCGACCTCAAGTGGCTGGGCGAGCGCGGCTACAGGCTCGCCGGGCTGCGGGCCTTCGACGCCTTCCCGATGACCCACCACGTGGAGTGCGTGGGCCTGCTGCTGCCCGCCTAGACGGGCAGAGCGGGTCAGGCGCGGGTCAGGCGCGGCTCAGGCCGGGGCGACCGGGGGCTTGATGGGAGTGCGGCCGCGGCCGAGCATCCAGAGCATCCCGGCCAGCGCCGCCACCTGCAACGGCCAGCCCATGGCGATCTTGGCGAAGCCGAGCGCGGCCACCGCCTCGTCGCCGCCGCCGAACAGGTAGACCGGCCCCTGCACCGCGACCCGCACCGCGCACGGCAGCATGAGCAGCCAGGTGAGCCGGGTGCAGAGCCGGACGATGCCGGGATCCTTGCGCCAGGCGGTCGGGTCGCCGGTGACCGAGCCGATGAGGAAGCCGACCACCGGCCATCGGGCGACGATGGAGATAAGCATGCCGATCATGTAGCCGGCGTTCCACAGGATGCCGGGCAGGAAGTAGTCCTTCGCGTCGCCGGTGCGGCTGGCGAAGAACGCCCCGATCGCGATGCCGATCAGGCTGTTGATGACGAACTGCGGCGTGGACCGCTGCACGACCCGGGCCACCAGCAGCAGCACCGCCAGCGCGATGCTGACGATGAGCGACGTCTTCAGCTCCTCGGTGGCGATCCAGCACACCGTGAAGGCGATCGTCGGGATCGCCGCCTCGATGATGCCGCGCACGCCGCCGAACGCCTTGGCGAGCTGTGCTCGCACCGCCGCTTCCACCGTGTCGTGGGCGACCTCTTGCGCCTCAGCACTCACCTGATCAACTCCCTGGCCGGAGCTCGTATCGCGGATTGAACATCACCTTGCGGCCGTCCTGCATGCTGACCAGCCCCTCGGCCTTGACCGTGCGGCCCGGCTCGATGCCGGCGATCTTGCGGCGGCCGAGCCAGACCAGGTCGATCACGTCGGACCCGTCGTAGAGCTCGGCCTCCAGGGCGGGGGCGCCGCCCCTCGGGCGCAACGTCACCGTACGTAGCGTACCCGCCACGCAGAAGCGCCGGCGCCCGCCGCACGACACGATCGGGGTCGCGCCGACCTCGTCGGCGTCCTCCCGTAGTTCCTGGGCCTCGATCTCCGACTGCGGGGACGCCAGCCGGGCGAAGAACCCACGCAATCCCCCGCGTTTCGCGGGCTCTGCCGTACTCATGATGACTCAGCCTACGTGATGTCAGCTCTCAGCGAATCTCACTGATTTCCGGCCCTCGTTTGAACGGGTTGAGACCGGGGCGCGCGTCCGTCTGCTCGCCGCCCGCCTGCTCGTTGGGCCGGCGCAGCGGGATGGGCTCCTCGCGGGCCATCGGCTCGTCGCCGCGCACCACGACGACGTCCTTGACGAAGTCGACGAACGCGCCGGCGACCGCCTCGTCGAACGCGCCGGGCCCGGAGATCACCGCGAGCAGGAACCAGCGCGGACCGTCGACGCCGAGGTAGCGGGCCGGGCGGCTGCCGCCGTCCATCCTGATCTCGCCCGCCAGCTCGGTGCCGAGCGGGCCCTCGCGCTCCTCCAGGTCCTTCGCCTGCGCGCGGATCTTGGTTTTGACCTCGTCCCAGAGGCCGGAGCTGCGCGGCGCGGCCAGCGCCTGGAGCTGCAGCGTGCTCTCCCCGCTGATGACGACCACGCCGACGTGCTGGTCGCCGACCGAGGCCAGGCGCACCTCGAAGTCGGGGTTGTGCGGCAGCCGGAGGCCACCGAGGTCGATGCGCTCGTTGTCCGGATGGGGCTCGTCGGCGTCCCACGGGCCGGACTCGCGCGTGGGGGCGGCCTGCTCCTGCTCGGCCACCGCATCCGGCTGCTCTCGACGACGACGTCGGAACACGTTCCTCACTCTCCCTGATAGTGGTGCTGGAGGGGCCGTCAGCGCCCCGTCGAACCGAATCCGTTGGCGCCGCGCACCGAGCCGGGCAGACGCTCGACCTCGTAGAAGGCGGCCCGCTCGACCCGCTGGATCACCAGCTGGGCCACCCGGTCGCCCCGCCGGAGCCGGAAGGGCTCCTTGGCGTCGGTGTTGATCAGCGTGACCCGGATCTCGCCGCGGTAGCCGGCGTCGACCGTGCCCGGCGCGTTGACCAGGGTGACACCGTGCCTGGCCGCGAGGCCGGAGCGCGGGTGCACGAAGGCCGCGTAGCCGTCGGGCAGGGCGATGGCCAGCCCCGTGCCGACCACGGCCCGCTCGCCCGGCGCCAGCTCGACGTCCTCGGCGGCGTAGAGGTCGGCGCCCGCGTCGCCCGGATGGGCGTAGGACGGCGGCGGCAGCTCGGCGTCGAGCCGCTGGATCAGAACCTCCACCTTGCTCACGGATTCACCTCGAAGTCCTGGTGCTCGGCGGCGATGGCGGCCAGGTCGCCGTGCTCGGCGAAGTGCTCCATGCTCACCTCGATGAACAGCGCCGCCGCCCTGACGGCGACCGGCCCGTCCGGGGCGCCGATGCGCCCCTCAGCCTCAAGGTACGCCTTCCGCCCCGAGATGCCGTTGCACCAGGCGCGCAGGTGGAGTGTCGTGCCGACAGGAACGGGGAGAAGGTAGTCGGTCTCCAGCCGTCCTGTGACATACGGCTTGTGGAACAGGTAGACCGACATTCCGATGACCTCGTCCATGGCGGCGGCCAGGACGCCGCCGTGCGCCAGCTTGGGCGCGCCCTGGTGCGCCTCGCCCACCGTGAACTCGGCCTCGACGGTGGCGCCGTCGGGCGTCCGGGCCGTGAGGTGCAGGCCGGTGGGGTGCTCGGTGCCGCAGCCGAAGCAGTGGCCGTAGTGGGAGCCGAGGGCGGCGCCGGGCAGCGGGGCTCCCGGCGGGGGCGCGGGCGCGGCGGCGCCGGGCGGCGGAGTGGTCAGGGAGGAACGGGTCACGGGTGACGAGGTTACTCGCTGTCGGCGCTCCGCTCGTCCGCGGCGCGAGCGGCGGGAGCGGCGGACCGCTCGTCCGCGGCGGGAGCGGCGGGCCGGTCGGGCCGGTCGGGCCCCGGCTCGCTGTCCGGTTCGCCCTTCTCGTGCACGGACGGGGGTGGCGGCAGGGCCGGCTGCTGGTGCCGCAGCTCGGGCAGCGCCCGGTAGATGACGGCCGCGACCGGCACCGCCACCGCGGCTCCCGCGATGCCCGCGAGGATGCCGCCGATGGCCAGCACCAGGATGATCGCCAGCGGATGGAAGTTGAGCGCCCGGCCGACGATCAGCGGCTGCAGGACGTGGTTCTCCAGCTGCTGCTCGACGATGAGGATGCCGAGGAACACCAGCGCGAGCACGATGCCCTTGGCGCCGAGCGTGACCAGTGTGGCCACGGTGCCGGCGAAGAAGATGCCGACGATGGGGATGAAGCTGGCGAAGAAGATCAGCACCGCGAGCGGGGCCCACAGCGGCACGCCCATGCCGGCCAGCACGATGCCCATGATCACGCCGTGCACGGCGGCCACCGCGACCGTGCCCTGCACGTAGTGGGAGAGGGTGGTCCACGCCGCCCGGCCGGCCCGGTCGATGCGCGGCGCGACGTCGCCGAAGCCCTTGAGGATCCACGCCCAGATGCGCTCGCCGTCCTTGAGCAGGAAGAACGTCACGAACAGCAGCAGCACGATGGACGCCAGCACCTCGAAGGCGACCGCGCCCGCGCTCAGGACGGTCGTGGTGATCGCCTGCCGCTGGGTGTTGACCATGGTCGCGACCTCGTCGACGTACGCGGTGATCTGGGCCTGCTGCAGATGCAGCGGGCCGGTGATCAGCCACTCCTGGACGTCTCTCGCGGTCGCCTGGACCTGCTGGACCAGGTTGGGGAACTCCTCGCCGGCCCGCGCGCCGACCAGCCAGCCGGTGCCGGCCAGCACGGCCAGCGCGATCAGCATGGTGACCCACGTGGCGTAGATCGGCCGCATGCCCGCCTGGCGCAGCCGGTTGGTGAGCGGGTAGAGCAACGCGGTCAGCAGCAGCGCGACGGCCACCGGCAGGGCCACGAACGTGAGCCTGGCGATGATGAGCGCGAAGAAGTAGACGACCACGCCGACGAGGATCAGGCACACGCACCAGGCGGCCGTCTTGGCCAGCGTGGGCGGCACGAGCTTGGTGGGGCGGTCGGGCAGCACGTGTTCAAGACTGTCACGTCCGGGCGGCGAGTGCGCGCCCACTGCGCCACCGGATCGGGCGCGGAGCGCGCCGGCGAAGATCGGGCCTGGGCGACCGCCGGAGGGCGTGTCACCGTCATGGGCATGCGGGGTCCGTGAAAGGGGGCGGCGCCCCCTTTCACGGCGCCCGTCAGCCCAGGTGGACCTCCACGGCCAGCTCGTCGCCGTGCCCGAGCACGAACTCCTCGACGTTGCCGGCCGCGCACAGGTCGTCCTGCGCCTGGCGCACCAGCTCCGCCTCAGGACCGGTCACGGTCAGCCGCGCCACCTCGGCCCGCATCGACAGCTTGGCCTCGGACTTGGCCTTGCGCACCCGCCCGAGCACCTCGGAGGCCACGGTCAGCACCGCCGGGTTGCCGTCGCCCGGCTCGGGGACGGGCCACGGCGCCCGGTGCACCGAGCCCTCACGCCACCACGACCAGACCTCCTCGGTCACGAACGGCAGGAACGGCGCGAACAGCCGCAGCAGCACGTCCAGCGCCTGCCGCAGCGCCGCGTGGGCCGAGCCCGCCCCCGGCCCGCTCTCCTCGTACGCGCGGGCCTTGACCAGCTCCAGGTAGTCGTCGCAGAACGCCCAGAAGAAGCGCTCCACGACCTCCAGCGCCCGGCTGTGGTCGTAGGCGTCGAACGCCTCGGTGGCCTCGCGCACCACGCCGGCCAGCGCAGCCAGCACGGACCGGTCGAGCGGCTCGCTCACCTCGCCGCCGTCCCCGGCCAGGCCGAGCACGAACCGGGAGGCGTTGAGGATCTTGATGGCGAGCCGCCGGCCGATCTTGAGCTGCCCGGGCTCGAAGGCGAAGTCGACGCCGTAGCGCCCGCCCGCCGCCCAGTAGCGCACCGCGTCGGAGCCGTGCTGCTCCAGCAGGTTGAGCGGGGTGACCACGTTGCCCTTGGACTTGGACATCTTCTTGCGGTCGGGGTCGAGGATCCACCCCGAGATCGCGACGTCGCTCCACGGCAGCCGGTCCGACTCCAGGTGGGAGCGCGTCACGGTGGCGAACAGCCAGGTCCGGATGATTTCGTGCGACTGGGGCCGCAGGTCGGCCGGGTAGACCCGGCGGAACAGGTCGTCGTCGCGCTCCCAGCGCCCGGCGATCTGCGGCGTCAGCGACGAGGTCGCCCAGGTGTCCATGACGTCGGGGTCGGCCATGAACCCGCCGGGCACGCCGCGCTGCTCCTCGGCGTAGCCGGGCGGCACGTCGCTGGACGGGTCGACCGGCAGCGTGTCCTCGGCGGGCAGGATGGGCGCGTCGTGGACCGGCTGCCCCGCCTCGTCGATCGGGTACCAGACCGGGAAGGGCACGCCGAAGAAGCGCTGGCGGGAGATCAGCCAGTCGCCGGTGAGCCCTTCGACCCAGTTGTCGTAGCGCACCTTCATGTGCGGCGGGTGCCAGCGCAGCTCGGCCCCGCGCCGCAGCAGCCGCCGCCGCAGCTCCTCGTCACGGCCGCCGTTGCGGATGTACCACTGGCGGGTGGTGACGATCTCCAGCGGCTTGTCGCCGCGCTCGTAGAACTTCACGGCGCGGCTGACCGGCCGGGGCTCGCCGTCGAGGTCGCCGGAGGCGCGCAGCAGCTCCACGATGCGCTCGCGGGCGCTGTGCACGGTCTTGCCCGCCAGCTCTTTGTACGGCTCCGCGTCCACGCCCTCGGGCGGCTCGGGCAGCAGCCGGCCGTCCCAGCCGATGACCGGCCGGGTGGGCAGGGACAGCTCCCGCCACCAGGTGACGTCGGTGATGTCGCCGAAGGTGCAGATCATCGCGATGCCGGAGCCCTTGTCCGGCTCGGCCAGGTGGTGCGCGAGCACCGGCACCTCGACCCCGAACAGCGGTGTCAGCACCGTGGTGCCGAACAGCGCGCGGTAACGCTCGTCGTCGGGGTGCGCGACCAGCGCCACGCACGCGGGGATCAGCTCCGGCCTGGTCGTCTCGATCCAGACCGGCCCCCGCTCGCCGTAGAAGGAGACGCGGTGGAACGCGCCGGGGTGCTCGCGGTCCTCCAGCTCGGCCTGGGCCACGGCGGTGCGGTAGGTGACGTCCCAGAGCGTCGGCGCCTCGGCGAGGTAGGCCTCACCGCGCCGCAGGTTGCGCAGGAACGCCCGCTGCGAGACCGCCCGCGCCTCGTCGCTGATCGTCGTGTAGAGCAGCGACCAGTCGACCGACAGTCCGACCCGCCGCCACACCTCCTCGAACGCCCGCTCGTCGACGGCGGTCAGCTCGTGGCACAGCTCCACGAAGTTGCGCCGCGAGATCGGGATCTCGCGTTTGCCCGGCTTCTCCGGTGGAACGAACTCCGGGTCGTAGGGCAGCGAAGGGTCGCAGCGCACGCCGTAGACGTGCTGGACCCGCCGCTCCGTGGGCAGGCCGTTGTCGTCCCAGCCGATCGGGTAGAAGACCTCTTTGCCGGTCATCCGCTGGTAGCGGGCCATGATGTCGGTGTGGGTGAAGGAGAAGACGTGACCGACGTGCAGCGAGCCGGACACGGTCGGCGGCGGCGTGTCGATCGAGTAGACCTGCTCGCGCGGCTTCGACCGGTCGAAGCGGTAGGTGCCGTCGGCCTCCCAGCGGGCTACCCATACCTGCTCCAGGCCGTCGAGAGTGGGTTTCTCGGGCATGGAGGCATGGCGTAGTCGCTGTTCAGTCATGCCACCTTATGGTACGGCTTCGCGGCTCCCGCGAGCGGTACAGACTAGTGTTCGTTACATATGGGGAAGGAGATCGGCATGGCGGATGACAAGCCGGACGTTGCCTGGCGGATCATCGGCGGCCTGGTGGGGCTCGCCACGGGGTGGGCGGCCCGCAAGCTGCTCACCTTCGTCTGGGTGAAGGCGACCGGCAAGGAGCCGCCCGTCGACACCGAGGCGCCGGAGGTCAGCCTGGCCGAGGCCATCGGATACGCGGTCCTCATGGGCGTCGGCATGTCCGTGGCTCAGATCGTGGTCAACCGGACCGCCAGGAAGCGCTATGACGCGTGGCGGGCTCTGAAGCAGGTGACTCCAGGGCAGTGAGGAACTCACTCGCCCAGCGGTCCACGTCGTAGGTGGCGACCCGGCGGCGCATCGTGCGCATCCGCCGGGCCAGCTCGTGCGGCGTGGCCCGCATGGCGGCCAGCATCTGGCGCTTGACGTCCTCCACGTCGTACGGGTTGACGAGGTAAGCCTGGCGCAGCTCGTCGGCGGCCCCGGCGAACTCGCTCAGCACGAGCGCCCCGCTGAGGTCGTGGTGGCAGGAGACGTACTCCTTGGCCACCAGGTTCATGCCGTCGCGCAGCGGGGTGACCACCATGACGTCGGCGGCGAGGTAGAGCGCGGCGAGCTCCTCCTGGTTGTACGACTGGTGGAAGTACCACACCGGCTGGTAGCCGAGCGTGGCGTGCTCGCCGTTGATCCGCCCGACCTGCAGCTCGATGTCGTCGCGCAGCCGGCGGTACTCGTCCACCCGTTCGCGGCTCGGGGTGGCGATCTGCACGAACACCGCCTCGCCGGTGCGCAGCCGCCCGTCCTTCAGCAGCTCGCCGAAGGCCTCCAGGCGTTGCCCGATGCCCTTGGTGTAGTCGAGCCGGTCCACGCCGAGCAGCACGTGCTCGGGCTCGCCCAGCTCGGACCGGATCTCCTTGGCCCGCGCCACGATGTGCGGCTCGCGCACGAGCGAGTCGAGCTGCCCGAAGTCCACCGAGATCGGGAACGCCTGGGTGCGCACGACGCGGTCGTCGAGGAAGATCTCGTTCCCCTTGTACGGCAGCCCGAGCAGCCTGCGGCACAGCCGGCGGAAGTTGGAGGCACCGCCGGGGAGCTGGAAGCCGACCAGGTCGGCGCCGAGCAGCCCTTCCACGAGGTCCTTGCGCCAGGGCAGCCGCCAGAACAGCTCGACGGGCGGGAACGGGATGTGCAGGAAGAACCCGATCCGCAGGTCGGGCCGGAGCTTGCGCAGCATGGAGGGCACGAGCTGGAGCTGGTAGTCCTGCACCCAGACGACCGCCCCCTCCTCGGCGATCTCGGCGGCGGCGGCCGCGAACCGCTCGTTGACCAGGCGGTAGGCGTCCCACATCGTGCGGTGGTACACCGGCGGCGCGACGGCGTCGTGGTAGAGCGGCCAGAGGGTGGCGTTGGAGAAGCCCTCGTAGTAGAGCTCCACCTCCTCGGCTGACAGGGCCACGGGGATCAGGTTCATGCCGTCCTGCTCGAACGGCTCCAGTTTCTCGTCCGGCGCCCCGTGCCAACCGGCCCAGGCTCCATGGCGGCGCTGCATCACCGGCGCGATCGCGGTGACGAGCCCGCCGGGGCTCCTGCGCCACGAGGCCGTTCCGTCGGGATCGATCGTCCTGTCCACCGGCAACCGGTTGGCGACGATCAGATACGAACTCCGGCCAGTCACGCAGTCCCTCCTCTTGTGGGGTCAAGTTTCGGTAGAACCGCCGAGAGCGCGGCCCACGGCGACCGCCACCGAGTCCGGACCCGCATGGGGGATGATGGCGGCGATGTGCGCATCCGGCCTGATGAGCCATGCCTCGTCCGGCCCTGCGCCGAGCCTCTCAGCGAGCGAGCCGGTTCCGTCCATCTCCGCGAGCCCGCGTACGGCGAGCGGCGCCGTAGTGACCTTGCCCAGGACCTGCACAAACAAACTCGAATCGCACATATCACCCAGCAGTACGAGGAAACCATCCCGGCAGCTCTCGCGCAATCGCCCGCCCGGCAGAACGGCGTCGGGCAGGATCACACCGGGCGCCGGCGGGCAGGTCGCACCCCTCGGCGGGCGGCCGGCGAACGGCCGGGACGGCTCCGGCGTCGTGAGGGGCGAGTCGACGTACCAGAAGGGCTCGGCGAAGCGGCCGGAGTCCACCTGGTCCACCAGCCCGCCCTCCAGCACCGCCCGCCGGCGCGCCCGCTCCTCGGCGCTCCGCGGCGCGAGGAAGCGCATGGTGGCCCCGGTCACCTCCAGGTTCTCGCGCGCCGCCGCGTGCCGCTCGGCGTGGTACGACTCCAGCAGCTCAGGCCCCGCCCACCCGTTGAGCGCGAACGCCAGCTTCCACGCGGCGTTCTCGGCGTCGGGGACGCCGGAGTTCAGACCGCGCGCCCCGAACGGCGCCAGCAGGTGCGCCGAGTCGCCCGCCAGCAGCACCCGCCCGGCCCGCATCCGGTCGGCCAGGCGGTGGTGGAAGCGGTAGGTGCTGTGCCAGAGCAGCTCGTACGGCCGCCCGCCGACGATCCACCGGATCTTCCGCGCGATGTCCTCCCGCGTCGGGACGAAGTCGGGCGCGATCTGCCAGTCGATCCTGAACGTCCCGCCGGGGCACGGATGGATGAGCACCTGCCGCCCCGGGTTCCAGACGGGGTCGAACCAGAAACGCCGCTCGTCCTCCCAGCCGGGCAGCTCGGTCCTGATGTCGCAGATCAGGAACTGGTCGTCGAACGTCTCGCCGCCGAAGCGCACGCCGAGCGCCCGCCGCAGCGGCTCGGCCCGCGCCCCGGCGCACAGCAGCGCGTACGACGCCCGCAACCGCCGCTGCCCGCAGTGCACGGTGACGCCGGAGTCGTCCTGCGTGAAACCGGTCACCTCGTGGTCCCAGCGCACCTCGACGAGCGGCTGCGCGGCGGCGGCGTCGTCCAGGATCTGCTCGGTGCGGGCCTGCGAAAGGTTCACGAACGGCGGCAGCGGCCCCTCCCGCTCGAACGACCACGACAGCAGCTCCCGGTCGCGGTAGTAGGTGCGCGCCGTCGTCCAGGTCACGCCCTCCTCGGCGATCCGCTCCGCGCCCGCCGCCGCCCAGATGTCGAGCACGTCGCGCTGCTGGCAGATCGAGCGCGACCCGGCCGCCGTCCGCTCCGGCCGCCGGTCCAGCACCAGCGCGTGGACCCCCCACCGGGCCAGCAGCAACGCCGCCGTCAGCCCCACCGGCCCGGCCCCGACCACGATGACCTGCGCGTCGTCGCCGCTCATGACTGGAGCTCGTCCCAGACCTCGCGGTCGCGTTCGGCGGTCCACACGCGCGGGCGCTCGATCCCGTGCAGCTCGTCCCAGAGCCGGGAGACGTTGAACGGCAGGCAGTGCTCGAAGATCGGCCAGGAGCCGTAACGGGGCGCGAGGGCCCGGTGCGTCCGCGCGAACGCCTCCTTGACCGAGCCGGCGCCGCCGACCTCACGCAGCATGACCTCCAGGAAGTGGCGGGTCTGGCCGATCGCCGCGGCCACCTCCTCCGCGCCCCTCGCCACCGCTCCCCTGCCGCCCACCAGCGTCTCCGCCCCGAACGACGCCACCCGGTCGAGCGTCGTGGACGCCCACTCCCGGTGGAAGGCGTCGCCGGTGTAGAGGGCGGCCCGCGACTCGACCAGGTCGCCGGCGAACATGATCCGCTGCCGGGGCAGCCACGCCACCAGGTCGCCCTCGGTGTGGCCGCGCCCGCAGTGGGCCAGCACCAGGTCTCCCCTGCCGCCGCCGAGGTCGATGGTGAACGTGTCGCTGAACGTCGCCGTCGGCCAGGTCAGGCCGGGGATCGAGGCGGGATCCCGGAACAGGCGGGGCATGCGGACGTACTCGCTGGCCCAGTCCTGCTCGCCGCGCTCGGCGATCAGCGCGCGGGTCCTGTCGTGGGCGACGATCACGTCCGCCCCGAACGCCGACGCGCCCAGCACCCGGACCGCGTGGTAGTGCGACAGCACGAGGTAGCGGACCGGCTTGTCGGTGCGGGCCCGCAGCCGGGCCAGCCACTCGCGGGCGGCCACCGGGGTCGCGAGCGCCTCGAAGCAGACGAGGAAGTCCTCGCCCTCGATCGCGCCCACGTTGGGGTCGCCCTCGGCGTTCAGCGCGTACACGCCGTCCGCGAGCGTCTCCAAGGTCTGCCTCTTCTCGGCGAGATCGGCCGAGGAGGCGAACGGTCTGGCCATGGCGTCAGCCGGCTTTCATGCGGGGTGGCGGGACTGGACGACGTGGAAGCGGCCGGCGACGTAGCCGGGGTCGGTGAGCGAGGCGGTCGCGGCCGGGTTGGCGCCGGTGCCGTGGTAGTCGCTGAAGGCGGCCGACTGGTTGACGTACACGCCGCCGGTCAGGTTGCACGACAGGTTGACCCCCGCGTCGAGCGCGGCCCGCTCGGCGTCGTCGAGCACCCGCGGGGAGGTGGAGTAGACGGAGGCGGTGAGCGCGCCCCTGACCTTCACGGTGCGCCGCAGCAGGTCGAGGCTCTCCCCCGTGGAGCCGGTGGGGATGAGGAACGACACGGGCCCGAAGTGCTCGCGCCCGTAGACGTCGTCGGCGGAGGCGTGCACCCGGACGATCGCGGGCGTCCGCACCACCGCGTCGGGGAAGGCCGGATGCCGGATCGCCCGCGACTCCAGCACCACCTCGCCCAGCTCCCCGGCGCCCTCGACCCGGGCGAGCACGTCGGGGTTGACGATCGCGCCGGTCAGCTCGACCGCCCGCGCGTCGTCGCCGAGCAGCCGCCCGACGGCCTCGGCCAGCCCTTCCGCGACCTCCTCGAAGCTCTTGTGCCCCTCGTCGGTCTCGACGCCGGCCGCCGGGACGAAGATGTTCTGCGGCGCGGTGCACATCTGCCCGCTGTAGAGCGACAGCGAGAACGCGAGGTTGGCGAGCATCCCGTGCCACGAGCCGGTCGAGTCGACGACGACGGCGTTGACCCCGGCCTTCTCGGTGTGCACGAGCGCCTGGCGGGCGTTGCGCTCCAGCCAGTCGCCGAACTCGGTGGAGCCGGTGAAGTCCACGACCCGTACGCGCGGGTGGGTGGCGAGGGCCGTGGCGAGCCCCTGCCCCTCCTCGGCGGCCAGCGACACCAGCGCGGGGTCGAACCCGGCCTCGGCCAGCACCTCACGCGCCACCTGCACGGTGATCGCGAGCGGCAGGATCGCCCGGGGATGCGGCTTGACGATCACCGGGTTGCCGGTGACGAGCGAGGCGAACAGCGCCGGGTAGGCGTTCCAGGTGGGGAAGGTGTTGCAGCCGATCACCACGGCCACGCCCCTGGGCACGACGGTGAAGCGCTTGGTCATGACCAGCGGCTCGCCCTTGGCGGGCTTCTCCCAGCGGGCGCTCGCCGCCGAGGAGGTCATGGCCTCCAGCCCGTACGCGACCGCCTCCAGCGCGCGGTCCTGCGCGTGCGGCCCGCCGGCCTGGAAGGCCATGACGAACGGCTGCCCGCTGGTGTGCTGCACCGCGTGCGCGATCTCGAAGCTGCGCCGGTTGAGCCGGTGGAGGATCTCGGCGCAGGCGAGGGCGCGGGCCTCCGGCCCCGCGTCCCGCCAGGCGGGCATGGCCGCCGCGGCGGCCGCGATCAGCTCCTCGGCGATCGGCTCGGGGTAGGTGATCCCGAGGTCGATCCCGTACGGCGAGCGCTCCGCGCCGATCCACGACCCGGTGCCGCCCTCCTGCTCCAGCGGGAACGGCTTGCCCAGGTAGGACTCGAACGCCGCCTTGCCCCGCTCGGCCGCCCCCTCGCCGTAGACGCGGGGGCTCGGCGATTCGGGGTAGGCGCTCCAGTGGCCGCGCCCGGCGATCGCGGCCCTGGCCTGTCCCAGGGTGTCGCGGTGCTGTTCGAACATGTTTGCTCACCCTCTTGACAGAAATCTGCCGGACGGTGAAGTGTTTACCGAACATTCGGTCAGTTGACAAGGAAGACCTGCCGTGGCCTTAGATGTGTCCACCCCGCCCCGCCGGCGCGGGCACGACCCCGAGTCCGTCCTGTCGGTCGCCGTGGGCGTCTTCAACGAGCGCGGCTACGACGGCACCAGCATGGAGGACCTCGCGCGGGCGCTCGGCGTCACCAAGTCGGCCATCTACCACCACGTCCCCGGCAAGGAGCAGCTGCTCGCGCGGGCGCTCGACCGGGCCCTCGACGGGCTGTCCGAGCTGGCCGCCGACGCGCGCGCGGCGCGCGGCCCGGCCATCGACCGGCTGGAGCGGGTGGTCCGGCAGAGCGTGCGGGTGCTGACCGAGCGGCTGCCGTACGTGACGCTGCTGCTGCGGGTGCGCGGCAACAGCGCCACGGAGCGGGCGGCGCTGGCGCGGCGCGCGGAGTTCGGCGCGCTCGTCGGCCGCCTGGTCGACGAGGCGGCTGAGGAGGGCGCCCTCCGTCCCGGCCTGGACCCGGCGCTGGTGACGCGGCTGCTGTTCGGGGCGGTGGGCTCGATCGCCGAGTGGCACCGGCCGGAGCACGGCGCGCCGGCCACGGAGGTGGCCGACGCGCTGGTGGGGATGGTGTTCGACGGCCTGAAGAGGGGATGAAGCGGGGATGAGGCAGGGGGTCAGGTGGACAGCTCGCCCCGCTGCGGGCCGCTCGGCAGCTTGCCGCGCAGGTCGTTCCTGATGGCCTCGCCCAGCTTCTTGGTCGCCATGCGGTTGAGCGCGCCGCCGGCGACGGCTCCCGTGAGGAACGGGCCGAACGTCGTGAGGTGCCGGCCCAGCGTCCGCATGAGACGGTTGCGCAGGGCGGTCTTGGTGGCGGCGCCGAGGGCGAGCGACACGGACGCGGGGGCGAGGGGGTCGATCCCGCGTTGCCTGGCCCAGGCGGCCGTGAAGGCGATCGCGCGCTGCGCGCCGGTGCCGTGCACCCGCACGCCGTAGACCTCGTGCAGCTCGGCCAGCAGTTTGACCTCGATGGCGGCCACGACGATCGTCTCGGCGACGAGCTGCGCGGGCGCGGACAGAAGGAGGGGTGGTGCGGCGAACTCGGCCGCGGCGAGCGCTCCGCCGATGGCGCCGACCGTCATCGTGGCCTTCTGGGCGGTGCGGATCAGGTCGTCGCCCAGTTGCTCGCCGGTCAGGCCGTGGTGGTGCTCGGAGAGGACGTGCAGATCACGGATCGGGATGCGCGGCGCGATGTTGAGGAAGACGTCGGCCAGCCAGCGGCCCCGCCCGGTGCCGGACTCCTTGGCCTTCTTCGCGCCCGCGGACAACGCCTTGGCGAGTCGGCCGAGCAGCCTGCGCCGCTCGGCCGGCTCCAGCCCACCTTCCTCGGTGAGCCTGCCCACGAGCTCGCCGACCTCCTTCTCGGGGTCGGCGATCTCGTCTCCTGCTCGACGGTCATTCTCTGGTACGGCCACGCGATGCCTCCGTCCTCATGGTCGCGACCTTCAGGGTTCGTCGGCTCGAATTCTCGCTCTCGTACCCTGAGGCACGGCGATCAGGCGGCGCACTCCCGGCAGACCTGCTGACCGTTCTTCTCGGAGGCCAGCTGGCTGCGGTGATGCACCAGGAAGCACCGCGAGCAGGTGAACTCGTCGGCCTGGCGGGGGATGACCCGCAGGGAGAGTTCCTCGTTCGACAGGTCGGCGCCGGGCAGCTCCAGCGACTCGGCGAGGTCGGTCTCGTCGATGTCGATGCTGCCGGACGACTTGTCGGTGCGCCGCGCCTGGAGTTCTTGGAGGCTGTCCTCCCCCAGGTCGTCGTCTGTCTTGCGCGGGCTGTCGTAGTCGGTAGCCATTGTGCTTGCTCCATCCCCCTCATCAATATGTCGGCGCGCTCGGTCGCGCGTCTTCTAACGTCCGGGAGGCCCATCTTGTGCCCGTTCCGCCGGGGAGATTTCCCATCGGTACCCCGAGGGAACGGACCACGAACCTCCCGACACGCCAGGGCGTGCTGCCGACGGCAATGGTTAGCCAAATATGGCGAAACCCACAGCCTTGGCGTCATGCTCCACCGTGTTCGACGGCACATCCAACCACATGTGCGGCACGAACGAGACGCCCCCCGTGCATCAACACGCGGACGAACGTCCCGGAGCATCACACGTCAGCCCTTCGGCAGTCGAATGGTCACGACGAGCCCTCCGCCGTCTCGCGGCACGGCGGCCACATTTCCGCCGTGTGCCTGCATCACCGCACGGACGATGGACAACCCGAGACCCGCTCCCTTGGCCGAGTCCACGCGGTCGGCGTGGAGCCTCCTGAACGGCTCGAACAGGCTGTTCACCTCGTACGCCGGGACGTGTTGTCCCGTGTTGGCCACCTGAACAACGACGGTGTCGTCCACCATTCCCGTCCGGACCCATACTTTGCCGTTTTCGGGAATGTTGTACTTCACGGCGTTCTCCACCAGGTTGCTCACGCAACGCTCCAGAAGCACGGGATCGCCGACGGTAGGCGCGCTGACCAGTTCGGTGCTGACGGTTACGCCGTGTTCCGCGGCGAACGGCGCGAGCTGTTCCACGGCGGTCTGCGCGACGTCCCGGACGTCGAGCGGTTTGCGCACCGCGAGTTCGCGTTCGCTGCGCGCCAGCAACAGCAGTCCCTCGATCAGCTTCTCGTTACGCGCGTTCACTTCCAGAAGCGTGCGGCCGAGCGCTTTGAGGTCTTCCGAAGCCTCCGGATCCGACAGGGCGATCTCCAGGACCGTCCGGTTGATGGTGAGAGGAGTGCGCAATTCATGAGAGGCGTTCGCCACGAATCTGCGCTGGGTGTCGAAGGCCACGTTGAGCCGGGTGAGCATGGCGTCGAAGGTGTCGGCCAGCTCCTTCAGCTCGTCGTTGGGGCCCTCCAGGGCGATGCGCTGGTGGGCCAGCGTGCTCTCCGAGAGCCGGCGGGCGGTGGCCGTCATCCTGGCCACCGGCCGCAGCGCCCGGTCGGCCACGAAGTAGCCGATGATGAGCGACAGGATGCCCACCCCCACCAGCGCCATCACGCTGCTGCGCAGCAGGGCGTCCTGCGCCGCGGTGACCGCGTCCTGCCTGGACTGGCGCCAGATCAGCTCGTCGCGGGCGTTCGGCCAGCTCAGCGCGGGCCAGTTGCGGTCGATGGCCTGCGCCACGATCGAGTAGACCGAGAACAGCAGCACCGCCGAGGCCACGAAGACGAGCGCGCCGTAGGTGAGCGTCAGCCGCCAGCGGATGCTCACCTTGCCGGGGAGCGCCCTCATCCACTCCATCGTGGTGCGCTGGACGGGCGGGTACTGCGGAGGGGGCGGGCCGTCCCAGGCGGGCGGACCGCTCGGCGGCGGCGGGGACTTCTGGACCCGCGTCGCCTCGCGGGCCGAGTGCGGGCTGATCATGGGATGCGTCGGCTCCGCGCGGCGCTGCGGCCCTTCAGTCACAGTTTGTACCCAACCCCTGGAACGGTCTCGATCACCTGAGGCTCGCCCAGCTTCTTCCGCAGCGTCATCATGGTCACCCGCACCACGTTGGTGAAGGGGTCGATGTTCTCGTCCCACGCCTTGTCCAGCAGGTCCTCCTGGCTGACGACGGCGCCCTCGGCGCGCATCAGCTCCTCCAGGACCGCGAACTCCTTCTTGGTCAGCACGACCTCCCTGCCGTCGCGCTCCACCAGGCGCTTGCCCGGGTCGAGCCGGATCCCGGACCGCTCCAGCACGGGCGGCAGGGCGGGCGCGGAGCGGCGGCCGAGCGCGCGCACCCGCGCGACCAGCTCGATGAAGACGAACGGCTTGGCGAGGTAGTCGTCGGCGCCGAGGCCGAGACCCTCCACCTTGTCGTCGACGTCGCCCGAGGCGGTCAGCATGAGGATGCGCGAGGCGGTGCGCTGCTCCACGAGCCTGCGGCACACCTCGTCGCCGTGCACCACCGGCAGGTCCCGGTCCAGGACGATCACGTCGTAGTCGATGTAGGAGGTCCGTTCGAGCGCCCCGCCTCCGTCGTAGGCGACGTCTACGGCCATGGCCTCACGACGCAGGCCCGTCGCGATCGCGTCGGCGAGCACCCGCTCGTCCTCCACCACCAGCACGCGCACGCTGGAACACCTCTCTCCGTCTCCGGCCCCTCATTGTCCCCCCAGGGGCGATAAGCGCACGGTAAGGCATGTTCAGGGATCGACCACCCACAGGTGAGGCGGACGCCGGAGAAATTCATGTTTCGGAGGGGGACACGGCGGGGTATGCCAGCGGACACCCTTTGCCAGGACATCGACCTGCAATGGGCGTACATCGCCCTACGCGGCACGAACCCCTAGAGAGTAGGTGAGATGGGCGAGTTCACCACCACGATCGAACACCGCCTCGACCAGGCTTACAAGGGCCTCCGGGAGGCCCGCAGCGCCGGCGACGAGTACCTCGCCGACACGCTCACCGCCGAGATCGAGGACCTCCGCCGGCTGGCGGACGACCACGGCATCGCCCTGCCCGGCTGACCCACGGCTGACGGCCGGAGCGTCGCTCCGGCCGTCGCGCTCACGGATCCCGGCGGGTCAGGCGTCGCGCTCGGGGTCCAGCGACACGAGCAGGTCGTGCAGTTCCTCGAACAGCCCCGGCGCCGCGGAGATCGCGAAGTCAGGGCTCACCGGCCGGCCGTTGAGCCCGCCGAGCCTCGCCCCCGACTCGGTCGCCACCAGACCGGCGGCGCCGTAGTCCCAGGGGTTGATGCCCCGCTCGTAGTAGGCGTCCACCCGGCCGGCGGCGAGCGAGCACAGGTCGATGGCGCACGAGCCGCCCCGCCTGATGTCACGCACCCGCGGCAGCACCTTCGCCACCACCTCGCCCTGCACGGCCCGGCCGGCCTGGGAGTAGCCGAACCCGGTCGCGACCAGCGCCTGCGGCAGCGGCACCCCGGTGTTGCAGCGCAGCCGCGCGCCGCCGAGCCAGGCGCCCTCGCCCAGCGCGGCGGTGAAGACCTCGCCGCGCACCGGGACGTTGACGACGCCGGCCACGACCCGGCCGCCGACCTCGACGGCGATGGACACCGCCCAGTCGGGCAGGCCGTACAGGAAGTTGACCGTGCCGTCGATCGGGTCGACGATCCAGCGCACGTCCGACTCGCCCGGGGCCTCCCCTCCCTCCTCGCCGAGGATGCGGTCACCCGGGCGGGCGGCCTCGATGCGCTCGCGGATGAGCAGCTCCGACGCCTTGTCCAGGGCGGTGACCACGTCGGTGGGGCTGGACTTGGTCTCGATCTCCGCGGACATCGTGGGCCGCTTGGCCAGCAGCATGTCGCCGGCCTCGCGGGCGATGTCCTCGGCGAGCGTCAGGAACCCGGTCATCAGGCCACCGAGTCCGGGCGCTTCCACTCCTGGCCGAGCACGTGCTGGGCGAGGAAGGCGAGGACGGTCTCGTACCAGGCGACGGTGTTGCCGGGCTTGAGTATCCAGTGGTTCTCGTCGGGGAAGTACAGGAACTTGGCCTCGACGTCGCTGCGGCGCAGGTCCCACCACAGGCGCAGGCCCTCGCCGATCGGCACCCGGTAGTCCTTGTCGCCGTGGATGACGAGCATCGGGGTGGTGATCCGGTCGAGGGAGCGGTGCGGCGAGAGCCGCTCGTAGCGCTCGGAGCCGGGCGCGCCGAACTCCCGCTGCCAGTAGTGCGCGGCGTCGGTGGTGCCCGCGAACTGGTCGAGGTTCCACAGCGAGGCGTGGGTGACGATGGCGCGGTAGCGGTCGGTGTGGCCGGCCAGCCAGTTGGCCATGTAGCCGCCGAACGAGCCGCCCATGGCGGCGATGCGCTCGCTGTCGATGTCGTCCCTGGCCAGGGCGACGTCCACGATGGCGTCGAGGTCGGCCTGGGTGCGCGGGCCCCAGTCGCCCCAGCCGCGATCGATCATGTGCTGACCGTAGCCCGTGGACAGGCACGGGTCGGGGAGCAACACGGCGTAACCGTGCTCGGCCATGATCCACGACTGCCAGCGCCACTGCCAGTCGTTCCAGGAGGCGACCGGGCCGCCGTGGATCCACAGCAGGAACGGCGCCGGGTCGTCGGCGGAGGCGCCCTCGGGCAGCACGAGCCAGCCGCGCACGGTCGCGCCGTCGTCGGCGGTGGCGGTGATCTCGGTGAGGGTGCCGCGCACCTCGGGGCGGGGCGCGGGCGAGGGCAGGTCGGCGACCTCGCCGGTGGCGATCTCCACGCGCGCGGGGGCGGGGGCCAGGTTGACGGCGCTGCGCAGGACGTACAGGAAGCGGCCGTCGGCGGAGACGTCCGGCTGCGCGTACGCGGCGTCGTCGCCGGTGATCCTGCGGACCTCGCCGTCGAGCGGCACCTCGAAGACCGGGCGGCGGCCCTGGTGGTCGGCCACGACGTAGACGGAGGCGGAGTCGGGCGCCCACTCGACGCCGGAGGGGAACAGGTCGGGCGCGTACGCCCGGCCCTCGCCGGTGGCGAGGTCGGCGATCCACAGCTCGCTCCTGGCCGAGACCTCCTGGGAGGTGACCCGGCTGCGCGAGCAGGCGACGCGGGTGCCGTCCGGGGAGATCGCGAGCGGGCCCTCGAAGTCCTGGCCCTCCTCGGTGAGCAGCGTGCGCCGCTCGCCGGTGGCCAGGTCGATGACCACCAGGTCCGTACGGAACTCGCCGCGCGGCAGCTCCGCCTGCCAGGTGGTGACCACGCGCGTGCCGTCGGGCGTCAGCTCGAAGGAGGCGTTGCGCAGCGCGTTCCCCGCGTCGGGGGTGAGCTCGCGCACGTCCTCCAGCCGGTCGGCGCCGAGGCGGGCGGCGAACAGGCGGGGGCGGCCGGGGCCGAGGTCGTGGTCCCAGTAGCGGACCGCGGTGCTCTCGTGCAGGATCGCGCTGATCCCGGCGTCCTTGCGGGCCTTGCGCCGCTCCTCGTCGCCGGCCTCCTCGCCGTCGAGCACGTCGGAGACGAAGACGACGACGTCGCCGGCGGTGCGCACCGCGCCGATCCCGCCCGGCCTGGCGGCGACCTGGCGGGCCTCGCCGCCGGCGCGCGGCAGCAGCCAGAGCGCGGGAACCTCCTCGCCGGCGTCCTTCACGGTGGGGTCGGGGCGGGCGGAGGTGAACAGGACGTCGCCGGCGTCGGTGAACACGGCGGCCGACTCGCCCTTGGCGGACCGGGTCAGGCGGAAGGGCTCGCCGCCGGCGGGGCCGTCGAGGGGGATCGCCCAGAGCGCGGTGCCGTACGACTTCCCGTCCGGGTTGAGTGACTGCACGGTGGAGACGAGCCGGGACCCGTCGGGCGAGAGCTGGGACGAGAGAACCCGGGGGATGGCCACATAGTCGCGAATGTCATTAAATGCGCTCACTCGGTCGAACCTACCTCGCGGGAGGACCACCGGCACGCGTGAATAGGCTGGTTCACGTGGCTGATTACGACGCTCTGCTGCTGCTGTCGTTCGGCGGCCCCGAGGGCCCCGACGACGTGATGCCGTTCCTGGAGAACGTGGTGCGCGGGCGCGGCGTGCCGCGCGAGCGGCTGCTGGAGGTCGCCGAGCACTACCAGGGCTTCGGCGGGGTCAGCCCGATCAACCAGCAGAACCGCGAGCTCCTGGAGGCGCTGCGCCCGGTCCTCGACGTGCCCGTCTACTGGGGCAACCGCAACTGGCACCCGTTCGGCGAGGACACCGTACGGCGGATGAAGGACGACGGCGTCCGCAAGGCGGCCGTCCTCGCCACCTCCGCCTTCGCCGGCTACTCCAGCTGCCGCCAGTACTACGAGGACATCAAGCGCATCTCGATCGAGGGCGGCCCCGAGCTGATCAAGATGCGGCACTTCGGCGACCACCCCGGCTTCGTGGCCGCCATGGCCGACCACACCCGCGCGGCGCTGGAGCGGCTCGGCCGCGACGACGCCCGCCTCGTGTTCACCGCCCACAGCATCCCGGTCTCCATGGCCGAGACCGCCGGCCCGTCAGGCGGCCTGTACGAGGCCCAGATCCGCCGCAGCGCCGAACTGGTGAACAAGGCGCTCGGCCGCGACGAGCCGTGGGACCTCGTGTGGCAGTCGCGCAGCGGCCCGCCGCAGGTGCCGTGGCTGGAGCCGGACGTCTGCGACTTCCTGCGCGGGACCGACGCCCCGGCGGTCGTGCTGGTGCCGATCGGGTTCGTCTCCGACCACATGGAGGTCGTCTACGACCTCGACACCGAGGCCAGGGACGTCGCCGCGGAGCGCGGCCTGCCCATGGAGCGGGCGGCCACCGTGGGCACGCACCCGAGCTTCGTGCGGATGGTGCGCGAGCTGATGGCGGAGCCCGAGCCGGTGCCCTGCCCGCTCACCTGCTGCCCGGCGCCGCGCCGGCACCGGTAGGGCCTCTACGCGTAGGTCCTGGCGTACGCCTCGGCGATCCCCATGACCTTGTTCACGTAGTCCCACGAGTGGTTGTAGAACCAGATCGCCTTGCGCAGCTTCTCGCCGCCCTTGCCCGCGCCGTTGGCGCACAGGTAGCCGGCCGCGCTCGGCACGGCGTCGTACGGGCTCCAGATGTCGGCCTTGCCGTCGCCGTCGCCGTCCACGCCGTAGTGCTTCCACGTCGCGGGCATGAACTGCATGGGCCCGAGCGCGCCCGCGCTCGACGGGCCGTTGTTGCGGCCGTGCCCGCTCTCGACCTGCCCGATCGCGGCCAGCACCGTCCATGACAGGCCGGGGCAGCGGGCGGCGGCGAGCCGGTAGAGCTCCAGGTAGGTGCCGGGGCGGCCGACGTTGACGCTCTGCGGGGTCTGCTGGGCGGCCGCCGTGGGCCGCTGCTTCCTGACGCGGGCGGCGGCGTCCAGCAGGGCGACCTGGGCGCCCTCGCCGAGCAGCCTGCGCACCCCGGCCGCGCCGATCCTCCCGGGCTTGCCGTGCAGCAGCACCGCCACGCCCGGCGCGAAGCCCAGGGAGCGGCCGAGGTCCGCGCCGACCAGGCCGTCCACGCCGGTGAGCCCGAGCGGCGCCGAGGCCGCCAGGCGCAGCTTTGGCCCGCCGTCCACCTGGTAGTACGCGCCGGGCACCATGCCGTACCTGCGGGCCGCCTCCGACTCGACGACCAGTTCTCCCTTGGCCAGGGCGCTCCACACGGCGGGCTGGTCGGCGACGGCCTGCGGCGTCCAGGAGCGGAAGTGGGCCGGGTCCACGGCCAGCAGGTTGAGCGGTGTGCCGGTGAGCTTGACCCGGCCGGCGTCCACGACGACGACCTTCTGCACGTTCTTCAGCGCGCCCAGCCTGAGCCTGGTCTCCTTGGGCACCTCGGCCGTGGCGATCGCGAGCACCCGCGGCGGGGTCACGCTCACGCCCGGGCCGCCCTCGCCGAACTCCCGCCGTTCGCCCGCCGGCTCGGTGGTCGGCACGAGCTGGTCGAGGCGGGGCGCGGCCGTGGGCGAGCGGGCGGGCTCCGACGCGCCGCCGCGCTCCCGCGCGCCGCTGACCAGGCCGTCGTCCAGCAGGACGATGACGCCGCCGGTCGCCACCGTGGCCACGACCACCGCGATGACCATCAGCATGACCGCACGGAAGGAGGGAAGACCGGACACGCGGGACACGTTAGCCCAGCCGACGGGAATTCATTTGCAATCCGGACATCGGTGCGCAAGGGTAGGCGGGCGCAAGTAAGGGGGAAACGGGGTGGTCGGGCCTTACCGGGGGCTGTTCGACGGGCCTGGCATCAAGGCGTTCGTGCTGGCCGGGTTCGCCGGCCGGATGCCGATGTCCATGCTGGGGATCGGCGTCGTCTTACTCATCTCCGGCGTCACCGGCTCCTACGCCACCGCGGGCGGCGTCGCCGCCGCCAGCAACCTCGCCTTCGCCATCGGCGCCCCCATGTCCGGACGGCTGATGGACCGGTTCGGGCAGAACCGCGTCATCCCGCCCTTCGCCGTGCTCAACGCGCTCGCGCTGGCCGCCCTTATGATCTGCGCGTTCCTCGGGCTGCCCGAATGGACCCTGTACCTGTCCGGCCTGGTCGTCGGCGGCACCTCGCTGTCGGTGGGCTCGCTCGTACGGGCCCGCTGGTCGGCCATCCACGGCGGCTCGGCCCGGCTGCACACGGCCTTCGCGTTCGAGTCCGTCGTGGACGAGGTCGTCTTCGTCACCGGGCCCGCGCTGGTCACGCTGCTGGCCACGCGGTTCAACCCGTACATGGGGCTGCTGGTCGCGCTGGTCTTCATGCTGGCCGGCTGCCTGACGCTGGCGACACAGCGGCGCACCCAGCCTCCGGTGGCCGAGCACCGGGCGACGGGCGGCACCCCCATCCTCATCCCCGGCATCGCGCTGCTGTCGTGCGTCTACGTGGCGATGGGCGCGGTGTTCGGGTCCGTGGACCTGGTCACGGTGGCCTTCGCCGAGGAGCAGGGGGTCAAGGGCGCCGCGGGGCTGCTGCTGGCCTCGTTCGCGGGCGGGTCGATGATCTCGGGGCTGTGGTTCGGGTCGCGGCACTGGCGGATCTCGCTGCGGGGGCGGTTCGTGCGGGCGCTGATGGTGTTCGCGCTGGGGCTGCTGCCGATCTCGTTCATCGGGGACGCGCGGGTCATGGCCGCCGCGCTCTTCCTGGCCGGCTTCGCCATCTCGCCGACCCTCATCACCGGCTTCTCGCTCGTCGAACGGCTGGCGCCGCCGTCGCTGCTCACCGAGGGCATGGCGTGGATCTCCACCGCGCTCGGCATCGGCGTGGCGGTCGGCGCGTGGGCGGGCGGGCACCTCACCGAGGCGGCAGGCGCGTCCGACGCCTACGTCTTCGCGCTGGGCGCCGCGGTGCTCGCGCTCGTCGTCGGGATCGGAGGTTCGGGTTTGCTGAGACTTCCCGAGGCCGCTTCACCTGCCGAGAGCTGATCCGCTACCGTCGGGACATCCCTCGCAACATCCATCACAAATGGAAGCTTTTCTAATGTCCCGACAACTCACCTCACTTCTGACCATCGCGGCAGCCTGCGTCACCCTGGCCTCCGTGCCCGCACAGGCCGCCGCCACCAAGCCGGCCGAGAAGCCCGCTCCGGTGGACTGCTCGCAGGTCAAGTGCATCGCGCTGACCTTCGACGACGGCCCGGGGAAGTACGCGGGCACGTTGCTGAGCACGCTGAAGAAGTACGACGCCAAGGCGACGTTCTTCCTTGAGGGCCAGTACGCCAAGAGCCGCCCCCAGTACGTCAAGCGCATGGTCGCCGAGGGCCACGAGCTCGGCAACCACAGCTACAGCCACCCTGACTTCACCAAGCTCGAACCTGGGGCCATCAGGAACGAAATCCAGAAGACCCAGGACGCCGTCAAGAAGGCGGCGGGCGTGGAGCCGAAGCTGCTGCGGCCCCCGTACGGGCTGGCCGATCTTCAGGTGTCCGACATCGCGGACGAGTTCGGCATGCCGATCATCCTCTGGACCGGCGGTTCTGAGGACTGGGCGAGCAAGAACGTCGAGGCGATCAAGAAGAAGACCCTTGAGGTCGCCAAGCCCAACGGCATCATCCTCATGCACGACTGGGTGAAGCAGACGGTGGACGCCATGCCGTCCATCGTCAAGAGCCTGCAGGCCAAGGGCTACCACCTGGTGACGGTCTCCGACGTCATCAAGGGCGAGGGCCTGGAGGCGGGCGACGTCTTCCCGCTTCCCGCGGGCTGGGAAAACTGAGTATCGTTCACGTTTGACGTCGGAGGTGCCCGGGCTCCAGCCCGCTCGCGGAGGTGCTGCTCAATGGTCTTCACGAACTGGGCGAGGAACCAGACCGGCGAACCCGCCGAGGTCCGGGCACCGGCCTCCGTCGCGGACGTGGTGCGGGCCGTGCGCGACGCCGCCGCCTCCGGGCGGCGCGTCCGCATGGTCGGCACCGGCCACTCCTTCACCGGCGTGGCCCTCACCGACGGCCTCATGCTGCGGCCCCACGCGCTGACCGGCGTCGTCTCCTGGGGCGAGGACCGCGTCACCGTCCTCGCCGGCACCCCGCTGCGCGAGCTCAACGAGCTGCTCCACGGGCGCGGCCTCGCCCTCGCCAACATGGGCGACATCACCGAGCAGACCGTCGCCGGCGCCATCCAGACCGGCACGCACGGGACAGGACGCGACAGCGGCGGCCTCGCCGACCAGGTCGCCGGGCTGGAGCTGGTCCTCGCCGACGGAACGGTGGCGAGCGCCGCCCCCGGCGAGGAACTGTTCGACGCGGCCCGGGTGGGGCTCGGCGCGCTCGGCGTGCTGACCACGGTGACCTTCCGCGTGGAGCCCGCGTTCCTGCTGCACAACCGGCGGCGCAGGATGGCGCTCAGCGACATCCTCGCCTCGCTCGACGAGCTGACCGCCGGCAACGAGCACCTCGACTTCTTCTGGCTGCCGCACACCGACGCCTGCCTGGTCAAGACCAACAACCGGCACCCGGGACCGGCCCGGCCGCGCAGCGCCGCGCGCCACTGGATGGACGACGTCCTCCTGGAGAACACCGTGTTCGGGGCCGCCTGCGCGCTCGGCGCCCGCGCCCCCGGGCTGATCCCGCGCATCAACGCCGTCAGCGCGGCGGCGCTCGGGGACTCCGAGTCGATCGACGTCTCGTACAAGGTCTTCACCGCCCGGCGCGACGTGCGCTTCCTGGAGACGGAGTACGCCGTGCCGCGCGAGCGGCTGGCGCAGGCGCTGCGCGAGACGCGGGACCTCGTCGAGCGGATGGACTGGAGGATCACGTTCCCCGTGGAGGTGCGGGTGACGCCGCCGAGCGACGCCTGGCTGTCCACGGCGTACGGGCGGGCGACGGCGTACGTCGCCTGCCACGTCTACCGGCCCACGCCGAACCCGGCGTACTTCGAGGGCGTCGAGGAGATCATGACGCGGCTGGACGGACGGCCGCACTGGGGCAAGCTGCACACCCGGGACGCCGCCTACCTCGCCAAGGTCTATCCCCGCTTCGCCGACTTCACCGCGCTCCGCGACCGGCTCGACCCCGGCCGCCTGTTCGGCAACGCCTACCTGGACCAGGTGCTCGGCTGAGCCTCGGCCTCCGGGTGGTCAGGCTCGGGGGCCGGCTCGGCCGGGGTGGGGTCCGGCTCGGCCGGAGCGGTGGCGCTCGGCTGGGGGTCCGCCGGCTCCGGGGTCGCCGGGGCGGTGGGCGTGCCCGTGGCGGTGGCCGTGGCCGTGGTGGTGACCGTGGCCGTCACGGTCGGGGTGGCGCTCGGCGTCGGGCCCGGCGTGGGCGTGAGGTCGGCCTCCGGCGTGGCCGAAGGCCCTCTCGGGACGCTCTCCCTGACGGTGGGCTCGACCGGCGCCCGGCGTTCGCCGGTCGCGGGCTTGTGCCGCGTCGTGCCGCCCGTGACCTGCTCGTGCACCGTCTGCCTGGCGGCCGCCTGGTAGACGAGGATGCCGCCCATGCTGACCGCGAACACCAGCCCCGCGGCCAGCGCGACCCGCCCCCACGGCAGCCTTCTCCGCGGCTGCTCGGCCTCGACGACGGGCATCACCAGCGTGTCCCCGCCCCGGCCCTGGCCCTCGCCCCGGCCCTCGCCCTCGCCTTCCCCGGTGCCGGGAGCCGCCTCCTCGCGCCCTTCGCGCCGGGGAGGGGCGGGCCGCAGCCGCACCCGCTCGCCCGTCCGCTTCAGGTAGTGCGTGTAGACGGCGGTGCCCACCGTGCTCGCGACGCTCATGACCGCCGCGCCGATCACCGTGCCGGCCACGCCCAGGAACGAGGCGGCCACGGCGGCCGTCACCGCCGCCAGGGCGCTCCCCAGGATCTGCGGCACACTCAGCTCGAAGTTCCGCTGCTCGCCGCCCATCCCCCGGATCAGTCCTCTCTCATCATGCGTTCGGTAAAGACCTGTCCCGTAATAGACGTGACGGCGTGTCCCGATGTTCGTGTGACCTGCGTGACAGGCACCCTCGTGGCTCGTGCCCCGACGACTCGGCCTGCCCTCCGTGTATCTGGCCGCGGCCGTGGCGACGGCCGCCGCGACCGCCGTACCCCTGGCCATGACGCCCGCTTCCGGCCTCACCGTGCGCCCCGCCGTCACCGAGCCCACCCGGCCCTACATCGTCGTCGCGCGCGGCCGGGCCGCCGCCCGCGACCTCGTGGGCGAGGTGCGCTGGCGGGTGCGGCGCTACTACACCGCGGCGCTGCCCGGCTTCGCCACGTATCTCACCGCTGCCGAGCTGGCGTCGCTGCGCGCGGACCCCCGGGTGCGCGCCGTCGAGCCCGACCGGCAGCTCCACCCTATGCCCGCACGCCGTCCCGCCCGCCCCATGACCGGGCCCGAGACCGGGGCCGGAACCACGATCTACCTGGTGGACAGCGGTGTCGACACCGGACGCGCCGAGTTCGGCGACCGGGCGTGGCGGGCCTACGACGCGACCGGGGGCAACGGCCGCGACTGCACCGGCCACGGCACCCAGGTCGCCGGCCGGGCGCACGCGGCGGCGCCCGCGGCGGGGATCGCCTCGATCCGGGCGCTCGGCTGCGGCGGGCCGGGCTCGCTGGCCGACGTGCTCGCGGGACTGGACTGGATCCGCAGGCACGCCCGCGGACCGTCCGTCGCCGCGCTTCCCGTGGACGGCGCGCGCTCCCCCGCCCTCCGCGAGGCCGTGGGCTCGCTGGTGGACGCCGGCGTGTTCGTCGTCGGGGCCGCCGACGCGGGCGAGTGCCGGATCGGGCCGGGCGGGGCGGCGTACACGGCGGCCCTGCCGGGCCTCGCGGGGGCCGCCGCGCGGCTTCTGGAACGCACACCCGACGCGAACCCGGCGATCCTCGCGTCTCTGCTCAACTGCACCTTTGCCCGCGGCGCGATTCGCCAGAACCCGTCGAGGGCCCTTAACCTCCTCATGCATAGCGGCGGGCTCTAGAAGGATGGATTCGACAAATGTGACCGGCGTCACATCGCCCCTTGGCTATCCCAGGAAGGCGATGTTCGGACATGCCGGGTACGGTGCTGGCAGGCAACCGGCACACGCGAGAGACTCAAGGGTCCGGGGGAAGAATGGCGACGCTGACGAAGGGACTCGCATGCAGGAGCTCCGACTCGTCGCGGTGAGTGAGGACGGCACCTATCTCGTACTGGCCACGGCCGGACGGGGCACCCGCTTCACTCTTCCCGTGGACGACCGGCTCCGTGCTGCCGTCCGCGGCAATTTCTCCCGTCTCGGCCAGTACGAGATCGAAGTGGAGAGTCCGTTGCGTCCCAAGGAGATCCAGGCCCGCATCCGCGCCGGTGAGACCGCCGAGGAGATCGCGGCGACCGCCGGGATCCCCGTCGAGCGGGTGCGCTGGTTCGAAGGGCCGGTGCTGCAGGAGCGGGAATACGTCGCCCAGCAGGCGCAGCGCGTCGCCGTACGCATGCCCGGAGAGTCCGCCCCCGGCCCGACCCTCGGCGAGCTCGTCGCCGAACGGCTGACCAGGCGCGGCGTCCCCACGGACGAGATCGACTGGGACTCCGCCAAGCGCGACGACGGCCTGTGGCGGGTCAAGCTCGGCTACGTCTGGAACGGTCACACGCGCCACGCCGAATGGCTGTTCGACCCGCGCAAGCGCCACGTGTCGCCGCACGACGACGAGGCCATGCGGCTGTCCGCGGCCGACTTCGACCCCGAGCCGCCCGTGGTGGAGGACACCACGGTGACGCCGTTCGCGCCGCGCGTGGCCAAGCTGCAGCCGGTGCCGCCGCTCTCCTCCGACGCGCTGCCGTTCCCGTCGATGGTACGGCGCGAGCCGGAGGAGCCCGCCGTCGGCTACAACCCGCCCCCACGCCCCACCGACCCATACCCGGGCACCACGTCCCGCGACCAGCACACGGGCAGTACGTCCCGCGACCAGCACGGCACCACGTCGCGCGAGCCCGCCCACCGCCCCGACTTCCCGTCCCGCGAATCGGCCTACCGCGAGTCCGCCTACCGCGCCGACCCGCCCTCCCGCGAGCCGTCCGACCGCCCCGGCGACACCTCGTCCCGCCGCAGCGGGTCCTCGCCGTGGCTGCCCGACTTCAGCTCGGGCCGCCCCGCCGACCGCGACAACGACACCATCTACGCCCCCGCCACCCGCCCCACGTCGGCGGACGCCACCACCCACGAGCCCTCCACGGCTCCGTCCTCACCAGCCGCCTCAACCCAGGCCGCCGAACCCGGCGCGGTCCCAGCCCCGGCCCCGGCCACCGGGCTCGGCACAGACACGCCGCCAGCCCCGGCAACAGAGCCGGGCACGAGCCCAACACCGACCCCCACGCCCGCTCAGGCCCAGACCACTACGCCCGTCCAGGCCCAGACCGCCACGCCTGCTCAGGCCCAGACCGCCACGCCTGCTCAGGCCCAGACGTCTGCACCCGTCCAGGCCCAGACCGCCATGCCTGCTGAGGCCCCGGCCAACACGCAGGCTCCGGCCGCTGCTGCCACTCCGAGCGCGCCTCCTCAGGAGGCCGCATCCACCGCAGCCACCGTTCCGTCCGCGCCTGCGGCACAGTCGCCCGAGTCCCCGGTCACGGAGGCCGCGCCCCCCGTCCGGCCGATGTCGTCGCCTGCTGAGACCAACACCGCCGCCCAGGGGACGCCACCTCTTGCCGAGAGCGCCATACCTGGTCAGCCGACGCCGCCCCCCGTCCAGGACACGGCGCCCGCCGAGCCGACCACGCAGACGTCTCCGTCTGCGCACACGATTCCCCCCGCCACCGACACAACCGAGTCGACCGCAGCCCCGTCCACCACGACGGAACCGTCCGCCGACGCGGAGCCCTCCAGCGACATGGCCGCGTCCGGTGACACGACGCCGGGCGATACGGCGACGTCCGGCGAAGCGACCGCGTCCGCCGAGCCCACCGTGCCCGCGCAGGCGGCCCCCGCAGCTCAGGTGACACCGTCCACCGAGCCCGCGGCCACCGCCACTCCGGAGGCGGCCACCGGCTCGACCACCGCGCAGAGTACGACCTCCGCCGACGCATCCTCCGCCAACGCCGCCGAAGCGCCGACGTCCACTGACGCGAGCGCCGCACCGGGCTCCTCTGCCGAGCCATCCACGGACGCGACCGCCACCGTCAAGCCGACAGTGCCCGCAACCCAGGTCGCCAGCGAGACGGCCACCACCGACGCGGCGGCACCGGCCGCCGATGCCTCGCCCGCCGATGCGACACCCTCGCCTGCCCCCGAGGCGAGCGCCGCCACCGACGCAGCCCCCGCTCAGCCGGCGACCAGCGACGACAAGAAGCCCGAGGACGCGCCGAACCAGCCCGCGCCTGTCGCGGCGGAGGCCCCGGCTCCGGAGACGAAGCCGAGCGTGGAAACTCCGAAGCCCGAGGAGCCCGCCGCCACCGAGCAGCCGGCCACCACGAAGCCCTCGGCTGCGGAGTCTTCCGCCACGGAACCTCCCGCCACCGAGCCCGCCGCTGCCGAGCAACCCGCAACGGCGGCATCCGCACCGACCGCCGAGGCGCCCGCTGCCGAGCAGCAGGCCGCGGAGGAGCCGGTCGCGGAGGAGCCTGCTCCTGCGGCTGAGCGGCCCAAGCCCGAACCGCCGAAGGCGAACGAGCAGCCGAAGCCTCAGCAGCCCGAGGCTGAGCAGGAGGCGGCGGTCAAGGAGGCCAAGCCTCCGGCGCCCAAGCCGAAGCCCGCCCCTCGCGCGGAGCCCAAGGTCCCGGCCGCGCGGCCGGGCGGCAAGGACGCCAAGGACGAGCCGCCGGTCCCGGTGCCGTCCCCGCCGCCCGCGCCCGCCGCCCGGCAGGCGCGCAAGGGCTCCCGTGGCCGCCGCGCCTCCGTCCCGACCTGGGACGAGATCATGTTCGGCGCCCGCCGCCAGGACTGACCGGCGAGCCGGCGTGCGATGATCAGTCGCACGTTCGTACGGCGAAGACCAGTAGCAGGTTCAGGGCCGCGCCGCAGTGACCGACTTCGGGTCGGGACCGCGTCGCGGCTCCTGTGTGTCAGGAACTGTGGACCGCAGGCATCCCCGGCCCTACCGTCCTGGGAGCGCGTCAAGAATCGTCAGTGCCCAGGAACGGAGTGAGCCATTCCGGGGTCACCTCCGTCGGAAAGGCCACCCCCTGCGCCTCGGAGACGTCGATCGCCTCGTAACCGCCCGTGCCTGCACCCACGCCGGCGATCAGCGTGAGCACCCCGGCGCGCCGCTGGAACCAGGTCTGCCGCAGCCGCCACCCCACCACGGCCCGCCGTTCGATGACGGCCTGGGACCGGCGCAGCGACCCCGACCGTACGCTCAGCCGCGCCCCGTCGTAGCCGTGCCCCAGCGACGCGTACCGGTCGAGCCCCAGGGGGATGCCCGCGCAGGCGAGCAGCAGCGCGACCACGGCCAGGATCCACCACAGCGTCATCCCGGTGGCCAGCGCCGCCACCGCGCTCAGCAGGGTCAGCACCGCCCAGGGGAAGATCGCGCGGAAGAGGCGGCGGTTGCGGGCGACGGGCGGGTGGGCGCGCAGGGCGGCGTCGTACGGCCCGACGGCCTCGCCCGTGACCGCGTACGCGACGGGCCGTGGCACGTCGGGCAGGAGCTGGCCGCGTGTCCGCGAGTCGCCGAGGCCGGTGACGATGGCCCAGGCGCGTACGACGCCCGCCCACCGCTCGGCCAGCCCGTCCACGATCTCGTAGCCGCGCACCCGCTGGGACTCCAGCGACACGCTCCGCCGGTTGACCAGCCCGCGTTCGGCCACCAGGTAGCCGTCTCTGCGCTTGAGGACGAAGTCCCAGTTGAAGACGGCGTACATGACCCCGCCGAGCACCGGCATCGCCAGGACGAGCAGCACCGCCACGGCGAGCAGCAGGTAGGGCCGCTCCCAGAGCCACTCCCCCGCGTGCCAGGCGACGTCGCGCCCGACCCCCAGCTCGTCGCCCCACTGGAACGCCAGCCCCACCGCGCCGCCCGCGAACGCGAACGGCGTGAGCAGGTACGCCCCGGACAGCGGCCCGTACAGCAGCCACCGCTTCGGCACCCTGACGATCTCCCGCTCGGCGGGCGCGGCGGCGCTCGCCGTCACCGGACCGGCCGCGTGCGCGGGGTGCGCGACGTGCGCCGGATCCATGGGAGGTGCGGGGGCGGCGCGGCGCAGCAGGACGGCCTTGAGGCGTTCGGCCTCGGTGAGCGTCACGCCGTCGAGCCCGGCCTCCTCGTTCCCGCCGCTCGCCCCTGTGTCGATCTTGAGGACGGCCAGGCCGAGCAGCCGGTGCATGGGGGGCGTGGAGACGTCGACGCCACGGATCCGTTCCAGCGGGATGGTCCGGACGGACCGGCTGATGAGCGCCCGCTTGGTCTCCAGGCGGTCGCCCACCAGCTCGTACGTGAACGTGGCCCAGCGGATGACCGCGAACACCACCGTCCCGGCGACGCCGAGGGCGGCCCAGATGTACGACCTGGGCGAGAACCCGCCCACGAACAGCACGCCCACCAGGGGAAGGAGGAGGGAGGGCAGCATCCGCACGGGGTCGATGAGCAGCACCTTCGGGCTCAGCCGCAACGGCACCGGGACCGGCATCGGCGGGTACGGCCCCTGGCCCGGCGGATGCGGCCCCTGAGGCGGCGGCGGGGGGTACGGCCCTTGCGGCGGCGGACCCGGCTCGCCCGGCCCGAACTCGCCCTGGCGGGGACTGGGATCGGTCATGTCGCGTCGTCCCTCAGCACTTCGGCCCGCCGCGCGAGCTGCTCGGCGAGCCCCGCCGCCACCCCGTAGTCGAGCCCCTGGATGGTGGACGACCCGGCGTGCGACGCGGTGCGGATCTCCAGAGTGGCCAGCCCGAGCATCCGCTCGAACCAGCCTTGCCCCTTGTCGACGGTCTGGATGCGGCTCACGGGCACGAAGACCCACTCCCTGGTCAGGAATCCCGACCTGGCGTAGACGACGTCACCTGAGAGCTCCCAGCGGTGCACGGCGTAGCGTACGAACGGCTCGGCCGCCAGGAACGGCAGCCCCAGCACCACGACCGCGACGGGCAGCAGCCAGGAGTGCTCGGAGAGCCAGTCGGGCAGCCATCCCCATCCGCCGACCAGCCGCGCCACCAGCAGCGCGCCTCCCAGCATGAGGACGAACGCCACCAGTGACTGGAGCAGCCACAGGCGCACGGCCTTGGGCGAGACGCGGTTGGCAGGATCGCGCAGCGGGCCTTGAGAGGTCACAAGGCCAGCTTAGGACCGAAGGCGACACCCGCCGCCGGGCCGGTAAAGATCGGCGTCCGCGCGGCGTGTCCGCCGCCCGCCCGCGCCGGCCGGTGCCATGCTCGATGGCGGTCCGGCCGCAGGCTGTCGTGCCTGGCCATGTCGGCGGCGCCACGTTCGTGCCAGCCAGGCCAGGGCCAGCGCCAGGCCGCACCCGGAGCGCGATCGCCCCCACGCAACGTGGCAGCCGCCGTCCCCCGACCGCCGCATCTGATTTTCCCGCTCCCGCCACCCGAAATCGGTGTCCGTTTTGTAATGGAGCGCCCGGCCGGTCCTCTATGGGTACTTCCTCACGTCGGCATACCGGCAGGGGGTTGCAACGGGAGGGGCAGGTGTGGCGAACTTCACTACCCGGATCCCGCGATTCCGGCTGGTTTCGGTTCCTTTACCGGCGACCGACCATCGAGAAACGGTCTGCGCATCGCCGAGACCCGCGTAGCATCGTCCGGCATGGGGCTGTGTAACACGGCAACGCGTCTGCGACGCATCACCGTCACTGTGACGGCTGTGGCTGCCGCGTTCGCGCTGACGGGTTGCGGCAGTCTCATCGGCAGATCCCAGGCCAAGGACATCGCGGAGATCAACGTCTCGAGCCCGGAGCTGCGCGACGGCAAGCCGCTGCCGCGCGAGTACTCCTGCCAGGGCAGCCAGAGCAGCCCGCCGCTGCGCTGGTCGAGTCAGCCGCTGTCGGAGGCCAAGTCGATCGCCATCGTGGTCGACTCGCACACCTCCTCGGACGCGGCCGTGCACTGGGTGCTCTACAACATCCCGGCGACCACGACCGAGCTGGGCCCCAACGCCGCCGAGGACCCTCCAGAGGGCAGCGGCCAGGCGAAGGTGACCAGCGGGAAGACGGGTTACGACCCTCCATGCAGGACCCCGGGGAGCTACCGCTTCACGGTCTACACGTTGGGCGGCAAGGTCGATCCGGCGGCGGGGAGCACCCTCCCCGAGATTCTCAAACAGATCGCGGACCAGACCATCGCCAGCGGCAGGCTGACGGCGGTCGACATCGAGTGACAGAGCGAACACCGCTGGTATTAGGGTGTACCAATTCTTCACGTAGGGTGTGACAACGCTCATAGTGGTCCGACACAATCAGATCCAATCGTTAGGCATTGGTGATCAAAGGGGGCAGATCGCGTCGATGGCCGCGCGATCTCACCGGTGCCAGAGGGAGGCCATGGCTTTGAGGGTGGTGCAATGATCGCGGTCGTCGTGAGCTTGGTCGCTATCGTGCTCCTCGTGCTCGTCGTCGTGGCACTGGGCATGCGTTCGATGAGCCGGCGGGAGAGCTCGCTGCCTCCTGAACGGCTGAAGGAGATGGCCGAGAAGGAGGAGAAGACCCATGCGCGCTCCACGGACGAGTTCGCGTCCCACGAGCCGCGGATGGCGAACTTCAGCCCCGACTTCAGCCCCATAGACGCGCCCAAACAGCCCAAGCCGGTCCGTACGGGCCAGCGCGGCAAACGCGGCGTGGACGAGTGGGGCAACCCCGTCAACGACGAGGATGACGAGGAGTTCTGGGCCAACATCCGCAGCGACGCCGAGCAGGGCGGCTTCGGCGCCGGCGGCACCGTGGCGGCCAGGAAGGCCGCCAACCGGCCCGGAGAGCCTTCGTCCGAACGGCCCGCCGACCGTCCCGCCGCACGCCAGGCCGAAAACCCCGCCGAGCGGCCGCCGCAGCGCCCCGCCCGCCAGGACCGCCCGGCGGACCGTCCCGCCGAGCGCCCCTCCGACCGCCCGGGCGAACGGCGTGCCGGGCGCAAGGCCAAGCCGCGCCCCGTCTCCGCGGGCGTCGATCCCGACGCGGCCACCATCCAGGCCCCCCTGCCGCAGCGACCGGCCGCCGCGGCGGCCAACCTCGCCGACCTCGTCGAGCCCTCCCGGCGCACTCCCTCCCAGGCCGAGCTCGCCGAGCAGCGCACCGTGACCTTCGCCGCCCCGACGCCCGACGTGATGAGCATCCTCGGCGCGGGCGCGCAGCCGGTGCCCGCCTCCCGGCCCGAGCCGTCCCCGGCTCCGCGGTCCTCCTCGCGTTCCTCGCGCTCCTCCCGTTCCCGCGCCGCCGCGAGCCCCGCCGTCGCGGCCCCGTCCACCGCGGCCCCGTCCGCCGCGAGCCCGGCCGTCCCCGGCCCCGCCGTCAGTCCCGCCGCCACGACCAGCGGCTCCTACCCGGCCATCTCCTCCAACAGCGCCGCCAGCGGCTCGTTCCCCGCCGTCACGCCCACCTCCAGCGGCTCGTTCCCGATCGCGCAGCCGGCGCCCATCCACGGCGCGCCCACCAGCGACCCGTTCCCCGCCGCCTACACCGGCGTCCCGGCCGACGCCCTGGACACCACGTGGTCGGCGCCGGCGCCGACCGCGTCCGGTTCCTGGCCCGCCGGGCCGGTGGCCGACATCCTCGACGACCCGGCCCCGGCCGCCTCCTACCCGGGCCCGGCGAACTCCTGGCCGGCGTTCGAGCAGCCCGCCTCCCGCTCGTCCTACCCGGCCTCCTACGAGGTGCGCCCCGGCTGGGCGGTGGCCGACGACTCCGACCCGGTGACCGGGCCGAGCCCCGCCGCCGGCACCCCGACCGTGCCGAACCGGGCGGTCTCGGCGTCCGCGTCCTACCCGGACGTGCTGTCGACCCCCACGCCGGCCTCGCCGCCGTCCGCGTACCCGGCGTACGAGACGGGCGACATCACCACCATGCCCGCCTCCGCCTGGCCCGAGCCGCCCGCCGCGGACGGCGCCCAGGCCCCGTGGCCCGGCTACGGCGGCCAGCCGCAGCCGGCCCCTCAGGCAGCCCCCGGCGCGGCGCCCAACGCCGCCGACGGCACCACCCCCGGCGGTCGCAGGCGCCGCGAGCAGGACTACCCGCACGACTACTACCGCTGACACCGGGCCGTCGGCCGCCGCCATCCCTCGGTAAAACCCACGCGAAGCGCACCCGAAGCGCGCAGACCCGCGGACTAGGGTTTGCTGCATGTTCCGCGACACGCAGGGTCGCCTGCTGAACACTCTCCGTCACGACGTGCCCGCCTCGCTGGTGGTCTTCCTCGTGGCGGTGCCCCTCTCCCTGGGCATCGCGCTGGCCTCGGGGGCACCGCTCGCGTCCGGGCTGATCGCCGCCGTGGTGGGCGGCGTCGTGGCGGGCGCGCTGGGCGGCTCGGCAGTGCAGGTGAGCGGCCCGGCGGCGGGCCTGTCGCTGGTGGTCGTGGACCTGGTGCAGACCTACGGCTGGCGCGCCACCTGCATGATCACGCTGCTGGCCGGCGCGGTGCAGCTCGCCCTGGGCGTGCTCAAGGCGGCCAGGGCGGCGCTCGTGGTCTCGCCGGCCGTCATCCACGGCATGCTGGCGGCGGTGGGCGTGGTCATCGCGCTGGCCCAGCTCCACGTGGTGCTGGGCGGCTCGCCTCAGAAGTCGGCGGTGGCGAACCTGATCGAGCTGCCCGGGCAGCTCGCCGACGTGCACGGGCACAAGGTCATGGCCGGACTGCTGACGATCGGAGTGCTCGCGCTGTGGACGCGGCTGCCCAGGCGGATCAGGGCCGTGCCTGCGCCTCTGGCGGCGCTGCTGGCCGCGGCGGTGACGGCGTGGGCGTTCGACTGGAACGTCACCCGCATCGACCTGTCCAGCAGCGGCGTCCAGTGGGCCTTCCCCGTGCTGCCGCAGGGCGACTGGCATCTCGTGGTGGCCGCGGTGCTGCTGGTGGCGCTGCTGGCCGGCTGCGAGTCGCTGCTGTGCTGCGTGGCCGTGGACGGCAAGCACCAAGGCCGGCGCGCCGACCTCGACCAGGAGCTGACCGGCCAGGGCGTGGCCAACATGGTGTCGGGGGCGCTCGGCGGCCTGCCGGTGGCCGGGGTGATCGTGCGCAGCACCGCGAACGTGGTGGCGGGGGCGCGCACCCGCTGCTCGGCGATCCTGCACGGGGTGTGGGTGCTGGTGTTCGCGCTCGGGTTCGGCTGGTCGATCGCGCTGATCCCGATGGAGGCGCTGGCGGCGCTGCTGGTGTTCATCGGCGTGCAGATGGTGAACCTCGGTCACATCAGGAAGGTGCACGGCCACGGCGAGGTCCCCGTGTACGTCGTGACCATGGTCACCGTGATCCTGCTGGGCCTGGCCGAGGGCGTACTGGCCGGGATCGGGCTCGCCGTGCTGCTCGCGCTGCGCCGCCTGACCTGGGTCACGGTGCTCAAGCGCGACGGCAGGGACGGCCGGCTGCACGTGACGGTGTCGGGATCGCTGACGTTCCTCGGCGTGCCGCGGCTGACCCGCGAGCTGCGGACGATCGCCGCGGGCACCCCCGTCGACCTCGACCTCAACATCGACTTCATGGACAACGCCGCCTTCGATACGCTGCACTCCTGGCGGCTGGACCACGAGCGTACGGGCGGCACGGTCGACATCGACGAGCTGCACGACGAGTGGTACGCGCTGGCGGCGAGCGGCGCGCGCCCGCGCCCGGCGAAGAAGTCCCTGCCAGTGGAGCCGGACCGCTGGTGGCTCCCGTGGGACCAGCGGCGCCGCGGCCCCGGCCGGCGCACGGTGCTCTCGAACGGCGGCTCCGTCCAGGTGGAGTGCCAGCTCACGGCGGGGGCGCGCGAGTACCACCGGCGCACGGCCCCGCTGGTACGCCCGATCTTCACCGAACTGGCCCGCAAGCAGCAGCCGTCGCACCTGTTCATCACGTGCGCGGACTCGCGGATCGTGCCCAGCCTGATCACCGCGAGCGGCCCCGGTGACCTGTTCACCGTACGCAACATCGGCAACCTGGTGCCTCGCCGCGGGGCCGAGCCGCGCGACGACTCGGTGGTGGCCGCCATCGAGTACGCGACCCAGGTGCTGGGCGTGCGGACGATCACGGTGTGCGGCCACTCCGGGTGCGGCGCGATGGCCGGGTTGCTGAGCGCGGGCGTACGGGCGGGCAGCCTGCCGGGGCTGCGGCGCTGGCTGCGGCACGGCCATCACAGCCTGGCCGCGTTCATCGAGACCGAGGGCGACCGGCTGCACTCCGGAGCGCTGGACGTGCTGTGCCGGGTCAACGTGCAGCAGCAGCTGGAGAACCTGCGGACGTACCGGAAGGTGGACGAGCAGGTCAGGGCCGGGAAGCTGGAGCTGGTGGGATTGTTCTTCGACATCGCGACGGCCCGGGTGCATCTGGTGCCGCCGCTGCGGGCTACGCCCTCGGTGAAGATGTCCGGTGGAGGGGTGCTCGCGGGCGAAGAATGGGGCGCATGAAGGTTCTTGTCATAGGTGGTTCAGGGTTCCTGGGGCGTGCCGTCGTGGAGGAGGCGCTGGCCCATGGCCATGAGGTCACCACGTTCAACAGGGGGCGCAGCGGCGCCGACGTGCCCGGTGTGGAGGCCGTGCGCGGCGACCGCGAGTCGCCGGCCGACCTCGAACGGCTGGCCGAGGGTCGCAAGTGGGACTACGTGGTCGACACCTCCGGTTATGTCCCCCGGGTGGTGGGCGGGTCTGCGCGGGCGCTGAGCGGGCACGCGGGCGTCTACGCGTTCATCTCCACGATCTCGGCGCTCGCCGGGTTCCCCGCCGAGCCCGCCGGCGACGACGCCGAGCTCTGGCCGTGCGCGCCCGACGCCGGCCCTGAGGACGGCAACTACGGCGTGCTGAAGGCAGGCTGCGAGCGGGCGGCCGAGCAGGGTTTCGACGGTGACGTGCTGATCGTGCAGCCGGGCATCATCCTGGGTCCTTATGAGGACGTCGCCCGGCTGCCGTGGTGGCTCACCAGGATCGCGCGCGGCGGGAAGGTGCTCGCGCCGGGCGAGCCGGACGCGCCGCTGCAGTTCGTGGACGCCCGCGACCTGGCGATCTTCACGCTCGACCAGGCCGAGCGCGGGGGCGACGGCCGGTTCGTGGTGACGGGGCCGGTCGGCCAGACCACCTACGGGGAGTGGCTGCGGGCGTGCAAGGACGCCACCGGGTCCGACGCCGAGTTCGTGTGGGTGGACAGCGAGTTCCTGATCGAGCAGGGCGCCGGGGCGTTCGTCGAGCTGCCGCTGTGGGGCGGCCCGCCGTCGCCCGAGAACGAGCATTTCTGGACCGTCCCGACCGAAAGGGCGCAGGCCGCCGGGCTGCGGATCCGCCCCGTGGCCGAGACCGTGCGCGACACGTGGGCGTGGCTGCGGGAGATCCCGGAGCAGGAGCGCAACTTCGGCAAGCGGAGCCCGCACGGCATCGCGCCGGAGAAGGAGGAGGCGATCCTCGCCGCGTGGGCGGCCCGTTCTGCGTAATCCTCCGCAGACCGGGCGCGTACCCCGAGCTAGTGTCGCGCTCGTGGAGCCGGTCCTTACTCCCAGGGGCCGGAGGGGCGGAGACGTCCGGCGTCTCCGCCCCTCGCACGCCTGAAATTCTTTCTCGGCCGGCATGTAGAGAACCCGCCCCCTGCTCCGACTCCTTCGTGAGAACCGCTCCACCACGAAGGAGAATGCGAGATGAGCAAGGTCACCTGCGACATGGCGATGTCACTGGACGGCTTCACGGCGGGCCCCAACCAGAGCCTGCGCAACCCGTTCGGCGAGGGCGAGGACGGGCGGCTGACCCGCTGGATGGTCGACGAGCCGGAGGCGCACGCCGAGGTCATCGCGGGCATAACGGACGCGGGGGCGTTCATCATGGGCCGCAACATGTTCAGCCCCGGGCGCGGGGCGTGGGACCTCGGCTGGACCGGCTGGTGGGGCGAGGAGCCTCCCTACCACGCGCCGGTCTTCGTCCTCACCCACCACCCGCGCGAGCCGCTGACGATGAAGGGCGGGACGACGTTCCACTTCGTCACCGACGGCATCGAGGCCGCCCTGGAGCGGGCGCGGGAGGCGGCGGGCGACCGGGCGGTCGCCGTCGCGGGCGGGGCGCACACGGTCAACCAGTATCTGGCGGCGGGGCTGATCGACGAGCTGCGCCTGCACGTCGCGCCCGTCTTCCTGGGGCGGGGCGAACGGCTGCTCGCCGGGATGCAGAACCTGGACCTCGAGCCGGCCGGGGAGCCGTGGGGCACCGCCCTCGTCACGCACCTGACGTACCGGCTGCCCCGCCGCGCCTGACCCCTGCCGGCTGTTCGACTCAGGGCCGCGGGCGCTCGGCGCCCTCTTAACTGAGGGCGGCGCCCTCTCCGCTGAAGTACGCCGCCACCACCCGCGTGTGCAGCGAGAACGCCAGCTCCCGCGGCCCGTCGATCAGCAGCCACTCCGACGTCTCCGCGGTCGCCACCACCGGTGGAAGCGCGTCGACGGCCACCCGCGGCCCGACCCCGAACACCAGCAGCGTCCCGTCGGGCGCGCTGATCACGTCGAACAGCCGCACCTCCCGCGCCTCCACGACCACCCCGGTCTCCTCGCGCAGCTCCCGTACGGCCGCCTCCTGCCACGACTCCCCCAGGTCGATGAAGCCGCCCGGCAGCGCCAGCTCCCCGCGCCGCGGCTCGACCGCCCGCCGCACCACCAGCACCCGCCCGCCCTCGACGGGCAGCACCAGCACGGCGACGGGGAGCGGATTGAGATAGCTGGTGTTCCCGCACGCGGCACAGGTGCGCGGCCACGGCTGCCCGCCCGCGAAGGCCGCGCCGCAGAAGGAGCAGTGCGTGTTCCTGGTCGTCATCGGCCCAGCCGTTCCATGAGTTTCCCGGCGAACCGGTGCAGATGGGGATCAAGGTGCTCGCCAGGCTCGTCGAGCAGCCGCCGTGGCGCCACCCACCTGATCGCCGAGAACTCCCGCCGGTCGTAAGTGGTGACGGTGCCCACATCCAGGACGTACCAGAGCGAGACATCAGTGTGCGCCCCCTCACCCCGCGTCCGCGCCGACGTGACGAAAAAGGGCCGATCACCACTGACGGCACTCGGAACCGCCGCCGTGTGCAACTCCTCCTGGCACTCCCGGACGACGGTGTCCCAGGGATCCTCCTCCGGCTCCACATGCCCACCGCTGGGCAACCACAGCCCGGCCTTCCGATGCGCCACCAGCAGCAGCTCCTCGTTCGGGTTGAGCGCCACGAAATAGCTCACCAGGTGCGGATCGGGAACGTCAGGCTTCCTGGTCCGATACAGCGGCGCCCCGCTGGCGATCCAGGCCAGCACGCCGGCCGCCTGCTCCTCCTCCGTCCGATCCCAGGGCGTGATCGCCTGAATCCGCTCCGTGAGCTGGACCCGCGCGGACGCGGCTTTCGAAGATCCCTCAGCGACCATGCAGAGCAATCTAGCCGTACGACCAGTCGCCCTCTCACAATCGGATCAGAAATCGAATTCGCCGCGTTTGGCACCGTCGATGAAGGCGGCCCACACTGCCTCGCGCACGACGTACGGAGCCTGCTCAGGCGCTTCCGTGTCTCGGATGGCGACACGTCCGCCGGACAGCGGCGCCACCTCCAGGCAGTTCCCGTTGTTGGCGCCCGAAGCCCTGGCCTTACGCCACTCGGCATGGGCCAGTTCCTGGGACAGATCCTCACTCATTCCTCATACCTCGCTATCGCGTCGCGGATCACGTCCAAGCTGCTGTGCAAAGGGAGCGCCCAGGCGCGGATCAGGTCATATCTCAGGCTAATAGCCTGAACCTCCTCGACGCGATCGGTTACCTGACCACTGGATGCCGACTCCAGGTAAGCCCAGCCATGCCCGTCGGGAAGGGTCGCGATGGCGAAGCCGCCGAGCAGACCGGTAGTCACACCGGCCGCCAGTGGGACCACCTGAAGCGTGATCTTCGGATGTCCTGCGAACGTGAGCAGCCACTCAAGCTGTTGCCGCATGACCTGACTGCCCCCGATCGGGCGCTGCAAGACCCCTTCGTCGATCACGGCGGCCAACATGGGCGCCGACGCACGGTCAAAGATGTTCTGCCGGTGTAGGCGTACCTGTAGCGCTTGTTCGACCTCTTCAGGTGTCTGGCCGGGGACTCCACGGAGCACCGCGCGTGCGTAGTCGGCTGTCTGGAGCAGGCCCGGGACGATGAGTGGTTCCCAACTGCGGATGATCCGTGCTTGCTTTTCGATCTTTGGCCACTGACGAAACCACGGCGGGGATGTTCGCGGGTTGATCTCCTTCCACAGCTCGATCAGCCGTTCTCCCTTGGGACCGAAACCTTCAGGCGACGCGGCCCGTCTGACGAACTCCTCCGGGACGGGGCGCTTCGCCAGTTCGTAGTAACCGACCAACGTCCCCGAACAGCGAATCCTTCGCCCTAGGGCCTCCTGCGACCAACCCTCAGCCTCGCGCAGCCTCCGCAGCTCCTGACCAAAGGCGACCTCGGGCGGCACGGGCGCGGACGAGTCCGGCTGGTCTTGCATCTGGAGTTTGGCCATCTCCGCGATCTTGAAGACGAGAATGCAGGCTGCAGCGGGGGAGCTGACGGCTGAGTGCGTGGTCAAGTGCCGGCCATGAACTGATCATTCCCTCTTGGCCGTGCCCTGACATGCGGAAACATCGGCGGTTCTCATCACACCGTCTCCGCAGAGGGGTGTCCGCCGATGTTTCCGGAACCGACCCTACCGGCAAGCTGGCGCTGGCTGCTGGCAGAGTTCCGACGCTGTTTCTCCTCCTCCACTTTCCCGGTGTTCTGCGCGCTGACCACGGGTTTGGTGGCCTGCACCCGGTTTCGCACGATCACCGGGATGCTGGTCGGCGCGGGGATGGACCTGCTGTGGCGGCACGAGCGCGCGCACCGCTTCTTCTCGCGCGCCTGCTGGTGCATCGACCACGTCGGCATGGTCGCGGCACGGCTGGTCATCACCTCGTTCATCGAGTCCGGCGCGCCGATCGTGGTGGCGATCGACGACAGCGTCACCCGCCGCAGCGGCAAGAAGGTGCACGGCGCGTTCTGGCAGTACGACGGCTCCGCGCCGGGCGGCAGGAAGACCAGCCGCGGCAACTGCTTCGTCACGGCGGGGATCGTCGTCCACCTGCCGTTTCTCCCTCGAGCGGTCTGTCTGCCGGTCTTGGTCCGCTTGTACGTCAAGGACGGTCCGGGCAAGGTCGCCATCGCCGCCGAGCTGACCGGCCTGCTCGCCCATGTCGCCGCAGGCCGCCGGATCCACGTCGTCGCCGATGCCGCCTACCACGGAAAACCCCTGCGCGACCTGCCCACAGGCGTGTCGTGGACGTGCCGGATCCCCCGCAACGCCGTCCTGTACGCCCTGCCGCCCGAGCCCAGCGGCAAGCGGCGGGGCCGCCCCCGCACCAAGGGCGACCGCCTCGGTCAGGTGCACGAGCTGGCCGTCGGCCGCTCATGGAAGATCCACCGGCTGCGGCTGTATGACAAGCAACGCACCCTGCGCGTGTCGGAACTGGTCTGCCTGTGGTACGGCAGCTTCGGCGCGGCGAAGGTCCGCGTCATCTGGGTTCGCGACATCGATTCGGCCAAGACCTTCGACATCGCGCTGGTCACCACCGACCTGCACACCCCGGCTGAAGATCTTGTGGTCCGCTACTCATGGAGGTGGAGCATCGAACAGGCATTCTTGGAGGCACGCCATCTGCTCGGCGTGGGCCAGGCCCGCAACCGCACTCCCAAGGCCGTCGAGCGCACCCTGCCCATGGGGATGATCGCCTACAGCCTGGTCATCGTCTGGTACGCCCGCCACGCACACACCACCACCGACGTGGTCGCCGAGCACCGCCGCCGCGCCCCGTGGTACCGCACCAAGACGGCACCCAGCTTCGACGACATGCTCGCCCTGCTCCGCCGCGCGATCATCGCCTCACGATTTTCCGCGATCCGGCCCACACAGCCCGACCCCACGAAAATCAGCGACGACGAGCTGACCTGGGCTTACGCGACGGGATAACGGCCAAACTCGAGCTTGCATACGATCCTCCGTTCGCCGATTCCAACAGAAGTTGTGTCCAGCAACAACAACAGCCACAACTTATTCGTTGGAAGGTGTCGGAGTCGCCTAGTGAAGAAAGTAGCTGTTATGGAGCATGCTTGGAATAGTCTTTGAAGAACAAGGGAGCATCGCCCAGTCGTTTCAAACACAACAACAAGCATTTTGTTGTGACACAAGCGCCCATACACGAAGGATTGGTGACGCAATGACCAGCGAGCTGCCGGACACAACCCCCCTCGCCGCCCATAGGCCGATCACTCAACTGGCCGCCGCCGCCCACTGCGCGGCTCTCGGCAAGCTCGCGGCACTCCTGGCAGAGCGCGGCATGCGTACTCGGCAAGTGGAGTGAGTGCTTTTCATCCCGCCTCGCGGCGCTGAAGGACGAGGATCGCTTTGACGAGCTGACCTGCGAGGAGTGGGCAGCACCGGAGTTTGCGCAGAATACGCCAGGTCTTCAGTTGTGCATTGGCCCGTTCTCCCGGTCCGCGGAGCTTGGCGTGAGCGGCGTTGGCGGCCTTCTGGGAGGCGGGCTTGTTGCGGCCCTTGTAGGGCACGCGTACGTGCTCGCCGGCTCCGACGTAGCCCTTGTCGGCGAGGGTGATCAGGTCGGCGGCCTTGAGGCGGCGCAGGATGCCCCAGATCCGGGCGGCTTTGAGGTCGTGGACGGAGCCGGGCAGGGAGCCGGAGGTCCACAAGGGTGTGCCGTCGGGGGTGGCCAGGATTTGGATGTTCATGCCGTGCTTCTTGTGTTTGCCGGAGTAGTAGGGCCGGTCGGCGGCGACGCGGTCGATGGGGATGAGGGTGCCGTCCAGGACCAGGTAGGGGTAGCCGGCCCGCTTGGCCGCGCGTAACACCTGCTCCAGGCGGGGCGAGCGGCGGGCGAGCAGGGCGATGGCCTCATGGATGTAGCGCCAGGCGGTCGCGATGCCGACGCCGAAGCCTGCGGCGACCTCTGCCAGGGTCTCGCCTTTGCGCAGGTGGACGAGGACGAGCAGGGCTTGTTGGCCGGGGTTGAGGCGACGCCAGGGCGAGTTGATCGTCTTGCGGTGCCGGCGCAGGATGCCGGACAGATAGGACAGGGTCTGAGGTGACAACGGCAGCGCGGCGCGGTAGAACAGCAACTCGGAGCCTCTGGTCTAACGGTTGATCTTGGTCGACAACCCTTCTACCAGGGGCTCTTCTACTTGTCGATCAGACCCACTCGCGCAGTATGCCCGCGACCTGCGGCTTCAGGATGGAAAACACTCAGTGGCTCAAGCTCTCGCTACGCTCCGGCGGCTTCGACCGAGATTCAAAGTGGGACCTAGACAGGTATCCGCCCGAACTCCTGGTGTTCGGCTCGCAAGGCCAGCGCCTCGCGATCGTCCACATAGCCTCCCGGTCTTTCGCCTACGTGCTCGTAGTCGCGCAGACCAGCAAGAGCAACGAGATCCTCCCCGATCAGCGCTACGTAATCGGAGACGAGAATCCAGCCGCCACCGCCGCAATGATCCCCGGTTACTTCGCGGACGCCTCATGAACCTTGACGAACTGCCCGTCGAGCTCACTGGCGCGCCCTACCTTGCCAGGTTGGACGGCAAGCTCGCGGCACAGAAAGCGGCACGATGAACGTGATCGTGCCAGCCATCGTCTGGTACGAGAGCAACGCCATCGGACTCGAATACGGAAGAATGGGCAGCCTCAAGGCTTTCTCCATCCACTACTTCCTGAACCGGTACCACCTGTCGCCACGTCTCAGCCGCGTGGAAGGCGTTCCATACCCCCGAGAGGAATTCAGGACGCGGGAGGAAGCGCGTAAGCGCGCAAGCGAGATCCGCGACGAATGGCGAAAGGCTCTCGCGACCTCATATAACGGCCCGCACCGGCGGGCGGCACTGACGGCCCCGGTAGAGGCCTAGCTGACGGTTCCTCTAGCAGGATGCTAGCTATCCCTGGCCGCCCGCAGGGCAGCGGCCGGAAGCCACCTGCTCCAGCCATCGGCGCGTCTCGGCGCGGCTGGTCAGGAACACCACCGGCTTGCCCGCAGCGAGTTCGTCGGTCTTTGCCAGCACTTTGGGTCGCATGCGCCGACGGTAGGTGGCCACGTAGGTGATCACGCCCCAGTGGATGCGGTTGTAGACGCCGGAGGTGTGCTGACCGGCGCCGTGCCGGAGCTGGCGGGAGAAGATCCCCCACAGGGCAACCCCAGTAGGCACGTCCGTCATCACCACGGTGTCGCACGCTTTCAGCCGGACGTGCAGCGAGGAGTTGTAGTTGCCGTCGATCACCCAGCGCGGTGCCGCGACCAGCTCCCGCTGGGCCGCCTCGAACTTCTCCGGCGGCAGCGGGTTCCATTCGTCGTCGTAGTAGACCGCGTCGAGGTGCGTGACCGGCGCACCGAGCAGACGGCCGAGTTCGCGGGCCACGTAGGATTTACCGCTCCCGCCGGACCCGACGACGGCGACCCGGTTCATCTGCACGGTGCCCCAGGATAGTAGAAACGGGCCTGGTCAAGGCGGCGATGGCGAGAGGTGGAACCTCGGGCGCGCTGGCGGAAAAGGAAGTGTGAACTCCGCCGCTCCTCCGGTCTTTTCAACGGATGTCGTGAGAGTAGGGGGGTGTTGCCGTCGGTCGTGTCAGCTCCCCTAGGTGCTACGGCCGGCCGAAAGAGCCGGGATCGTTCACCCAGCCGCGCCCATAGCTCGCCGGTGAGCCACGCGTTCATGCAGACGTTGAACGTCGTCCTACAAGATTGTTAGCCTGCGCGCATGTCAGATCTAGGACTGGTGGCTTGGCCGCCTGAGCCGATCCGGACCGAGCGGCTCGTGCTCCGTGAGCCCGAAGCGCTGGACTGTCCAACGTTCATCGAGCTGCTTGCCTCGCCAGAGGTGCACACCTACCTCGGCGGTCCCCGCCCGCGTGACGAGCTTGAGCGCGAGATGCCCGAGGTGCCCGAGCGATGGCCCGGGAGTTTCGTCGTCGAGCTCGACGGGGCGATGATCGGCCAGATCCTGCTCAGGAGAGCAGCCGAGCACCGTCGCCCGGCTGCCGTGGGAAAGGCCGATCTCGGTTACCTGTTCCTGCCGAAGGCCTGGGGACAAGGGTACGCCGCCGAGGCGTGCGCGGCGGCACTCGGCTGGTTCGACGGCGTTCTTCCCGGCGAGCCGGTGGTGCTCACCACCCAGAGCGCCAACGTCGGCTCGATGCGTCTCGCGGCGAAACTGGGGTTCACCGAGGTCGAGCGCTTCCATGCCTGGGACGCCGAGCAGTGGCTCGGCCTACGGCCCCCGGCCACGTGATGGAGCTACGCGATCTTGGCTCTGACGCTTGATGCTGTGGGTGATCTTCACGATGGTGGCAGGTCGTGGACGAGGCGTGCGAACGGTTGAAGAGAGCGAGTCGGCCTCGGGATAGACGCCTGGAAATGTCGTGACGCCCTCTCACAGCGATGCCGGCAATCAATGCACCGTCGGCAGCGTCGGCGACGCCCTGATGGAAACGCAGATCGGCCTCTACAAGACCGAGCTGATCAGCTTCGAGGCCCCCTGGCGCAGCCTGGCCGAGGTGGAACTGGCCACCGCCGAATGGGTGGCCTGGTTCAACACCACCCGCCTGCACTCAGCCATCGGACAACGAGTTCGAGGCCATCTACTACGCCCAGCACCACCCCAACGAAGCCCTAGCAATCAACCGCTGAGGTCCTCCATCAAAGCCGGGGCGGTTCAAGCTGACCTCGGCGTCAGACCATACGTAGTGCCCATGTTTCCACTGTGTGTCTGGATGCGTACCCGATGACCGCGTCACGCGGAGGCGACCGACACAGCCGAGGGCGCGTCGAGGTCGTGGGCGGAACGGGCCAGCCAGACCACGGCCAGGACACCTGCGACCGCCACCACGTCGTCGTAGACCTCCCGCGGCACTCCGCTCAACCCGCCCGCCATCATGAGCACGAGGGGCAGCACCAGAGCGAGGATGCCGTACTTGACAGTGGCTCGCTGGAAGCGGTCGTTGTCCCACTGCGCCCGCAGGACCAACACGTTCCAGATCAACGACCCGAAGCCGGCGACCAACCCGAGAGCTCCGACTGCGTGCCCGGACAACGCCAACCCCAAGCCGACGGCGGCGCCCCCATACCCAAGGATGCCGCAGACCAGCAGGATGAGGACATGTCTTCGGGTCCGTCCCACGACCGGAGAGAGCAGGAGCACGACCCCAACCATCGGTACGAACGACACAACGGTCCCCCACAGGGACCAGCTCACCAGGAACGGATTGACCAGGGTTGACGCTGCCGCGACGTACAGCGCCACGCGCAAGCGCCATGTGTCCCGGTCCTGCTCCGCCGACGCCCCAGTCAGCGGTCCTCGCAGGAACTCCCACAACGCCCAGGCCACCACCAGTCCCGCCAGCGTCAGCAGGAGCACGTTCAGCCACGTCGCCTGGATGCTCGCGTCCGGTGCCGCGAACAACGTCATCCACCACAACGCGCCGAGGTCGCCGGCAGCCAATGCGACCACGACGGCGACGACCAGCGCGGAGAGGTAGACGCCCGTGACTATGAAGGCGGGAACGCCTAAACGGTGACGACGGAGCACGTGACACTTCCCGGAGGAGAGAAGGCTGGAGGGGAAGCCCCACCATAGCGAGCCCGGCACCCGCAGTCATGTGCGGGCCTCCCCGGAGGTCGGCGTGACGATCGGCCCCCCTTGCCTTGATCGAGGAAAGGAACCTGAGGTGCGTGCCTCAGCTCAGCCGAGCTCCCGCGATAGGACTCGAACCAGACGTTCAGCGTTTTGATCAGTTCACGCTGGTTCGGGTACGAGGCCAGGTCGATCAATCGGGTTCAGACCTGTTCGTGCTCGTGTGCCCTGTGTGGCTCCGGTCTGGCTCCCCTTTGGGCTCTCAGCCAATCACGCTTCTCGGGGTCGGCTGCGTCCGCCTGCGCCCTAACGCGTGTGGCACGCCCGAAGTCAGATCTCACCAGCAGCGGGGATCCCAGAGAGTCCTTCCGTAGTATTCGATGTCCACGTCGACGATCACGGTCTGGTACTCATATCCGGCCTCTTGCCTCGTCGGCTGCTGGTAGCCGTGTTCCACCCAGGCGCCGATCGAGAGTTCGGAATAGCGCTCGTCACCGTCAGCGATCTTGGCGGCCTCGTAATGCTTCACTACCTCGTCGACCGGCCTATCCGTGACCAGGTCAAAGCGGGTGTGGAACGTACAGTCGCCCGAGTCGCCGCTTACTCTTGACTGCGGGTCGTAGAAGGCGGGCCGCGAGCCGCCGGGTGGCGGCGGGTACTCTACGAGTCGGTCCACAAGCTGGGACAACTGATGGTCGTGGATCCACACAGGCGTCTTGAAGAGCGCGTAGAGCAGAAGTAGCGGCGCCATCACGACAACCGTTCCGCGAAGCCAACGCGGACTCCTCGGTGCAGTGATCGACATGGTCCGTCATCCTTCCGTATCAGCCGCAAACCTGCGCGGAGCGCCACACAGCTTGGGTCTTTCCCTAAACCGGGTGAACGGCGACGAAGGCATGATCACCGTGGATCGGCAGGTTGTGGTCATCGATCGACGACCGCAGCTCGGCCCGCCGAAGACCTCCGCGTCATTGCGAGACGTGCCCATGCCCGACTTCGTCGCGGCAGCGATCGACCAACATGCCAAGCGGTTCGGGCTTGCCTCGGATGCTGTGCTGTGCCGAACCGGTCGGGGCACCCTGCTCCGGCGCGACTACTTCAACAAGAAGATCTGGAAACCCGCCCTGGCGGTCGCCGGCCTTCCCGAGGACGTGACCTTTTACGATCTACGCCATACCTTCGCGAGCACCGCCCTGGCCGAAGGCGTCCCGATCTCCGAGGTGTCCCGGTGGCTGGGGCACAAGTCCATCACCACGACTGTGGACCTGTACGGCCGCCTGGTCCCGGAGGCGACCTGCCGAGCCCGTGATGCCCTGGACAAGGCGTTCAAGCCAGCGCTGAATGTGCCCGGAAAGTGCCCTGGCGGATCTTGAGAGTGGCTGCGGTGCAGGTCACAGGGTTGATGGGGTGACGAGTCGGCCTGTAGGCCGGGTTCTGTCCTTCGTGTGAAGGGGCGACCATCCATCTAGGGCCGTCGTTGCCGGCGGCCTCGAGCGGTCTACCCGCGCGGCTCGGGCGGGCAGCCCTCGAACGTCGCGCGCGGAATGCTCCGAGAAGCGTTCCTTCTTGACCTTGCTCCGGGTGGGGTTTACCTAGCCGCCCACGTCGCCGTGGGCGCTGGTGGTCTCTTACACCACCCTTTCACCCTTACCTCCCGGCGTGCGGGAGGCGGTCTGCTTTCTGTGGCACTGTCCCGCGGGTCACCCCGGGTCGGTGTTACCGACCACCCTGCCCTGTGGAGCCCGGACCTTCCTCGGCGGGCCCTGGGGCCCGACGCGGTCGCCCGGCCGACTCGTCTGGCAAAGGGTATCAGTTTCAAGTCGTTCTCAACCCAGCCGCAAGATCGCCCCGGTGGAATGGGCAAGGTCATCGCCTGAGGGGGGCGATGCGCAGGCGGCCGTGCCGGGGCCTTGGCGGACCCCGGCACGGCCACAGCTCCGCGTAAGCGCGAGGTCAGCGCAGGTGTGCGGTGTCGTTGAAGGACTTCACGACGGCGGGGCCGTCGGCGTAGTACTCGATCAGGCTCAGGCAGGCCAGGTCGAGGTGCATGCGGTAGAGCGACTCCAGCGGGGCCTTGAGCGCCAGGCGCAGGAGCATCTTGATGGGGGTGACGTGGGAGACGGCGAGGACGGTCTTGCCCTCGTACCGCTCCACCAGGCGCTCCCCCACAGCCCCCACGCGGCGGGCGGCGACGGCGAAGCTCTCGCCGCCGGGTGGGGCGGCCTCGGGGTCGGCGAGCCAGGCGGCGAGTTCGGCGGGCCAGCGGCGCTGGATCTCCGTGAAGGTGTGGCCCTCCCACGCGCCGAAGTCGGCCTCCCTGAGGTCGTCGTCCACCTCGACGTCGAGGCCGGTGCGGGCGGCGACGGCGGCGGCGGTCTGGCGGGCGCGCCGCAGCGGGGAGGAGACGATCACGTCAGGACGGTACGGCTCCCGCGACAGGCGTTCGGCGGCGGCCTCGGCCTGGGCCAGGCCGTTGGGGGTGAGCTCGGGGTCGCCGAGGCCGGAGAAGCGGCGTTCGAGGGAGAGCTCGGTCTCGCCGTGGCGGAGGAGGAGCAGGGAGGTGGCGACGCGGGTGGGGGGACGCCATCCGGTGCCCGTCTCCACCTTCTTCCCGGCGGCCCGGGTGCGCTGCTGGGCGGCGGCCACGGAGGCGGTGGGCGCGGAGAGGTCCGAGGCCCGCGCTGCGGTGCCCCTGGCCGGGGCGGCGATGCCGCTTACGTCCAGGAGGTCAGTCTGCGAGGGCGAGGGGGAAGGGGGCAATCCCGGTTCGGCGCTGTCGCTCGTGCCGCCGGCCCTCCACCGCAGGCCCTGGGCGGCGGCGTCCATGGCCTCGTTGGCCAGGCGGTCGGCGTGCTGGTTGCGTTCGCGCGGGATCCAGGTCCACTCCGTGACCCGCAGCCGCCGCACCAGCGCGCCGGCCTCGGAGGCGAGCGGCCGCAGCCCTTCGTTCTTGATCTTCCAGCGTCCGGCCATCTGCTCGACGACCAGCTTGGAGTCCATCCTGACGGCGACGGCCGCGCCCTCGCCGCCCACCCGCAGCACGGCCCGCAGGCCGGCGATGAGGCCGCGGTATTCGGCCACGTTGTTGGTAGTGACGCCGATCGCCTCGGCGGCCTCGGCGAGCACCTGGCCGCTCGCCGCGTCCTTGACGACCGCGCCGTAGCCGGCCGGGCCAGGGTTGCCGCGCGAGCCGCCGTCGGCCTCGATGACGTAGTCGGTCACAGGCCGGACTCTGCGGTGCGGACGAGGATCCGCCTGCACTCCTCGCAGCGGAGCACCTCGTCGTGGGGTGCGCTCTTGATGGAGTTCATCTCGGCGATGGACAGGGCGACCTTGCAGCCCTGGCAGCGGCCGTGGCGGAGCATGGCGGCGCCGACGCCGTACTGGTCCCTGAGCTTCTCGTAGAGCTTGAGCAGGTCGGCGGGGATCTCGGCGGCGACGCCGGTGCGGCGGCCCTGGACGTCGGCCGCCTCCTTGTCGATCTCCTTGAGCGCGGCGTCGCGGCGATCCTCGGCGGCCGAGCGCGCGGCGGCGGCCTCGTCGCGCTTGGCCACCAGGTCGCGCACCTTGCTGTCGGCGGCCTCGCGCCGCTCCATGATCTCCAGCACGACCTCCTCCAGGTCGCCCTGCCGCTTGTGCAGCGAGGCGATCTCGGACTGCAGGCTCGCCAGGTCACGGGGGGAGGTCACGGCGCCGGAGTCGAGGCGCTTCTGGTCGCGGTCGGCGCGGGTGCGTACGGCGTCGACGTCGCTCTCGGCCTTGGTCTGCTCGCGGGCGAGGTCGCCGGCCTCGGTCTCGGCCTCGATGACCTGGGTGGCGAGCCTGGCGTACTGCTTGGAACGCTCGTCGATCTCGGCCAGCTCGGGCAGGGTGCGGCGGCGATGGGCGAGCCGGTCGGCCACGGAGTCGAGCTCTGCCAGGTCGAGCAATCTCTTCTGGGCGTCAGGCGCAGCTTTCATGATCAATATCCTCTTGTCCAAGCATCGGTGACCGTGGCGGAGACACGCGTCTCAACGGTAACGCCACTGGCGTGCAGGATGGACGCCGCGCTGTCGAGCCACGGCCACTCGGTCGCCCAGTGGGCGGCGTCGATCAGCGCGGGCCCGCCCGACTCGACGAACTCGCTGGCCGGATGGTGGCGCAGGTCGGCCGTCAGGAACACGTCCACCCCGGCCTCGGCGGCGGCGCCGAGCAGGGAGTCGCCCGCTCCCCCGCTGACCGCGACGCGGCGCACGGGCCGGGAGAGGTCGCCCGCCACTCTGATGCCCCACGCCGTGCGGGGCAGCCCTTCGGCGGCCCGCGCCGCGAACTCGCCCAGCGTCGTCGGCGCGGGCGGCTCGCCGATGCGGCCGAGCCCGCGCCACGGGTCGTCGGGGAACGGCCGCAGCGGCACCAGGTCGCCGACCAGGCCGACGGCGCGGGCCAGCGCGTCGGAGACGCCGGGGTTGGCGACGTCGGCGTTGGTGTGGGCGGTGTAGAGGGCGACGCCGCGCCTGATCAGGGTGTGGATCAACCGGCCTTTGGGGGTGGTGGCGGCCACGCTCGTGGTGCCGCGCAGGTAGAGGGGGTGGTGGACGACGATGAGGTCGGCGCCCCACTCCAGGGCCTCCTCGGCGACGGCCGCGACGGGGTCGACGGCGAGCAGCACTCGCCTTACCTCCTGGGTGGGATCGCCGCTGACCAGCCCCACCGCGTCCCACGACTCGGCCCGGGCGGGCGGGTAGGCCGCCTCGAGCACTCCGATCACGTCCGTCAACGTCACAGCAGCCACCTGCGAAGACTATCGGCCTCGGGGAGGGTCGCGGCGGATCGACGTTCGGCGTAATGTAAGTGGATACTGACTGGCGGAGGGTGGCATGGCACCAAGCGTCGCGATCATCGGAGCCGGCTTCGGCGGACTGTGCATGGCGATCCGGCTGGAAAGGGCCGGGATCCGCTCGTACACGATCTTCGAGAAGGCGGACGACCTCGGCGGGACCTGGCGCGACAACAGTTATCCGGGGGCGGGCTGCGACATCCCGTCCCATCTGTATTCCTACTCCTTCGAGAAGTACGCGAGCTGGACCCGTCGCTACCCGGACCAGCCGGAGATCCTCGGCTATCTGGAGCACTGCGCCGACAAGTACGACGTACGGCGGAAGATCAGGTTCCGCAGCGAGGTCCGCAGCGCCGCCTTCGACGGCCGCCAGTGGCGGATCACCGCCACCGGGCCGGACGGGGGCGAGCACACGGAGGCGTTCGACGTCATGGTGGTGAGCATCGGCCAGCTCAACCGCCCCCACCTTCCCGACATCCCCGGAATGTCGGACTTCACGGGCGTCTCCTTCCACTCCGCCCGCTGGAACCACGACCACGACCTCACCGGCAGGCAGGTCGCGGTCATCGGCACCGGCTCGTCGGCGGCCCAGCTCATCCCGCCCGTCGCCGAGCGCGCCGAGCGGCTGCACGTCTTCCAGCGCACCCCCAACTGGGTCATCCCGAAGCCGGACGCCACGTTCGGCCCGCTGACCAAGCTCGCCCTCCACTACGTCCCCGGCCTGCAGCGGGCCTACCGCGAGTGGATCTACCGGTACGCCGAGGCCACCCTCTACCCCGCGCTCGCGCACGGCTGGAGCACGGGCCTGCTGAAGAAGCGGGCGCTCGGCCACCTGTACGACCAGGTGCCCGACCCGGCGCTGCGCGCCAAGCTCACCCCCGACTACCCGCCCGGCTGCAAACGGGTCGTCATCGACAGCCGCTTCTACCCCGCCCTCACCAGGGACAACGTGGACGTGATCACCGACAAGATCGTCCGCATCGCCCCGCGCGGCGTCGAGACCACCGAAGGGCTGCGCGAGGTCGACACGATCGTCTACGCGACCGGGTTCAAGAGCACGGAGTTCCTGACCCCGATGGAGATCACGGGCCGCTCCGGCCGCTCACTGCGCGAGCGGTGGGCGAACGGCGCGGAGGCCTACCTCGGCATCTCGGTGCCGGAGTTCCCCAACATGTTCCTGCTGTACGGCCCCAACACCAACCTCGGCCACAACTCGATCATCTTCATGCTCGAATGCCAGGTCGGCCACATCATGGCCTGCCTGCCCCGGCTGACCGAGCAGGGCCCGATCGAGGTGCGCCCCGAGGCGATGGCGGCCTGGACGCGGCAGCTCGACGCGGCCATGGAGCGCATGGTGTGGGGCGGCGGCTGCCAGAGCTGGTACAAGACGGCCGAGGGCCGCGTCACCAACAACTGGCCGGGCCCGACGACGCTCTACCGCAGGCTCACGGGCAAGGCCCCGGGTGGCGCCTACCGGCTGAGCCCGGCGCGGTAACGTCCGAGCATGACGCTTCACCCCTTGCACCGGCGTGCCGTCGTCGCCGACACGCACAACGACCTGCTGATGGCCGTCTCCGCCCGCCCGCCGCACGTGTGGTCGTCGTTCTTCCGCGACCGCTGGCTGCCGCAGCTCACCGCGGGCGGGGTCGACCTTCAGGTCCTGCCGGTCTTCATCGACGACCAGTACCGCCCTGAGGGGGCGCTGCGGCAGACGTTGCGGATGATCGAGTGCGCCCACGTGATCGCCGAGGGCAACGCCGACCGGGTGTCGCTCTGCCGCGACGCCCGCGAGATCGACGCCGCGCTGGAGTCGGGCAGGATCGCGCTGGTGCTGGCGATGGAGAGCATGCCGGGCCTGGACGCCAGCGTCGAGCTGATCCCGACGGTGCACCGGCTGGGCGTCCGGGTGGCGTCGATCGCGCACTTCGGCCGCACGCCACTGGCCGACGGCAGCGCCGAGGACGCCACCGGCAGCGGCCTGACCTCGCACGGCGTCGCCGCCCTCGCGGAGATGGAGCGGCTCGGCATCATCTTCGACGTCTCCCATCTCGGCGCCTCGGGTGTCGCGCACGTCCTGGAGCTGGCCACCAGGCCGGTCATCGCCACCCACTCCTCGGCCCGTGCGCTGCGTGACCACCACCGCAACCTCACCGACGAGCAGTTGCGCGGCGTGGCCGCGACCGGAGGCGTGGTCTGCGTCAACTTCTTCGCCCCCTTCCTGGCCGAGCAGCCGGCCGGCTACACGCTCGACCGCCTGCTCGACCACATCGAGCACATCGCCGGGGTGGCCGGCATCGACCACGTCGGCCTCGGGCCCGACTTCGTCAAGGAGGTCTACGACGACCTGATGCCGCCGTTCTGCGAGGGCGAGAACGACCGCGGCGTGGACCCGAAGGCCACGGTGCCCGGCCTGGCGGGGCCGGAGGGCCTGCCTCTGGTCACCGAGGGGCTGCTCGCCCGCGGCCTGCCGGAGAAGGACGTCGAGAAGATCATCGGCGGCAACGTGCACCGCCTCTTCGGCGAGCTGCTGACCTGAGCGGGGGCCGGGCCCGGGAGCTACACCACCGGGCCGAGGGTCCGGATCATGAGGCACCTGTTGGGGAAGTCGTGATGGTAGGCGATCGGCCGGCCGTACCAGCGGCCGGCGACCTCGGCGTGGACCGGCGCGTGGATCTGGGTGCAGGGGCCGGGGTCGACGTCGAGGGCGTCCACCCTGCCGCCCACCGAGTGCAGCGCGGCGCAGGCGTCGGCGGGCCGCGGGTGGCTGCCGCCGGTGGGGTCGCAGGTCAGCAGGTAGCGGTAGGCGCCACTGCCGCCCGCCCCGGTGACGGTGACGGCGAGATCCGCGCCCGCGCGGCCCGCGGCCGAGGCGGGCGCGGCCGCGAGCGGCACGGCCACGAGCACGGCGGCGCAGAGGCCGGCGGCGGCGCCGCGGAGGCCGGTGGTGCGAAGGCCGGTGGTGCGAAGGCCGGTGGTGCGAAGGGCGGTGCGGAGGGCGGTGGGTGCTGCTTTCATGGAACCTCCTGGTCGACGGACGTCCCGGTCGGGGACGGCGCATCTCATTATGACTACGGGGAGTGACGTTTCGATGACCATCAGTGCCGCGGAGGCGGCGGCGAGGGCCGGTGTCGTGATCAGGGAGCTGTCGGAGATCGACGAGTTCCGGCAGGTCAACCGGCTGTTCGACGACATCTGGCACCCGGATCCGCGTAACGTGCCCGTCCCCCTTGAGCTGATGATCGGGTTCGCGCACGGCGGCGGCTACGTGGCCGGGGCCTACGACGGCGGCACGCTGGTCGGCGCGTCCGTCGGGTTCCTGGCCGCGGACCGGACGCTGCACTCGCACGTCACGGGCGCGGCGGCGGGCCGCGGCGTCGGCTACGCGCTGAAGCTCCACCAGCGCGACTGGTGCCGGGAGCGCGGGCTGCGGCGGATCACCTGGACCTTCGACCCGCTCGTCCGCCGCAACGCCCGCTTCAACCTGGTCAAGCTGGGCGCGCGCCCCGAGGAGTACCTGGAGGACTTCTACGGGACGATGGCGGACGCGATCAACGAGGGCGACGCCTCCGACCGGCTGCTCGCGGTGTGGCAGGTGGACGAGGACGACCGGCCGGCGGCGGACGCGCCCGCCGGGGACCGGCCGCCGCGGGCGCTCCTGGCCTGCGAGGACGGCCGCCCGGTCTTCCACCTCGCGGGCGGCGAGGTCGTGCTCGTCGGCACCCCGCCCGACATCGAGGAGCTGCGCCGCACGGACCCCGGCACGGCGGCGGAGTGGCGGGCCGCGGTCCGCACGGCGCTCGGCGGGCTCATGGGCGCGGGCGGCGAGGTCGTCGGGTTCACCGATCGGGGCGAGTACGAAGTGTGGGTTCACTAGCTGTTTCACACCGCTTGGGGATCTTTGTAAGGTGATCGGTGAGACACGCCGAACAAGGAGATCCGCATGGCGGAGTTCACCCCCACCGTTCCTGCGCGAGTCCTGCCCCCCGTCACCGTCCGCGACCTGCCCGAACCGCCCCGATCGACCTGGCGCGTCATCGGCCCCGGCCTGGTGGGCGCGGGCGTCGGCCTGGCGTCGGGCGAGTTCATCCTCTGGCCGTACATCGCCTCCCAAGTCGGACTGATCTTCGTCTGGGGCGCGGCCGTCGGCATCATCACCCAGTGGTTCCTCAACATGGAGATCGAGCGCTACACGCTGGCCACCGGCGAGACCGCGCTCACCGGCTTCAGCCGCATGTGGCGGCACTGGGGCCTGGTCTTCGTCCTCATGACGCTCTGCTCCAACCTGTGGCCGGGCTGGGTGACCAGTTCGGCCACCATGGTCACGTACCTCACCGGGACGGGTGCGGGCAGCGTCCGGTGGATCGCGATCGGCATGCTCCTCCTGATCGCGCTCGGCCTGACCCTGGCACCGGTGATCTACACGGCGCTGGAACGGGTGATCTTCGTCAAGATCGCCCTGGTCGTGACGCTGATCGTGGTCGCGGTGCTGTTCGCCATCACCGCCGACAGCTGGGTCGAGCTGGGCAAGGGCATGACCGTGGACGCCAGGTTCCCGGTGCCCGAGCTGGAGTTCGCGGTGCTCATGGGCGCCATCGCGTACGCGGGCGCGGGCGGCGGCCAGAACCTGTGCCAGAGCAACTGGATCCGCGACAAGGGCTTCGGCATGGGCCTGTACGTCCCCCGCCTGGTCAGCCCGGTCACCGGCCACGAGGAGGCGGCGCCCACGACCGGCTTCCAGTTCGCCCCGACCGACGGCAACCTCGCCCGCTGGCGGCGGTGGTGGCGCTTCGCCAACGTCGAGCAGGCGTGGACGTTCGCCCTGGTGTCGTTCGTGACGATCGCCCTGATGTCGATGCTGGCGTACTCGACCGTCTTCGGCCGGGAGGGCCTGCAGAACAGCATCGGCTTCCTGGAGGTGGAGGGCCGGGCGCTGCAGGAGACCGTCGGCGCGTGGTTCGGCGTGCTGTTCTGGGTGATCGGCGCGCTGGCGCTGTTCGCCTCGGCGATGGGCATCGTCGACTACACCTCGCGCCTCGCCTCCGACACGATCAAGACCGTCTACCTGCGTGACAAGCCGGTGTCGGTCAACCGCGTCTACTTCCTCACCGTGTGGACGCTGGTGCTGGTCGGCATCGCGATCCTGCTGCTGGGCTTCGACCAGCCGCTGATCCTGCTGGTGTTCTCGGCGAGCTTCGCGGCCGTGATGATGTTCGTGTACTCGATCCTGCTGATCGTGCTCAACCGGCGGGCCCTGCCCAAGGAGATCAGGGTGCGGTCGTACCGGTTGGGGGCGCTGGTCTGGTCGGTCGCGTTCTTCGGCTCGCTGACCGTGCTGACCGTCGTGCAGCAGGCGCAGAAGCTGTTCTGACGAGGAACGGTTCCTGCCGCGAGGGCGGGCAGACTGGCGTCATGCTGGAAACCTCCGCCCGCCTGCTCAAGCTGCTCTCGCTCCTCCAGGCGCACCGCGAGTGGTCCGGCCCCGAGCTGGCCTCCCGGCTCGGGGTCTCGACCCGGACCATCCGCAACGACGTCGAACGGCTGCGCACGCTCGGCTACCCGGTGCACGCCACGCCGGGCGTCGCGGGCGGCTACCGGCTCGGGGCGGGCGCCGCGCTGCCGCCGCTGCTGCTCGACGACGAGGAGGCGGTGGCGGTGGCCGTCGGGCTGGGCCGGGCGGCGGGCGGCGGCGTGGAGGGCATCGAGGAGACGTCGGTGCGGGCGCTGGCCAAGCTGGAGCAGGTGCTGCCTGCGCGGCTGCGCCGCCGGGTGCAGGCGCTCAACTCCTACACCGTGCAGGCTCCGTACCGGATGCCCGGCGCGGCCGCCGTGCCGCCCGAGCTGCTGACCACGATCGCGAACGCGGCCCGCGACCACGAGCGCCTGCGCTTCGACTACACCGGCCACGACGGCGACGGCACGGCCCGCGACGTCGAGCCGCACCGCCTGGTGCACCGGCGGGGCCGCTGGTACCTGGTGGCCTACGACGTGGAGCGGCGTGACTGGCGCACGTTCCGGGTGGACCGGATGCGTCCGCGCACCCCCGGCGGCCCCCGGTTCGCCCCGCGCGAGCTGCCGGCGGACGGTGACGTGGCGGCGTACGTGGAGCGCGGCATCAGCACGGCGCTGGTCCGGCACCGGGCGACGCTGCTCGTGCACGCCCCCGCCGGGCGGCTGGGCTACCTGGCCAGGTTCGGCATGGAGGCGCGGCCGCGCGACGAGGCGAGCTGCCTGGTGGAGGTCGGCGGCGACGACCTGGAGGGCCTCGCGGTCTGGGTCGGGTTCATCCGTGAGGACTTCGAGGTGCTCGACCCGCCGGAGCTGGCCGAGACCGTACGGCGGCTGGCGGAGCGCTACCGCCGCGCGGCCGGCGGCCGGTCCGGGCCCGGCGAGCGGCCGGGCCCGGACTAGGGTCTACGAGTCGCCGTCCAGGTACTCGGCGCGCACCTTGGAGCGCGACAGCTTGCCGGTGGGGGTGCGCGGCAGTTGCTCGCGGTACTCGACGACCTTCGGGTGCTTGAACCTGGCGATGCGCGGCCCGCAGTGCTCCAGCAGCTCGGCGGTCAGGTCGGGCCCCGCCTCGACGCCCTCGGCCGGCTGGACGAGCGCGACCACGTTGTGCCCCCACTCCTCGTCCGGGACCCCGATGACGGCCACATCGGCCACCGCTGGGTGCTCCAGGAGCGCGGCCTCGATCTCGGCGGGGTAGATGTTCACCCCGCCGGAGACGATGAGGTCGGTACGCCGGTCGCACAGGAACAGGAAGCCGTCGTCGTCCAAGTAGCCGATGTCGCCCGGTGTGTACCATTCGCCGCGCATGCTGGCGGCGGTCTTCGCCGGGTCCTTGCGGTACTCGAAGCTGCCCATGGACGACTTGACGTAGATCAGGCCGGGCTCGCCGGGCGGCAGCTCCTCGCCGTCCTCGCCGAGGATCTTCGCCTCGAACGTGGGCGCGGGCCGGCCGACCGTGCCCGGCCTGGCCAGCCAGTCGTGCGGCTTGACGGAGAAGGCGATCGTGGACTCGGTGGAGCCGTAGTACTCGTAGAGCACCGGCCCCCACCAGTCCATGATCTGCTGCTTGACCGCGACCGGGCAGGCCGCGGCGGTGTGGATGACCTGGCGCAGGCTGGAGACGTCGTACTTGGCGCGCACGTCCTCGGGGAGCTGGAGCATGCGGTGGAACATGGTCGGGACCATCATCGCGTTGGTCACCCGGTAGCGCTCGACCAGCTCCAGGATGTTCTCCGGGTCGAACCGCGGGGTGATCACCACGGTGTGCCCGAAGTGCAGCGCGAACTGGGTGTGGGCGCACGGCGCGGAGTGGTACATCGGCGAGGTCACCAAGTGGATCTCGTCGCCCGGCTTGAGGTCCACGACCTCGCCGAAGAACCACGCGTACAGCGGCACGATCGCCTCGGGCTCGGCCCCCGGCAGCGAGCGCTGGACGCCCTTCGGGAAGCCGGTGGTGCCGGAGGTGTACCACATGACCGCGCCGCTGGTCCGGTCGGCGGGCGCGTCGCCGGGCTGCCCCTCGGCGAGCCCCGCCGTGCCGACCTCGCCGCCCGGCACCTGGTGGTCAGGGCCGGTGACGACGACCTTGGCGTCGCAGTCGCGCAGGATGTACGCCACCTCGGCCTCGGTCAGGTGCCAGTTGATCGGCACGTAGTAGAGGCCGAGCTGGCCGGTGGCCATGAGCATGACGACCGCGTCGATGCCGTTGGGCAGCACGCCCGCCACCACGTCGCCGACGCCGAGCCCGCGGGCGCGCAGGCCGTGCGAGACCTGGTTGACGCGGGTGAGCAGGTCGCCGTAGGTGGTGCGGGTGCCGTCGGTGTCGATGACGGCCAGGCGGTCGGGGTGGGCGGCGGCGATGGCGTAGAAACCGGGAGTCTTGTCGAAGTCCATCACAGCTCCAGGAGCTCCGCGAGTCGGGCACGGTGGATCCGGGGCGGGCCGAGCAGCACCTCGTCGGCCTTCGCCCGCTTGTAGAACAGGTGAGCGTCGTGCTCCCAGGTGTAGCCGATGCCGCCGTGCAGCAACAGGTGGTCGCGGGCGACCTCGAAGCAGGCGCGGCCGATGTACGCCTGGGCGAGCGCGGCGGCCTCCGGCAGCTCGTCCGGGGCCTCGTCGGCGGCCCAGGCGGCGTACCTGACGATGGACTCGGCCTGTTCGAGCTTGTTGTGCATGTCGGCGAGCTTGTGCTTGACCCCCTGGTAGGAGCCGATGTAGCGGCCGAAGGCGACGCGGATCTTGGCGTAGGCGACGATGGCGTCGAGCGCGGCCCGCATGACGCCGAGCTGCTCGGCGGCGAGCGCGACGCACACCCGGTCCATGACGCCGCCGTCCTGGCGGGGGCCGAGCACCCGGCAGGGCGCGCCGTCGAGGACGATCTCGGCCTGGCCGCGGGTGAGGTCGAGGGTCTCCAGGGCGGTCCTGGTGACGCCGGGGGCGGTCAGCTCGACGGCGACCATGACCGCGCCGCCGTCGGCGGCGGTCGCGGGCGCCACCAGCACGTCGGCCTCCATGCCGCTCAGCACCTGCGCGAGCCGGCCGCTGACGGACGTGCCGTCGCAGGTGAGCTCGTCGCCGGCGGGCACGGCCAGGGTGGCGGCGAGGCGGCCCTCGGCGATGCCGGACAGCAGCTCCTTGTCGGGCGTCGCGGTCAGGGCGATGGCGGCGAAGGCGGTGGCGAGGAACGGTCCCGGCAGCAGCGCGGCGCCGGTCTCCTCCAGCGCGACCGACAACTCGGTGAGGCCGGCGCCGGCGCCGCCGTACTCCTCGGGGATGATCAGGCCGGACAGGCCCAGCTCGCCGTTCAGGCGGGCGTAGACCTGCGGGTCGTAGCCCTCGCGGGCCTTGCGCAGCGGCGAGGCCGTCCCCAGGAAGGACCTGACGGATTCCTGGAGCTGCCGCTGCTCTTCGCCGAGTACGAGCTTCACGCCTGCGTCCCCACCTTCAGGTCCTTGAACGGCACGTTCTTGTCCACCCGCGGTTCGGGCGGCAGCCCGAGCACGCGGTCGCCCACGATGTTGCGCATGATCTCGTTGGTGCCGCCGCCGAGCGCCATGCCGGGCGCCATGGACAGGGCCTGGGCGAGCGGATGGCCGGCCAGCGCCGTCTCCGGCCCGACGAGCTGGGTGGCGAGGTCCGCCTGGAACAGCGTGAGCTCGGCCAGCAGCAGCTTGGCGCCGCTGCCCCGCGCGCCGGGGAAGATGCCGGCCTTGGTCTCCTGGGACAGGCGCTGGTTGAACAGGGCCAGCGCGCGGCTGCGGATGTGCAGCTCGACGAGCTGGTCGCGGACCAGCGGGTCGCTCGTGTCGAGGACCTTGCGCAGCGCCTCCAGGGAGGCCGGGTGGTCCTTCGAGCCGCCCATGCCGACGCCCGCGGAGATCGACAGCCGCTCGTGCAGCAGCGTCGTGACGGCGACGCTCCAGCCGTCGTTGACCTCGCCGACGCGGTGCTCGTCGGGGATGATCACGTTGTCGAAGTAGATCTCGTTGAAGTTGGCCCGGCCGGACATGTCCTTCAGTGGGCGGACGGTCACGCCCGGATGGTGCATGTCCACCACGAACATGGTGAGGCCCTTGTGCTTGGGCACCTCCACGTCGGTACGGGCCAGCAGCAGGCCCCAGTCGGCGTGGTGGGCCACCGAGGTCCACACCTTCTGCCCGTTGACCACCCAGTGGTCGCCGTCGCGCTCGGCCTTGGTCTGCAGGCTGGCGACGTCGCTGCCCGCGCCCGGCTCCGAGAAGAGCTGGCACCAGATCTCCTCGCCGCGCAGGAGCGGCCGGACGAACCGTTCGCGCTGGGCGTCGGTGCCCCGGTCGACGAGGGTCGGGCCGGTCATGCCGAGGCCGATCGAGAAGACGTAGGTGGGGAGGGTGTAGTCGCGGGCCTCGGCGGCGAAGGCCCGCTCCTCCGCCTGCGTCAGCCCCTGGCCGCCCCACTGGGCGGGCCAGGTGATGCCGGAGTAGCCGGCGTCGTAGAGCTTGGCCATGAACTCCTTGGCCCTGGTGATGGCGTCCGTCCCTGGCGGGTCGTCGTGCGGAGCGTTCTCCTCCAGCCAGGCCCTGGCTGCACGCCGATAGTCAGCAAGGTTCACTTCGACTCCTCGGTATCAGTGCTCACTTACTCTAATCAGCCGGACGCGGGACGCATAGAGCATCGCTCTGCCGACGCGGCGCGCCCAGGGGTGGGGTCGCGAAGGAGCGGGTAAGGGATGGTTTCCGGCCCTGATCGACTACGGTCGGGGACCGGCCGATACCATGATCAAAAAGATGGTCAGCTTGGAAAAGAGTTACCCGTTGTGACATCTGGTTTCAGCCGATTACGGCGTGAGGATCTCCTGAAGACCGCCTGTGAGGTGATCGCGGAACAGGGCTTCGGCCACACCAGGACCGTCGACATCGCCCGCGCGGCGGGCGTCAGCCAGGCCCTGCTCTTCTATCACTTCGAGAGCAAGGAACGGCTGTTCGCCCAGGCCTTCATGTACGCCGCCCGGCAGCACCTGACCACGCTGGAGGACATCGAGCAGTCCAAGGCCGCGCCGCTCGACCGGCTGCGCAGCCTGCTGCGCGTCTGCTCCCCCAGCATGCAGCCGGAGGGCTGGCGCCTGTGGATCGACGCCTGGGCGGAGGCGATGCGCAACGCCGAGCTGGAGGAGATCTCGCGCCGCATCGACACCCACGGCCGCCTGCTGCTGCGGGCGATCATCGAGGACGGGGCCGCGGCGGGCGAGTTCACCTGTCCCGATCCCGACGGGTCGAGCTGGCGGATCTTCGGGCTCATCGACGGGCTGGCCATCCAGACGAACGTGCATCCCAAGGTGCTCTCGCGGCGCCGGATCAACGCGCTGATCCGTACGGCGGCGGCCAACGAGCTCGGCGTATCCCTCGAAAAGCTGTGAAACACCCCTCTTCCCGAGCTATTGGACGATTCGTACAATTACTTGGCGAGGAGAGGAGTGCATGCGATGACACGCGCACCGAGCTCTATCACCGCCAGGGAGACCGACGAGCAGGTCACCGGCCGCACCGCCTACCGGGCCGTCATCGAACGCCTGTCGAAGGCGTCCGTCGACAAGCACTGGGAGCCCTACCGCGACATCCCCTGGGACGACCCCGGCTACCGGGTGGACCCCGCCGACCCCCGGTGGGAGCTGCCCGGCGTGGACAAGCTGGGCGGACACCCCTGGTACCTCGCCCGCCCCCCGGAGACGCGCGCCGCGATCGGGCTCTGGCGGGTGGCCACCGCCATGAAGATCGGCCTGCAGTTCGAGAACCTGCTCAAGCGCGGGCTGCTCAACTACGCCTACCGGCTGCCGAACGGCTCGCCGGAGTTCCGGTACGTCTATCACGAGACCATCGAAGAGGGACATCACGGGATGATGTTCCAGGAGTTCGTGAACCGTACCGGGATGCCGATCCGCGGCATGCCACGGCCGCTGTCGTTAGTCGCGCAGGTCGCGCCGTTGATCCCGCTGATCTCGACCGAGCTGTTCTTCGTCTTCGTGCTCGGCGGCGAGGACCCCATCGACCACGTGCAGCGCAAGGTGCTCAAGGACGACCGGCCGCACCACCCGCTGGAGGAGACCATCATGCGCATCCACATCGCGGAGGAGGCCAGGCACATCTCCTTCGCCCGGCACTACCTGCGCAACCGGGTGCCGCGGATGCCCGCGTACCGGCGGTTCATGCTCGGCGTCGCCGCGCCGCTGATCCTCGGCGTCATGGCCCGCATCATGCTCGCGCCGCCCGGCGCGATGATCCGGCACTTCCGCATCCCCCCGAACGTCGTCGCCGAGGTCTACCTGCGCAACCCCGAGGCGCGGCGCGAGATCCGCGACTCCGTGGGCAGGACCCGCGAGCTCTGCGTCGAGCTGGGGCTGGTCAACCGGTTCACCCGGCGGCTCTGGCGGGCCATGGGCATCTGGGCGGAGCCCCGCGCGTGAGCGGCGGACGGGTGAGGACCGCGATCGTCACCGGAGGGGCGTCCGGGATCGGGCGGGCGCTGGCCCGGGCGCTCGCCGCGCGCGGCGTCGCCGTCACGGTCGCCGACCTGAACGAGCCCGCCGACCTGGTCGTCCCCGGCGGCGGCAAGGGCGAGCTGGAGTACGCCCGGCTCGACGTCACCGACGCCGAGGCCGTCGCCGCGCTCACCCAGCGGGTGGCCGCCGAGCGGGGGCGGCTGGACTTCATGGTCAACAACGCCGGCATCGCGGTCGGCGGCACCGCGCTGGAGATGACCCGCGCGCACTGGGACCGGACGATCGACGTCAACCTGCGCGGCGTCGTGCACGGGGTGCTGGCCGCGTACCCGATCATGGTGCGGCAGGGGCACGGGCACATCGTCAACACCGCGTCGCTGGCCGGGCTGGTGCCCGCGCCGCTGATGCTGCCGTACACCGCCACCAAGCACGCCGTCGTCGGGCTGTCGCTGGCGCTGCGGGCGGAAGCGGCCGAGCACGGCGTGCGCGTGTGCGTCGTCTGCCCGGGGTTCGTCGACACGCCGCTGCTCGACAACGCCAACCCCGGCCTGCCCGCCACCCGCGTCGGCGCGGCGGCGCGGCAGGCGATCGGGCGCGCCCCTGGACGGCTCTACTCCGCCGACGCGCTCGCCGCAGACGTCCTGCGCGGCGTCGCCCGCGGCAAGGCCGTCATCGCGGCGCCCGCGTCGGCGTGGATCGCCTGGCGGCTGGCGCGGCTCTGGCCCGGCGGCGCGGTCCGAGTGGCCGGGCTGGCGTCCCGGCTGGTCAACCGGGGGGAGAACGGCGGGCGGGACGGCGGGCCACGACCACCTCGGTCTGCCTGACGTGCTCCCACTCCCCTGACGGGTTGTCGGCCAGCAGCTCTCTCCTGGCGTCCTCGGTGAACGCCTCCAGCCGCTCGCCGAGGCGCGTGGGCGTGCTGGAGGAGTAGGAGAGCTGCAGGCCGAGCACGGTGTCGAGGCCGGTCGTCACCGGCTGCTCGTAGCAGGCCGTCGTGACGTCGGAGAAGGGCGAGGCCGCCAGGACGTCGTGATGGTGCAGGCCCGTCGCCTGGTAGGTGCCGGGCGCCGTCTGCTGCCCGACGCCGAAGCGGGCGCGCACCCGCCGCATCGCCGGCTCCCACGGCTCCTCCACCGGCCGGCGCGACGGCCCCAGCAGCACGACCACGCCGTCCGGCGGCAGCAGCCGGTCCAGCTCGGCCAGCACCGCGCGGCGGTCCATCCAGTGGAACGAACGGCCCATCACCACGTGGCCGAACGGCGGCAGCCCGGCCAGCCCGGTCGAGTCGCCGGACAGCCAGCGGATGTTCGGCACGCCCGCGCCCAGGCGCCGGCCCTCCGCCAGCATCTCCTGGTCCGGGTCCACGGCCAGGACCTCGCGCACGTGCGGGGCCAGCGGGATCGCCACCGTCCCCGGGCCGCAGCCGAGGTCGAGCACCGTCGCGTCCCCGCCCAGGACGGCGGCCACGTGGGCGACGGCCTCCTCGCCGTGATCCAGCCGGTGTCTGGCGTAGTGCGGTGCCGCGCCGCTGAACGGGCTCCCCATGGATGGGACCATATACGGGTTCCTGACATGCTCGATGGAAGGCTTTCGGCTTTGAGGCGGCTACTCACGGTCCTGCTGCTCGCCTGTGTCGCGGCGGTGACCGTTCCCCCGTACGCGGCTCAGGCGCACAACGTGCTGGTCGGCAGCGATCCCAAGGAGGGGGCGACGCTCACGGCCGCGCCCGCGCGGGTGACGCTGGTCTTCGACCAGGCGGTGCGGCAGGGGTACGCGCAGATCGGCGTCACCGGGGCGGACGGCTCCTCGTGGGCCGACGGGGACGCGGTCGTGGCGGCGGAACGGGTGTCGGTGAAGCTCAAGCCGCTGCCCGGGGGCGGGGCGTACGTGGTGGGCTACCGCATCCTGTCGGCCGACGGACACCCCGTCACCGGCAAGCTCACCTTCACCCTGGCGCCGGCGGGCGCCCCCTCCCCGGACGCCGCGGGAGCCCCGGACGCCGCGGCCACTCCGGACAGCGCGGCGGCCACGGACAGTGCGGCGGCCCCGGACGCTGCGGCGGCTTCCGATGCTGCCGGTGCCTCAGGGGCGGCGGCGGCCGAGGCGGCGGCCAACGGCGGGGCCGGGATGGCCGTCGTCTGGATCATCGGGGCGCTGGTGCTGCTCGCCGCCGGCACCGCCGTCGCGCTCCGCCGCGCCCCTGCCCCCGTCGCCCCGAGGGCTCCTGGCTCCGTGGGAGTGGCGGAGGACGTCGAGGGTGAGGGGGCGCGGTCGTGAGCGTCGCCACCGCTCCCGCGCTCGCCCGCCCCCGGACCGGCGCCCCGCTGCTGCTGGCCGGGGCGTTCGGCGTGTGCGCCGTGGTCGCGGCCGTGGCGGCAAGCTCGTTCACCGCGCAGGAGGCCGTCCCCGGCATCCCGATGCCCGGCCCGGTCGTCGAGGTGGGCCTGCCCGTCGTACGGGTCCTGCTCGACCTGGCCGCCGTCGCCGTGGTCGGGCTGAGCCTGCTGCCGAAGCTGCTCGGCTTCGACGCCCCCGACCGCACGGAGCCGATCCTCCTGCGGGTGCGTCCGCTGGCCGTGATCGCGGCCTGGGCGTGGGCGATCTGCGCCCTGCTGACGATCGTGTTCCAGGCGGCGGAGCTGAACCCGGGCGGCGTGCCGACGTTCGGGATGATCGCCGCCTATGTCGGGAACGTCGGCACGGGCCAGGGCCTGCTCTTCAGCGCCGCGTGCGCGCTCGCCGCGGCCGGGATCGGGCTGATGGCGGTGCGGTTCGGCGAGAAGGTGCCCGCCGAGCTGCGGGTGATCGTGGCCCTGTTCGGCCTGCTGCCCATCCCGGTGACCGGCCACGCCGTCAACTCGGTCTGGCACGACCCGATCATGGTCTCGATGGAGATCCACGTGATGGGCTCGGCCGCGTGGGCCGGCGGCCTGATCGCGACCGTCGCGTTCGTGGGCCCGCACCGCGACCTGCTGGCGGTGACGCTGCCGAAGTTCTCCCGGCTGGCGACGCTGTGCCTGCTGCTGGTCGCCCTGTCGGGCCTGGTGACCGGGCTCGGCACGATGGCGCTGACGCCGGGCGTGACGCTGCCGGACGCGATCGTGACCAGCCACTACGGGCTGCTGGTGGTGGCCAAGACGGCGCTGGTGGCGGCGCTGGTGCCGCTGGCCGCGCACATCCGCTTCCGCCTGCTGCCCGCCATCAGGACCGGCCGGGCCACCGCTCTCGTCGGCTGGGCGGTGGCCGAGGTGGCGGTGATGGGCCTGGCGTACGGGGTGGCGGTGGCGCTCACCCGCGCGTCCATCGCCTGACCGCCACGTCGGCCCGCCCGGGATCGGGGCTCAGGCGGTGACGACCGCCGGGGCCTCGATCGGCGCGGTGCCGGGAACACGCCGGCGGGCCACCCATTCGGCGGCGAGCCAGGCGGCCAGCAGCCCCAGCCCGGCCCACACGGCGGACGCCGTGGCGAGCGGCGGCGCGCCGGCCAGCCCTTCCTGGCCCTTGACGGCGCCGTACACCACGCCCATGATCGCGCTCTGCGCGACGAGCGCCCCGTACGCGACGGCGGTCGCCCCCACGGCCCCCACGACGGCCCGTACCACGGGCATCCGCAGCAGGAACGCCACGTCCACCATGAGCCCGGCCACAACCAGGAAGAACGGCACCGCCGACGGCGGGAAGCCGGTGAAGGTCAGCAGCGGCCAGATCAGCGTGCGGAAGGCCACGTACGCCCCGGCGACGAGGGTGGCGGCGCCGAAGCGGCCGATCAGCAGCCGCGCGACCACCAGCACCGACAGCCCGGCGACCACGGCGTAGACCGGGTAGAGGAAGTCGGGCACCGGCAGCGCGAAGCCGAGCATCATCGTGCGGTCCACCGGCCGCCCCATCTGGTCGGCGGCGAACTGCAGCAGGATCGGCTCGGCGTAGACGGCGCCGTTGTCCCACGCGCCGACCGACAGGATGCCGTACTCCTGGTGCTGCTCGGGGAAGTGCACGTTCTCCAGGAAGAAGGCGAGGAACCCGGCCAGCACGAGCGTGCGTTCCCTGCCGGGCCGCGCGCCCAGGAACCAGCCGCGGATCACCCCCGCGATCATGAAGAACGTTCCAACGTAGAGCATGATGTGCGACGGGCTCCACGAGGTGATGTCGAGCCCGTTGACGCGGTGGTTGATCAGGTCGAGCGGGACCGCGACGAGGAAGACGCCGGTGCCCCACTGGATCAGCCTGAGCGCGAGTTTGTCGACGCCGTAGCCGGTGTAGCCGTGGATGATCGTCAGCGCCACCACGATCGCCGTGCCCGCGGAGTTGAGCAGGTGGGGCGGGGCGAGGTCGTCGCGCAGCCACTTGAAGTGCCACGAGACGTCCCAGGCCGAGCCGAGCAGCTTGAGCGTGAGCGCCACCAGCCATCCGAAGTAGAGCACCCTGAACAGGTCGTCCGGCGTCTCGCGCCCCGCCTGGCCTCTGGTCCAGTACGGCAAGGCCCACTCAGCGGCCTTCTTGATCGATGCTGGAGACTTCACGGGCAAGAATCTTACGGTCCTTGGCAACCCCGGGTCTCGGCGTCCCAGCGAGGGTGCTCATCGCCGGAGCGTCCTCTCGCAGTGATCCTCCATGTAGGGGCCGTCGCGATCTCCGTCTCAGAAATTTCTCAGGTGTGGAAAGTAGGCTTCCGGCATGAAACGTGTGGCCGCGCTGGTGGCAGCACTCGCCCTGATCGGGGTGACGACGTGGCTGGTGTGGCCGTCGGCTCCGCAGGCGCGGGGCCAGGACCAGGCGATAAGTGTCGTCGACGGACCGGACGATGACCAACAGGTGCACCTGGACACCACCTTCTTCCCTCCAGCCGACGGCGGCAAGGCGCCGGTCGTGCTGCTCGCGCACGGGTTCGGCGGCAGCAAGCAGAGCGTCAGGCAACAGGCGGAACGGCTCGCCCAGGACGGCTACGCGGTTCTGACCTGGTCGGCGCGGGGCTTCGGCCGTTCGACGGGCCAGATCGCGCTCAACTCCCCCGACTACGAGGTCAAGGACGTCAAGCAGCTCATCGACTGGGTGGCCAAGCGGCCCGAGGTCCAGCTCGACGCGGCGGGCGACCCGCGGGTGGGCATCGTGGGCGGCTCGTACGGCGGCGCCATCGCGCTGATGACGGCGGCCTTCGACCAGCGCGTCGACGCGATCGTCCCGCAGATCACCTGGGCCGACCTGGCCGACGCCCTGTTCCCGAACAACGCCGCCCAGAGCACGGACGCCGGCGCCCAGGCGACGTCCGGTGGGCTCGGCGACCCTGAGAGCGGCGTCTTCAAGCGCATGTGGTCGGGCATCTTCTTCGGCCGTGGCCTGTCCCTCGAAAGCTTCGCCCAGCAGAGCCAGACGCAGGGCCAGAACTCACAAGGTCAGAACGGTCAAGGCCAGAACGCCCAAGGGCAGAACGGTCAGGGGCAGGGCGGGCAGGCTCGCGGCCAGGGCTTCGGGCAGGGCGCCGCGCCGATGACGCCCGAGGAGGCGCGGTGCGGCCGGTTCCTGCCGGCCATCTGCGACATCTACCAGACCGTCGCCAAGAACGGCCGGGCCACCGCCGAGGCGGTCACGCTCCTGCGCGCCTCCAGCCCGATCACCGTGGCCAACCGCATCAAGGCCCCCACGCTGCTGCTGCAGGGCCAGCGCGACTCGCTGTTCCCGCTGAGCCACGCCGACGCCAACGCGAAGGCGATCGCCTCCGCCGGCACCCCGGTCAGCATCGCCTGGTTCGACGGCGGGCACGACGGCGGCAACGGCGAGGCCGACTGGCTCTACGAGCAGACCTCCGCCTGGCTCGCCCGCTACCTCAAGGGCGAGGGCGCGGCCCAGGCGACGCCGCCGGTCAGCGGCTTCACGGTCACCCGTGACGGCGGTCGCGACCCCGGCACCCGCCAGCGCATCCGCCTGCATCCGGAGGCGTCGGCGTACCCCGGGCTCGGCGGCACCGACACCACCACCGTCCAGCTCACCGGCCCCGAGCAGAACGTCGTCAACCCGCCAGGCGGCGCCCCCGCGGCGATCTCGACGGTGCCCGGCGTGGGCGCGCTCCTGGGCGGCCAGAGCGGCGGCGTGTCGCTCGACATGCCCGGTCAGAGCGCGGTGTTCGAGTCCGCGCCGCTGACCGCGCCGCTGCAGCTGACCGGCAGTTCCACCGCCAGTGTCAAGGTGACCGGCGAGGGCGAGGCGACGCTGTTCGCCAAGGTCTACGACGTGTCCGACGGCTCGCAGTTGCCGGTCCTGCCCGCCGGGCAGGTGGCGCCGTTCCGGGTGACGTTCCCGGACGGCGGCGGCAGTGTGCAGGTCAGGGTCGCGCTGCCGGCCGCCGACCACAGCTTCGCCGCCGGGCACCGGCTGCGCCTGGTGGTGGCCACGACCGACATGGGGTTCGCCACGCCGGCCGAGCCCGCCGCCTATCAGGTGGCGCTCGCCTCCCCGGGGCTCACCGTCCCGACGGTGCGCACCCTGTCGGCCCCGCCCGCCGGGATCGCCTGGTGGGTGTGGGCGATGCCGCTGACCGCGATCGTGATCGCCGCCGCCCTCCTCGCCACGGGACGCACCTCGTCCAGGCGCACCACCGCCCCCACCCCCTCCCCCTCCACGCCCGAGCCGGACACGGACGACGGCCGGCCGGTCCCGCTGGAGATCAAGGGGCTCACGAAGGCGTACCGCAACGGGGAGCTGGCCGTCGACGGGCTGTCGTTCCGCGTCGAGCGGGGCCAGGTCCTCGGTCTGCTCGGCCCCAACGGCGCCGGCAAGACGACCACGATGCGGATGATGATGGGCCTCATCCGCCCCGACGACGGCGAGGTCCGCATCTTCGGCGAGCGGGTGACGCCGGGCGCGCCCGTGCTGTCCAGGCTCGGGTCGTTCGTCGAGGGTCCCGGCTTCCTGCCGCACCTGTCCGGCCGCGACAACATCGAGCTCTACTGGGCCGCGACCGGCCGTCCTCCCGCCGACGCGCACTTCGAGGAGGCGCTGGAGATCGCGGGCCTGGGCAAGGCGCTGGAGCGGGCCGTACGCACCTACTCCCAGGGCATGCGGCAGCGGCTCGCCATCGCGCAGGCCATGCTCGGCCTGCCGGACCTGCTGGTCCTCGACGAGCCCACCAACGGTCTCGACCCGCCCCAGATCCGCGAGATGCGCGAGGTGCTCAAGCGCTACGCGCGCGACGGCCGTACCGTGATCGTCTCCAGCCACCTGCTCGCCGAGGTGGAGCAGACCTGCAGCCACGTCGTGGTCATGCACCGGGGACGGCTCGTCTCGGCGGGGCCGGTGTCGCGGCTGCTCACCTCGGCCAAGCCCGCCAACGGGCACGGGCCGCGCCTGGAAGACGTGTTCCTCGACCTCATCGGAGACAAGCCTTGACATCCTCCCCCTCACGAACGAGGGGGATTCCGACCGTCGCCGGTCGGTCTTCCTGCTTCACCGCCGATCGCCCGCCCGGGAGGAGGACTCCCACTTGAGGTCTTACACCAGCTCCACAGGCGTTTCAGCTCTCCGTCAGCCCGGCGGCGAGCACGTTTCTGTATGTGCGAGATCACTCGCGCACCGGCCGAATCCGAAAGACGACGGCGCTCCGCCTGACGGCGTATCGCCTGCTCCTGCCCTGCCCGGCAGGAGTCCGATTCCTCCCCCGCCTGAAGGCGGGGGTCTCCTCGGAGGTATCTGATGACCGCCGCGCCGGGCTACGCGCCCCGCCGCACCCTGCCGCTGCGCGTGGAGATCGTCCGGCAGTTCAAGCGGCGGCGGACACTCGTCATGTTCGGGCTGCTGCTGGCCCTGCCGTGGATCCTGGTGATCGCCTTCCAGTTCGGGCCCCAGTCCAGCAACGGGGGGCAGTCGCTGCGCATCTCCGACCTGGCGACGCAGAGCGGCCTCAACTTCGCCGCCTTCGCCCTGTCGGTGTCGGCCAACTTCCTGCTGGTGGTGGCGGTCGCGATGTTCTGCGGCGACACCGTGTCCAGCGAGGCCAACTGGTCGTCGCTGCGCTACCTGCTGGCCGCGCCGATCCCCCGGGACCGGCTGCTGCGGCAGAAGCTGATCGTGGCACTCGGCTACTCGGCGGCGGCCGTGATCTGCCTGCCGGTGATGGCGCTGGTGGCGGGCACGCTGGCGTTCGGATGGAACGACATCCAGGTGCCGGTCACCGGCGAGATCATCGCGGCGGTGGACGTGCTGCCGCGCTTCGGCATCGTGATCGGGTACGCGCTGGTCAGCCAGCTCGTGGTGGCGGCGCTGGCGTTCCTCGTCTCCACCATGACCGACTCCCCGCTCGGGGCGGTCGGCGGGGCGGTGGGGCTGTGGATCGTCTCGACGATCCTCCAGGCGGTCGAGGCGCTGGGGTCGCTGCGCGAGTTCCTGCCGACGTACTGGAACAACGCCTGGACGGACGCACTCACGCCCGAGATGGACTGGGGCGGCATGATCAAGGGCGCGTCGGTGTCGATCACGTACGCGGCCATCCTGATCGCGATCGCCTTCCGCCGCTTCCGCCGCAAGGACGTGGTGAGCTGAACGGGGCCCGGCCGGGCCCCGTTCCCGCGGGAGTGTGATCGAAGGTCAGGGAAGGGTGCGTTCGAAGGTGATCAGGGTGGTGCCGGGGCCGTTGTAGGCGGGGTGCGGGCCGCCGACCGTGAAGCCCATGCGCCGGTGGAAGGCGATGGAGCCCTCGTTCACGGGCGAGGTGATCGCCTTCACCACGTGCCGCCCGTGTTCCCGCGCGATCGCGAAGAACGCCTCGTACAGCCCTCTGGCCAGGCCGGTCCCCCGGGACGCCGGGGAGACGCCGACGAAGTGGATGTACGCCTCGTCCTCCGCCGACGGCGAGGGGAAGCCGATGAGGAAGCCCGCGAGCTCGCCCGGGTCGGTCGAGGCGATCAGGCTCGTCCGATGGAAGTGGTCGAGGAAGAGCCGGGGCAGGGAGGGGAGGACGGGGCGGCCCCACCACGTGTCGACGACGGCGGCGATGGCGTCGTAGTCGGCCGGCGTGGCGGGGCGCAGCGCGGCGGCTGCGGTCACGGGGCCTCAGTCCCAGTGCGGGGGCCTGTTGTCCAGGTAGAAGCTGTCCGTGTCCTCATCGGGGAGGTCGTCGCCCCAGCCGAGGTCCAGGTCGTCCGAAGTCTGCTCGGGGTAGAAATCTTCCACGCCCGACATGCTACCCAGACGTGGAAAGCAACACCGCCCGTGTCCTCAGGTCCAGGGACACGCGGCATTCGCGGGGGTACGATGCCAAAGTTGGTGTCGCCTATCCCCCGTGAGGCTGCGCATGGCCACCCCGACAGGCTGGCGGCGAGAGGGCAATCTTCCGGCGGAGCTCACCACCTTCGTCGGCCGCACGCGACTGCTCGCCAACCTCAGACGGCATCTCAGCGAGTCCCGGCTGGTGACGGTCACGGGCATCGGAGGCGTCGGGAAGTCGCGCACCGTGCTGCGCCTGGCGCACCAGGTTCGCGCCCAGTACCCGGACGGCGTCTGGTTCGCCGATCTGGCCCGGCTGCAGGACGCCGGCATGGTGAAGCACACGATCTCCTCGGCGCTGCGCATCGCCGACCAGTCCTCGCGGGCGGAGTCGGAGTCGCTGTCGGAGTGGGTGGGCGAGCGCGACATGCTGCTCATCATCGACACCTGCGAGCACGTCGTGCAGGGCTGCGCGGAGCTGGTGCACGAGCTGCTGGAGGCGGCGCCCAACCTGAAGGTGCTGGCCACGAGCCGCCAGTCGCTGCACCTGCCGTACGAGCACGTGGTGCCGGTCCCGCCGCTGCAGGTGCCGGGCGACGACCCGGCGGAGAACCTGTTCACCAACGAGTCGGTGCAGCTGTTCGCCGCCCGCGCCGGGGCCAGCGTGCCCGACTTCCAGCTCGACGAGAGCAACATCGGCACGGTGGCCGAGCTGTGCCGGCGGCTCGACGGCATCCCGCTGGCGATCGAGCTGGCCGCGGTGCGGCTGCGGGCGCTGTCGGTCGACCAGATCCTGGGGCTGCTGGCCGACCGGTTCAGCCTGCTGGCCGGGGCGAGCCGTACGGCTCTGCCGCGCCACCAGACGCTGCGCGCGGCGATCGGCTGGAGCCACGAGCTGTGCGAGCCGGCCGAGCGGCTGCTGTGGGCGCGGCTGTCGGTGTTCGCGGGCGACTTCGAGCTGGACGCGGCCCGTTTCGTCTGCTCCGACGGCCGCCTGCCCTCCGAGGACATCACGGACCTCGTGACCGGCCTGGTGGAGAAGTCGGTCCTGCTGATCAGGAGCAACCACGCCGGCGTCCGCTACAAGCTGATCGACACCCTGGCCGAGTACGGCGACGAGTGGCTGGACAAGCTCGGCCAGCGCGAGCAGATGCGCCAGCGGCACCTGGAGTACTACCTGAGCCTGGCCCAGCGCGGCGAGGACGCCTGGTCGGGCCCGCGGCAGATCTACTGGTTCGTCCGGATGCGCCAGGAGCACGACAACGTGCGGGTGGCGCTGGAGCACGCGCTGAAGACGCCGGGCAAGGAGACCCTGGCGCTGACGCTGCTGTCGTCGCTGTGGTTCATGTGGGTGTGCTGTGGTTTCGCCCGCGAGGGGCGGCTCTACCTGGAACGGGCCCTGGAGGCCAATCCCGAGTTCAGCAAGGAGCGCTGCAAGGCGCTGTGGGTGCTCTCGTACGTCAAGAGCGCCCAGGGCGACAGCGCCGGAGCCCAGTCCGCGGCCGAGGAGTGCAGCACCGAGGCGGTGCGGGTGGGCGACTCCCGGGCGGTGATCCTGGCCTCGAAGATGCAGGGCACGGCCGCGCTGCTCCAGGGCGACCTGCAGAAGGCGAGCGCGCTGCTGGGCGTGGCGATCGAGTTCAACACCGACAACAAGGAGCTCAACCCGGGCCTGCTGCCCGCCATCGTCGAGCTGTCGCTGGTGCTGTGCTCGCAGGGCGAGCTGTACGAGGCCGAGTCGCTGCTGCAGGACTGCCTTCAGGTGTGCCGCGAGCGCGGCGAGCTGTGGGTCAGCTCCCACGCGCAGTGGGCGCTGGCCGGCACCAGGCTCGCGACCGGCCGGCCGGACGAGGCGCTGCACAACGCGCGGGAGGCGCTGCGCATCAAGCGGCACTTCCACGACACGCTCGGCACGCTGCTGGCGCTGGAGACCGCGGCGCGCATCTTCGCCACGCTGAACGACGCCGCGATGGCCACGCAGTTGCTGGGTGCGCTGCAGCAGAACTGGAAGACGGCCGGCCTGCCGCAGCTGGGCGCGCCCTGGATGACCGACGACCACGACGACTGCGTACGCGCGTGCAAGCGGGAGCTGGGCGAGCTGGCGTACAAGGACGCCCTGGAGGAAGGCGCGCGGCGCGACCTCGAGGAGGCGTCGGCGCTCGCGCTGGGCGAGCTCGACTCCCCCGGCGACAGCCGGCCCTAGGAGCCTTCTGATGATGTTGCTGACTTCCGATCATGTAGGCCGAGGTTCAGGCTGGACAGCATGATGGGGCATCGTCCCGAGCGGCCGGTAGGGCCGGATGTGTGGAGCACCTGCCGGGAGTTGATCCCGGCAGGGAGCGTGTACGCCTTCCTGGCCGACCACCGCGATGAGCTGTTTCCCGAGGAGATGTTCGCCGACCTGTATGCCGCGACCGATGGCCGGCCGAGCATCCCGCCGCAGATGCTGGCGTGTGTGCTGGTGTTGCAGGCATTGCTGCATCACTCCGATCCTGAAGCCGCGCTGGCGGTGCGCTGTGATCTGCGCTGGAAGGCCGCCTGCGGGCTGGGACTGCAGGATCGGGGCTTCGATCCCTCCCTGCTGGTGTACTTCCGGCAGCGGCTGCGCAGGTCGGGCGACCCGAACCGGATCTTTGCCCGGGTCAGCCGCCTGGCCGCCGGCAGCGGGGCCCTGCGCGGCCGGACCCGGCGGGTGCTGGACTCGGCCGTGCTGGACGACGCGGTGGCCACCCAGGACACCATCACCCAGCTGATCGCGGCGATCCGGCGGGCGGGCAGGCAGGTGCCCGGCGCCGCCCAGGTGATCGCCGGACATTGTCATGCCACCGACTACACCGAGGCGGGCAAACCCGCCATCGCCTGGAACGACGCCACGGCACGGCAGGAACTGGTGTCCGGCCTGGTCACCGATGCGCTCACGGTGGTGGCCGCGTTCGAGACGGCCGCGCTGGCGGGCGAGCTGGACGAGACGGCCGGCCAGGCGCTGGCGCTGCTGGCGCTGGTGGCCGGGCAGGATGTCGAACCGGCCGAGGGCTCTGACGGCACCGATGGGCGCTGGCGGATCGCGCGCAAGGTCGCCACCGACCGGGTCATCTCCACCGTCGACGCCCAGGCCCGGCACGTGCACAAGACCGTGCACCACCGGCAGGACGGCTACAAGGCGCATGTCGTGATCGAGCCCGATACCGGACTGTTCACCGGCGTCCGGCTGACCATGGCCACCGGAGCCGGCAACCACGAGGCGGTGGTCGGTGTCGATCTACTGGCCGAGCCACCCGCCGAGCCACCCGCCGAGCCACCCGCCGACCCGCCGGCCGGCCCGGCGACGTTCGAGGTGCTGGGCGACACGGCGTATGGCACCGGAGACGCCCGCGCCGCGCTGGCCGCTGCCGGGCACTTCGTCATCTTCAAGCCCGCACCCCTGCGCCCGGCGGTGCCCGGCGGCTTCACCATCGACGACTTCCATGTCGATGAGGCTGCGGGCACGGTCACCTGCCCAGCTGATGTGACACGGCGCCTCACCGCGGCACGGTCGGTGACCTTCGGAGCCGCCTGCCGGTCCTGCCCGTTCCGGCAACGCTGCACGACCAGCAAGAACGGTCGTTCCTTACAGGTGCATCCACACGACGCCCTGTTACGACAGGCCCGTCATGCCTGGGCCACCGATCCCGGCCTGACCGCCACCTACCGGCAGCACCGCCCCATGGTCGAACGCTCCATCGCCTGGCTCATCGGCGCCGACGGCGGCGCCCGCAAGCTCCGCTACCGCGGCGTCCAGCGCAACAACCTCTGGCTCCACCTCCGGGCAGCCGCCCTGAACCTGCGTCGCCTGATCAACCTCGGACTCACTCCCACCCAGGGCACCTGGGCGCTCCAGCCGGCCACCGGCTGAAGCGCCCGCAGCGAGCAACAGCGGGCGCTGTTCCGTCGAAGATCTGACCGTTCAGCAGCCCTCTACCTGCCGACCATCACGCAAACAACATTTTCAGAAGGCTCCTAGCCGGGCGGGACGGCCGGGGGGCCGGGCGGCTAGACGGCTCGGGGCCAGCGGGTGTCGTCGGGCCAGGCGCCGACGTAGCGGGCGCTGCCGAGCGAGAACGCGATGTGGCCGCGGACCCAGTGTTCGAGGCCGCGGACGTACTTGCGGACCGGCAGCGTGGCCCAGCGGTCGAGCGCGGCCCGCCGGTCGAGGAAGGCGGCGACGGCGTCGTTGTGCATCTGCGCGACCTCGAGCAGGGCGTCCTGGAGCGTCAGGGACTTGTGCGTGGCCAGCACCGTGACGAGGTTGTGCCGGGCTTTGTCGTTGCCGCGCTCCTTGGCGTAGGACAGCAGGTCGTTGTCCCAGCCGATGAGGTCGCAGGCGAGGTCGGAGAGCGTGCGCACGTCGGGGTGGTGCCACTCCTCGGCTTCGAGCCGGTAGCCGCCGCCCACGTCGATGAGGGCGAAGCAGGTGTAGGTGGCCCCGGTGATGCGGCGCATCAGGACGTAGTCGTCGGGGGTGGGGATCAGGTCGACCTCGCGGTTGGCGGCCTCCCAGATCTGGGCGAACAGATATTCCTTCACCGTGGTGCGCCAGCGGTCCACCTGGGCGGGGCTGGCGACGTCGGAGATGCGGTGGAGAAGCTCCTTGAGCGCGAGGCCGAACGCGTCGCTCCCGTCGGGCTCGCGGCGGCCGTCCAGGATCTCGAGGAGCGGGGGCAGGGCGCGGGCCAGCGCGGAGGCGCGGTGTCCCATCAGCTCGCCCTCGCAGAAGGCGTCGTCGAACGCGAACAGCCAGTTGTACCAGTCGTTGATCAGCCGGAGGCTGTCACGCGGCACGGTGGGGTTGGTCCTGGCCGCGAGCGTACCGATCTTGGAGCGCCGGAAGTGCTCGACGGTGTCGGCGCCTTTGAGCATGTGCGAGGCGGCCAGCCAGGTGTGGCTCTCCTCATCGACCGCGTCGGCGTGCTCGTTGATCTCGCTGGGGAACGGGCACGGCAGCGGGGGGATGTGGAGTGGTCGCCCGGTGAAGGAATGCGCAGAAGTAGCCACGCCCTAAGCATGACGACGGACCGCTCGAATGGCCACAGTCGGGATGTTCACCGGCTTTAATTCTTATTTCACACTGTGAATCCCCTCGCGCGCGCTCTTCAGGGGGCTCCGTGCGCGGAATCGTTCCGACTCGCCGTAGGTTCTGGGAAAGAGTACCTAGGGAAAGGCTGTCCAACCGTGTTCGACCCGAAGGATCTCTACGAGCTCGCAGATGAGCTGCCCGAGCTGCGTGACCTGGTGTTGCTGTACCACTTCGACGGCTTCGTCGACGCGGGGTCCTCCGGGCGGCTGGCGCTGGGACACCTGCTGGCAGAGCTGGAGCACCGGGTCGTGGCGACGTTCGACGTGGACCGGTTGCTCGACTACCGGTCCCGCCGGCCCATCATGACCTTCGACACCGACCGCTGGGTGGAGTGCGAGAGCCATGAGCTCGCCGTGCACCTGGTGGAGGACGCGACGGGGACGCCCTTCCTGCTGATGCAGGGCCCCGAGCCCGACCGGGAGTGGGAGCTGTTCACCGCCGCGGTGAAGACGCTGGCGGAGCGGCTGCGGGTGAGCAAGCTGGTGACCGTGCACGGCATCCCGATGGCCGTCCCGCACACCCGCCCGCTCGGGGTCACCACGCACGCCAGCCGGCCCGAGCTGGTCAACGCGCAGAACAGCGCGTTCGGACGGGTCCAGGTGCCGGGCAGCGCGGCGGCGCTGATCGAGCTGCGCCTCGGCGCGCAGGGCTTCGACGCCATGGGGTACGCCGTGCACGTGCCGCACTACCTGTCGCAGGCGGAGTACCCGACGGCCGCGGTGACCGCGCTGGAGGCGGTGACGCGGGGCACCGGGCTGGTGTTCCCGATGGACGCGCTGCGCGACGCCGCCCGGCGTACCACTGCGGAGATCGAGGAGCAGATCCGGGCCTCCACCGAGCTCTCCTCCGCGATCACCGGCCTGGAGCAGCAGTACGACGCCTTCGCCGCGGGCGCCGAACGCGAGAACCTCATCGCCGAGTCGACCCCGATGCCGACCGGCGACGAGCTCGCCGCCCAGTTCGAACGGTTCCTCGCCGAACGGGAGGACCCGCCCGCCTCCTGAGCGCGCCTCGCCGCCGGGGCTCCGCGAGGCGGTTTGGGTAGCCTGGCCGGATGAGCGAGATCAGGGTCGGGCTGGTCGGGTACGGAGTCGCCGGCGCGTTCTTCCACGCGCCGCTGATCGCCGCCACCCCGGGGCTGCGGCTGTGCGCCGTCGTCACCCGCGATCCGGGACGGCAGTCCGAGGTGGCCGGCCGCTACGGCGCGCAGGGCGTCGCCGACGTCAGGGAGCTGTGGGAGCGGAGCGACCTCGTCGTGGTCGCCTCGCCCAACAGGACCCACGTGGCGACGGCCGCCGCGGCCGTCGAGCAGGGGCTGCCGGTCGTGGTGGACAAGCCGCTGGCCGGCACCGCCGAGGAGGGCCGCGAGCTGGTACGCCTGGCCGAGGAGCGCGGCGTGCTCCTGACCGTCTTCCAGAACCGGCGGTGGGACGGCGACTTCCTGACCGTGCGGCGGCTGGCGGAGGAGGGGGAGCTCGGCGAGATCCGGCGCTTCGAGTCGCGCTTCGAGCGCTGGCGGCCGGTGCCGAAGGGCGGCTGGCGGGAGAACGGCGGGCCCGAGGAGCTCGGCGGGCTGCTCTACGACCTCGGCAGCCACCTGGTGGACCAGGCGATGCAGCTGCTCGGGCCGGTGCGCGAGGTCTACTGCGAGAGCGACGTCCGGCGGCAGGGGGTGTCCTGCGACGACGACACGTTCGTGGCGCTGACGCACGACGGCGGCGCGCGCTCGCACCTGTGGGCCAGCTCGGTGGCGGCGCGGCTCGGGCCGCGTTTCCGGGTGCTGGGGTCGGCGGCCGCGTACGTCAAGCACGGCATGGACGTGCAGGAGGAGCGGCTGCGCGCCGGGACCACGCCCGACGCGCCCGGCTTCGGCGAGGACGAGGAGGACCGCTGGGGCGAGCTCGGCACCGCCGAGGGGCATCGGCGGGTGCGCACCGAGCCGGGGGCCTACCTCGACTTCTACCGGGGCGTGGCGGCGGCGCTGCGCGACGGCGGGCCGCCGCCGGTGGACCCGGGGAGCGCGGTGGACGTGCTCACCGTGCTGGAGGCGGCCCGGCTGTCCGCCACCCAGCGCATCGTGGTCCACCTCCGCTGACAGGGTCCACCTTCGCTGACAGGGACCACCTTCGCTGACAGGAGCCACGTCCGCTGGGGGCGTCAGTCGCGCAGGCGGGTGCGCATGGCGTCCGTGTCGTCCTCGGTCCAGCCGTTGCCGGCCAGCCAGCCCATCGGGCCGCCGAACCGCTCGTCCAGCACCCGGAAGAACTGCTCCAGGTAGCGGGCGCGCGGCAGGTGGTCGTCGGCCGGACGGGAGTCGAGGTCGCCGCGGTAGGTCTCGCTGGCGCGCAGGCGCCCCAGGATCAGCTCCAGCCGCTCGCCGGTGGCCACGTAGTCGGCCACGATGGCCTCCCGCGTCGCGCCCGCGATCTCCAGCGCCAGCGCGCACAGCACGCCGGTGCGGTCCTTGCCGGCCGCGCAGTGCACCAGCGCCGCCCCGTCGTCCAGCGCCATCGTCCGCAGCGCCTCGATCACCGCCGTCGGCCGGTCGCGCAGGTAGCCGAAGTAGAAGCCGGTGACCCGCAGCTCCTCGTCCAGCGCGCGCTCGGCCCAGGGCAGCACCCGCTCGCCGTCGATGCCGGTGGGCCCGGTGTCGGCCTCGACGTCGGTGTACCGCCCGCCCTCGGCGAACAACGTCAGATGGTGGTGCCGCACCTCCGGCACCCGCGTCAGGGGGCCGGGGCCCTCCAGAGTGACCTCCGCCGTGGAGCGGAGATCCACCACGTGCCGCAGTTTCAGCTCGCCTACCAGCAGGTCCACGTCCCGCGGCGTGAGCCCCTGCAGATTGTCGGACCGGAAGACCCGGCCACTTCTCGTGACACCGCCGTCACCGAGGGCGATGCCACCCAGGTCGCGCGCGTTGACCGCGCCGTCAAGCTCGATCCACCTCGTCATTTCGCTCATCATCTTGGACCCTATATGTCCCCCAAAGATGAGCGAATTCAGGCTTGATAACGCAGCATGAAAGGTATGGATCCACGAGCTCTGCCTCCACGGCTGGTGATCGATCCCTCGCTGCCCCCGGAGATCTCGGTAGAGCTGCGGTCGAGCCCGCACATCCTCCGCATGGCTCGGACCGGCAAGCGCATGGACACCACGTTCAACCCCGCGCTGCTGTTCGTCCTGCCCGCCTTCCTGCTGGTGATCAGCCTGCTGGTCAACCTTCCGTTCGCGATCGTGGCCACCGTCGGCGTCGGACTGATCACGCTGTTGCGGTGGGTCGCGGTGGAGGGGTCGTACCGCACGACGCGGCGGCGGCTGCGCCTGGCGTACGCGCACGCCGACCGCTACGTCCTCGCCGAGGACCTGGACTACCCCTGCCAGCAGTTGCTGCGCCGGGCCCAGAACGCGGTCGAGGTCATCCTCGGCTCCAAGGTGCACCGCGCGGGCCTGATCGACACGATCGACAACCAGGTGACGCTGCCGGAGGAGGTCTGGCAGATCGCGCAGCGGCTGCGCAAGCTGTCGGCCATGCACGCCGAGCACGGCAAGCTGGTGCCGCGCGAGCTGCCGCCCGGCATGGAGGAGGCGTTCCGGCCGTACTCCAACGCCCTCGACGCCGCCTGGACGTCGCTGTCGAAGCGGGTACGCCACCTGGAGAAGTACGCCAAACAGGTGATCAAGACCGACAAGGTCTACCAGACGCACCGGCGGCTGGAGGCGCTGGCCGCGAGGACGCCGGACTACCAGCGGCTGATCGCGGAGACCGTTCACGACGAGCTGGCGCACCAGCACATCAGGGAGCTCGCCGACCAGGCGGCGCACGCGCGCAAGATGTTCGAGGAGAGCATCATCCAGGCCAGGCAGGCGGCGGGCGCGCTGCTACGCACCCCCCTCACCTGAGCGTCCGGGGGCGGTCACGCCGATCTTGGCGGTGGGCGGGATGTCCCATTCGACGCTGGCCGCCAGGACGCTCGCGGCCGCGGCGGCGAGGCCGGCCGACACGGACGCGGCCCAGGGCACCTTGCCGAGCCTGCGCCTGGGCCGGTCGGGTAAGTCCTCGATCTTGTCCGGCAGGTCGTCGCTCAACCGGCACCCCCTTCCGGGGGTCGATTCAAGCCGATGGGGCACGGCCGCGCCAGCCGTGCCCCACCGTTTCCCCGAGGGGATCTCGCTACAGGCCGATCACCTGGCAGGTGGCGGTCATCTTCTTGGTCGGGTCGCTCTCGGACGTGGCCGTGAGCTTGACCTGGGCCAGGCGGTCGCCGCCGGCCTCACGGACCGCGTTCACGGTCACGGTGTCGTGCTTGCCGAAGGCGACGGCGGCCAGTTCGTTCGGGAGCTGGGTGGTCCAGCCCTTGCCCTTGACCTCGGCGGACAGCCGGTAGACGTCGGAGCCGAGGTAGGCGCTGACGTCCTCGGGGTGCTGCCCCTGCGCCGGGGCCGCCTTGCCGGTGTTGAACAGCGGGAATTTGCAGGAGGAGAGGTTCTTGCCGGTGGGGACGCCGGCGGCGGGCAGCAGCTTGACGCCGCGGCGCTGCGGGCCCGCGCCGTCCAGCGAGCGGACGGCCACCTTGTACGTCAGCTCGCCGTCCTGGTTGCGCTTCAGGTCGAGGACGTAGAAGTGCAGGCGGTTGGCCTCGTCCACGTGCTCGTACTGGCTGCCGGAGCCGGTGCCGGCGTGGAAGAGGGCGTCGGAGAGCTGGCGGTAGTCGCCGATGGTGATCGGGACCTTGGTGCCGTCAGGCAGGACGTAGTCGGTCATGCCGATGTCCTGCGGGTTGGCGTCGATCACCCACTCGAACGGGGAGCGGTCCTGGTTCTTGGTCTTGGCCAGCAGGACGCCCGAGTCGGGGGTGAAGGAGTCGCTGCCCATGCGGTCCACGACCTCGACGGTGTAGTTCTCGTAGCCGCCGCCGTCGCACAGCGGGTCGGTCGTGACGCAGGTGCTGTTGTCGGCGCCGTCGAAGGCGATGTTGACGCCGGACAGCTCGTTCTGGCCCGGCTGCACGGCCCGCGCCAGCACGTCGGCCACGACCAGGCCGGACTGGGCGAGGGCGGGGCGGGACAGGCGCAGCACGTTCTGCTCGTCGACCATGTTGAGCTTGATCTTGTTGCGGAGCATGTGCTGCGCGCCCATGGAGCCGCCACCGGTCGGCGGGATGAGCCAGCGCGAGTGCGGGCCGCCGGGGCCGTTGAAGCTGCCGCGGCTCAGCATCTCCCAGATGCCGGTGTAGGCGCGTCTCGGCGGCACCCCGTACGGGTTGTTGTAGTTGTCGGCGATGCCGAAGATGTGGCTCAGCTCATGGGCGTAGACCCCCATGCCGGAGCTCTCGGCCTGCACCGAGTCGACGCCGAAGCGGGCGTTCGGCCAGAAGGTGGAGCCGGCCTGCCAGGAGGTCCACTCGACGTAGCGGGTCCTGGACCAGTTGGGCAGGTTGGGGTCGTCGGGGCCCCACGCGTCCGGCACGTCCTCCTTGGTGGGGAACTTCATCATGCCGAACTCCTGCCAGGTGGACGACTCGTCCTGGCCGGCGCTCAGGTAGAAGACGAAGTCGAACTGGCCGGCGCCCTCCTGGCCGACGTCGGCGAGCCAGGCGGCGTTGCCGTCGCCCCGCAGGTTCCTGGTGCAGGTGTCGCCGGCGGGGCAGGCGTCCCGCTGGTACTCCATGGCGTACTCGTGGTCCTTGCCCGGCATCGTGTACGGGCCGAACCCGGTCAGCTCGACCCCGATGCGCCCGCCGGAGTCCTCCATCCAGTACTCGTGGATGGTGTGGCCCTTGTTGAGCTCATTGGGGGTGTTGAGGAAGTCCTGGTAGAACTTCGCGACCTGGTCACGCGGCACGTCGTGGGCCTCGGCGCTCGGGTTCGCGAAGATCGTCGAGCCCTTCGGCTGGGTGACGACGAACGGCTGGTTCGGGTAGTCCAGCAGGACGAGCGCGCCCTTGAAGGTGCGCTGCGAGCCCTTGACGCTGGGATCGTTCCAGTTGGTGCCGGGCGGCTTCTTGTAGTCCGCCCAGGTCATGTTGTCGGGGTTCTCCCAGTTCTGCGGGTCGATCGGCTCGATGCCCGGCGTCGCGGGGCGGCCGCGCATCGTCTGGGCGGCGTCCATAGGGGTGTCGCTCTGCCACGGCTGCGCCTGCGGCCAGTGGTCGCGGCGCCACGGGTGTTCGGGGTCGCTGGGGGGTGCTGCGGAAGCTGGGGTCGACACCAACGCGATCGGAACCATCACGATGGTCGCGAGCAGCCCCTTGTATAGCTTCTTCGGGACAATCACGACACGACGCTATAGACGTTGTTGACCCAGATCATCGCGCAGTTGTAGGGAAGACCCATAGCGCGTTGTCCTACAAACGCAGAAATCTCCAGGTGAAGGGGTCTCCGTGGCGGATCTCCAGCGGACCGTGGACGAGCTCGCCGCCCGTCTCGGCCACCCCCTGCTGCTGGAGGACCGGGTGCAGCGCGTCGTGGCCTACAGCGAACAGAACGGCGCGATGGACGACATCCGCCGCGACTCCATCCTGCGGCGGCGTACGACGCCGGAGGTGCGCACCTGGTTACGGGCGGCCGGCATCCACGAGGCCACCGCCCCGATCCGCACCGCGGGCGCGCCGCACCTCGGACTGCTGCCGCGGGTGTGCGTACCGGTCAGGCACGCCGACGGGCTGCTCGGCTTCCTGTGGTTCATCGACGCGGGCCCGTCCATGTCGGACGCCCAGGTCGCCGACGCCCTGGCCGCCGTGCCCGGCCTCGCGCTCGCGCTCTACCACGAGAGCCTGGCCTCGGAGCTGGCCTCCCACCGGGAGCTGGAGGCGGTCACCGGACTGCTGCTCGGCGAGCAGGACGCGGCCAGGCAGCTCATCGAGGCGGGCGCGTTCCCGCAGGCGCAGGCGGTGACCGTGCACGTGGCCAGGCCGCTCGCGGCCGAGCCTTCCGACTCGCTGCGGCTGGCGCTGGAGCAGGGGCTGCTGGCGCTGCGGCGGCGGCTGAGCGGGCACCATCCGCTGCACCTGGTCCGCTACGACCACGGTGTGCTGCTCATGGCCGGGAGCGCGCTCGCGGCGGCCGACCTGCACGCGGCCATGCCGGTGCCGGTGGTCGTCGGGGTCGGGCGGGAACGGGCGGCGCTGGCGGAGGCGGCGGAGTCGTACCGGGAGGCGCGGCACGCGGCCGAGGTCGCCGCGCGCGTCCCCGCGCTCGGCCGCACGACGGAGTGGGCGAGGCTCGGCGTGTACCGCATGCTCACCCACCTGCCCGCCCAGGAGCTGCATCCGGGGCTGGAGGGGCTGCTGGCCGACGCCCAGCACCTGCCGCTGCTGGAGACCCTGGAGACCTACCTCGACCTGGCGGGCAGCGCGGTGGCGACGTCGCGGGCGCTGCGGCTGCACCGCACCTCGCTCTACTACCGGCTGCAGCGGGTGGAGGCGCTCGCGGGCACCGATCTGAAGGACGGCGGGGAGCGGCTGGCCCTGCACCTCAGCCTCAAGCTCGCCCGGCTGTCGGGGCGTTACTCACCTCGGGGTTTGCCCTAGCGATTTGCGTACTTGGACCTGATTGATTCCCTGGCCCGGCTCACGTTTAATGCCCTGAAGGGTTATCGGACGGAGACTGCTGATGCCGCTGGCGAGGCGAGCTGGACCGGCGCTCGACCGGCCTGCCCGGCCGCGCTCCGCCCGGCGGCGTCCGTCCGCGCCCGTCCTGCTCCACTCCGCTCCTGTCGTCCTGCCCGTCGGCGCCGCGCCGCTGCACGACGGGGCCGTGGTGGTCCGCGGCGACCGGGTCCTCCAGGTGGGGGCGCGGGCGGAGCTGCTGGCGTACTTTCCCGTCGAGACCGAGCACCGCTGGCCCGGGACGATCGTGGCCGGAGCGGTGGACGCCTGCGCCGCCGGAGCGCCCCCGCCCGGCGTGACCGCGCGCGCCGCGGTGGTCCGCGACCCGCACGAGCCCGCCGGGCTGCCCGGCATCGCCTACGTCGAGGTGCGCAGCGCCGCCGAGGAGGAATGGGAGGCGCGCGAACGGGACGCGGTCATCACCATGATCCGCGAGGCCGACCGCCAGGGCGGGTGCGGGCTCGCCGCCCGGACCCGGGATCCTCAGGTGCTGGAGGACGTGGCGGTGCTGGCCCGTACGTTCGGGCTGCGGCTGCTGGCCGACCTCGACACCCACGCGCCCCACGCCCTCGACGAGGCCGGGGTGCTCGGGCCGCTGTGCCACGCGATCTGCTCCCGGCCGCTCGACCCCGGCGAGCGCAAGCTGCTGCGGCTGCGCCGCACGGCCGTGGCCGTCGGCCCCGCGCATCCGGCGGCGGACGTGCTGGCCCTGCTGGACGAGGGCAACGTCGTCGCCTTCGGCTGTCTCGGGCTGCCGGGCGGGCCGCTCGCGCTGGCGGCGGACGTACGGCGGCGGGCCCGCGAGCTCGGGCTGCGCCCCCGCGCCCTGGACCGCCGGCTGGTGGCGGCGGCGACGCTGGGCGGGGCGCGGGCGCTCGGCATGGACCAGGGAGCCGGCCGGATCGGGACGCTGGGCCCCGGGGCGCGGGCCGACTTCGCGGTGCACGACGCGCGCGGGCGTTATCCGTACGCGGCGCTGCTGGCCGGCGCGCCGTGCACCGGCGCGGTGCTCGGCGGCGCGATCATCTCGGGCACGCCAGAATGACGTCATCCGGGGGGACGATCACCCTTCGCGGGCCTGATCGAGGTCACGCCCCCTCGCCTCCGCCGCCGCGTCCACGGTGGCGAGCAGCTCGCCCAGCTGCTCGCGCTGCTCGGGCGTGAGCACCGAGAACAGGTCCTCGCCCGCCCGCCTGCGCGCGTCGCGGGTCCGCTCGTCCGCCACCCGCCCCGCCGCGGTCAGCTCGACCAGCGTGGAACGGCGGTTGGCCGGATCGGTACGCCGCCGCACCAGCCCCGCCTCCTCCAGCGCGTCCACGACGGGCGTGAGCGAGCGCGGCACGATGCGCAGCTCCTCGGCGAGTTGGACCATGCGCAGCGGCCGATCCGGATCGGCCGCGAGCACGCGCAGCGCCCGCGCGTGGCTCGGGCTGAGCCCCAGCGGGACCAGCCGCCGCACGTAGCCGTGCCGCAGCCGCCGGTTGACCAGGTGCATCAGCTCCGCCAGCTCCCTCTCACCCATTGGTAGTCAGGGGCGCGGTGCCGTGAAGGCCCGGTTCCCCATCCCCCTTTCAATTCCGTACGTGCGGTTTTCCCGCATACGGCTTACCGATGATCTTCTTGACATGGTTACGCCGCCTTCGGATAGCGAATCGTGCCACGCAGGCGATACAGGCCGTGCCCGTTGAACCACTCCTCGTTCCACTGCTCCACCTGACCGGCTCGCAGGTTGCGCCCCCGCTTCTTGATCATCAAACGAAGCAGGCGCCACACCACGTAGTTGTCGATCTGACGGAACTTGGACGCGGCATTCCCGGTCCGGAAGTAGTTGCCCCAGCCGCGCAGGACCGGATTGAGATCCGCGATCACGTCACGGACATCCGTTCCCGACCGGCGGCGGTCGGTCCTCTCACGGACCTTGGACCGGAGCCGCTTCATCGCCGCCTGGCCGGGCCAGCGGTGCAGGTAGTAGCGGACGATCCGCTTCTGTTCCCACAACCGGCCCGACATGCGGGCCCTGAAGTGGCAGCCGAGGAAGTCGAGTCCTTCCCGGCCCTCTCTGAGGTCAACGATCTTCGTCTTACCCGGATGCAGCCTCAGCCCCAGCGAGGCGAGGATCTCCTCGACCGCCCTCAGGGCCGCTCCGGCCTGGGCTTGGCTGCGGCACAACACGACGCCGTCGTCGGCGTACCGCACCAACTCGCCCACCCCGAGCCTGGTCAGCTCGGCGTCCAGAACGTGCAGGTAGATGTTGGACAACAACGGCGAGATCACACCGCCCTGAGGAGTTCCCGCGACCGTCCGCCGAACCTCCCCCTCCACCAGCACCCCTGCTTGAAGCCACTGCCGCAGCAGCTTGAGCACCCGCCGGTCCGACACCCGCCGTCCCACTTCAGCAAGAAGCCGATCATGAACGATCTCGCCGAAGTAGTTGACGATGTCGAATTCCACCACGAACACCCGGCCCTCGATGAAGCCCGTCCGCAGGCGTTCCTTGGCCTGCACGGCTGACCGCTTCGGCCGGAACCCGAACGAGCACGGCAGAAAACCGGCCTCGAAGATGGGCTCCAGCACCAGCTTGGCGGCCTGCTGAGCCACCCGGTCACGGATCGTGGGGATTCCCAGCGGGCGCTTGCCGCCGTGTGGTTTCGGGATGTCCACCCGCCGCACCGGCGAGGGACGATAACGACCTTCCCGCAGGTCAGACTGGAGTTCGCCGAGCATCCGCCGCACCCCATACTCCTCCTGCACATACGCCAGGCTCACTCGATCGACCCCGGCGGCACCCCTGTTGGCCCGGACCCGTTCCCACGCCTCCCACAGCACGTCACCTCTGTGGACACGGTCATACAGGGCATGGAAACGCCGCTCCGGCGACTGCTTGGCCGCAGTCCATAGCTTGCGTTGAAGTCGTCGCACGTTCAGGACGGACCCCTGCCCGTCCAGCACGACGGGCGATGGCCCGCCGGGGTCGTTGGACCCGCTCTCACGGGTCATGCCCTTGCGCTTACCCTCGCCACAAGCATGATCAAAGTGAGGGCCCTTCCCTCCCGGCGCGTTATGTTGCACGCCGATCACCGGTACTACGACCCCCTCGGACTCCCGCTGCCCTCCAGACGATTTCACCATCGGCTTATACGCCCGGTCTCTTGCCCGACGAAAGGCGTGGTCAGACGGGTCTCTCCTGTTCCGGCCCAGACCATGCACACGTGCCATCCTCCGTACCCCGGAAGAACCCGGCGGGCTGACCCTGGACCAAGGCCTGCCGGACATGGCCTTCGCCGTGACATGAGCGGCTCGGCTTCTCCGTTGTGACTGTGACGAGGCTGCAAGGTTCGCTCAACGCTACGGCCCGCGTGCTTGCTCCCTCCAAAGAGGCTCTCGACACCCCGCTCAGCCCGCCATGTCTCCACGACGAACCGGGGCCTGCTACCGGGCGCTCCAGTGCTTACCCGGACGGGACTTTCACCCGTAGGCCTGGACCAGCTTCCAGGACGCAACATGCCGACAGTTTAGCCGGAACAAATATGAGTTAACCTCTGTTTGAGTGCGCATCTGAAAGGAGCATCACTTGGCGGAGGAGCACCACTCGGCGGAGGAACCACGCGCGCCCCTGCGGCGCATCGTCACCCTGTTCCGCGCCTACCGCGGCCGGCTGGCCCTGGTGGGCTCCCTCATCGTGCTGTCCTCGCTGGTGTCGCTCGCCTCGCCGTTCCTCCTCCGCGAGGTGCTGGACGTCGCCATCCCGGCCAGGGACGCCGGGCTGCTCGCGCTGCTGTCCCTCGGCATGATCGCGGTGGCGGTCACCACCAGCGTGTTCGACGTGCTGCAGACGCTCATCTCGACGACGGTCGGCCAGCGGGTGATGCACGACCTGCGCATCGCCGTGTACGCGCACCTCCAGCGCATGTCCCTGGCCTTCTTCACCCGCACGAGGACCGGCGAGGTGCAGTCCCGCATCGCCAACGACATCGGCGGCATGCAGCAGGTCGTCACCTCGACCGCCTCGTCCTTCGTCTCGAACCTCACCACCGTGATCGCGACGATCGCCGCCATGGTCGCGCTCGACTGGCGGCTGACCGTGATCTCCCTCCTGCTGCTGCCGCTGTTCGTGTGGATCAGCCGCAGGGTCGGCGCCGAGCGCAAGCGCATCACCTCCGAACGGCAGCGCAAGCTCGCCACGATCGCCTCGATGGTCCAGGAGTCGCTGTCGGTCAGCGGCATCCTGCTCGGCCGGACGATGGGCCGCTCCGACGCGCTGACCGAGCGCTTCGGCCGCGCCTCCGACGAGCTGGCCGACCTCGGCGTACGCATGAGCATGTCCGGGCGGTGGCGGCAGGCGTCCATCCAGATCGTCATGGCCGCGATGCCGGCGGTGGTCTACTGGGCGGTCGGCCACACGGGGGCCATCTCGGTCGGGACGCTGGTGGCGTTCACGACGCTGCAGACGAGCCTGTTCCGGCCGGCGGTGTCGCTGCTGCGGCTGGGCGTGGAGGTGCAGACCTCGCTGGCGCTGTTCGGGCGCATCTTCGAGTACCTGGACCTGCCGATCGACATCCGGCCCGGCACGCGGACGCTGGAGCGGGTCCGGGGCGAGGTGCGTTTCGAGGGCGTCGAGTTCGCCTACGGCGACACGCCCACCCTGGGGGGCGTGGACCTCACCGTCCCCGCCGGGTCGAGCGTGGCGGTCGTGGGCGAGACCGGCGCGGGCAAGACCACGCTGAGCTACCTGCCGCCCCGCCTGTACGACGTCACCGGCGGCCGGGTGACCATCGACGGGGTGGACGTGCGTGAGCTGACGTTCGAGACGCTGAGCGCGACCGTCGGCGTGGTCTCGCAGGAGACCTACCTCTTCCACGCCTCGATCGCCGACAACCTGCGCTTCGCCCGGCCGGACGCGAGCGACGAGGAGCTGGAGGCGGCGGCCAGGGCCGCGCGCATCCACGACCACATCGCCGCCCTCCCCGACGGGTACGACACGCTGGTCGGCGAGCGCGGCTACCGCTTTTCCGGGGGAGAGAAACAGCGCCTCGCCATCGCGCGCACGCTGCTGCGCGACCCTCCGGTGCTGATCCTCGACGAGGCCACCAGCGCGCTCGACACGCAGACCGAGCGGGCGGTGCAGGAGGCGCTGGACGCGCTGGCGCGGGGGCGCACGACGATCACGATCGCGCACCGGCTGTCCACGGTGCGGGACGCCGACCAGATCGTGGTGCTCGACCGCGGCCGGATCGCCGAGCGCGGCACCCACGAGGAGCTGATGGCGGCCGGCGGGCAGTACGCGGCGCTCGTCAGCCGGGACCGGCCCGAACTGCTGTCGGCCTGACCGCCCCGGGGACACGACGGGCCGGAGTCCCGGGCCGCCCGCCATCGCCACGGCCCTGTCGCGCCGCCGGTAGGCCCCCGCGCGAGGCCGGCCCTTCGGACAGCGTTTCCTTCCCTCACTTGCCTTCCCCTCGCGCTGGAGCTAACCTGTAACTGTACTTGGAGGTTAGATACAACCAAGAGCGCAGCGAGGAGGTCCCAACCATGCTTCTCACCTCGATCGACCCGTTCATCCAGGAGTTCGAGCGGCAGTTCAACCGCCTGGCCCGGCAGTCCTTCGACAACGGCTCACCCATGCCGATGGACGGCCTGCGCCGTGACGGCGACGTGGTCCTGCGCTTCGACCTCCCCGGCATCGACCCCGACTCCATCGAGGTCACCGTGGACCGCGGCGTCCTCAGCGTCAGCGCGCGCCGCGAGGAGGAGATCGGCGAGCAGGAGCGGCTGTTCGTGCGCGAGCGCCCCATGGGCACCTTCACCCGCCGGGTCTACCTGTCGGAGCACCTCGACAGCGACAGGATCGACGCGGCCTACGCCAACGGCGTGCTCACCGTCCGCATCCCGGTGCTGGAGCGGGCCAAGCCGCGCAAGGTCGAGATCCAGCGCGGCGACGCCAAGGCCATCAGGGCCTGACCCGCGCGGCGCGGGGGCGGACGCCACCGTCCGCCCCCGTAGCATGAGGAGGTCATGATGGCCGATCTGCCCTTCGACGACGAGCACGCCCCGCTCTACTCCCTCGGGCAGGTGGCGTCGATGCTCAACGTCCAGCAGGCCTACCTGCGCCGCCTCGACCAGCACGACGTGGTCACGCCGCGCCGCTCCGAGGGCGGCCAGCGGCGCTACTCCCGCCGTGACGTCCTGATCGTCCAGCACGTCACCCGCATGGCCGACGAGGGCATGACCCTCATCGCCATCCGCCGCATCCTGGAGCTCGAACGCGAGCTCGCCGCGCTCCGCGAGGAGCTGAAGCGGACCCGCGAGCGCCTGCGCGAGCTGGAGTGACCTGGCGATTGGACGGCGTTCCCTTGGGTAGCGCTTGACCCCATGGCAACCGACGTCATCACCCTGATCATGAAGGACCACCGGACCGTCGAATCCCTCTTCGAGCGGCTCAAGAAGGGCGAGGGCGACACCGAGGCCACCGTGGCCGAGCTGCACGCCCTCCTGGTCGCGCACGCCCGTGCCGAGGAGGACCGCGTCTACCCCGGCCTCGACGCCCACCACGGCGTCGAGGAGCACAAGGAGGCCGAGGTCCTGCTCGACGCGCTCGTACGGGCCACCCCCGGCACCCCCGAGTTCCGCTCCACCCTGGAGAAGCTCGTCGAGTCGGTGCAGCACCACGTCGAGGAGGAGGAGAGCGACATTCTCCCCGCCCTGCGGAAATCCGCGGACGACAAGCGGCTCCAGGAGCTCGGACGAGCCTTCGAGGAGCGCAGGAACGCCGAGCTGAAGGCCCTCGGCGGGCCCTCCAGGACCACCGAGGACGCCACCAAGGCCGAGCTGTACGAGCAGGCGCAGCGCGCCGACATCCCCGGCCGTTCCCAGATGGACAAGGAAGAGCTGACCGAAGCCCTCAAGCGGGCAGATTCCTAGGATTTCGCCGCGGTCCGGGGGTAGGGGGACCTTATGAGTCAACTACCTCCGGACCGGTTCGGAATGAGCGACGAACAGGACATCGAGGTCTCGGAGTGGACCGACGACCTCGGGCTCAACCACGAGGTCGTCCCCGACGACCCGCGGCATCGGGACACGCTCGACGAGCGGTTGTGGCGCGAGGCGCCCGAACGCCTGCACGAGCCGCGCTCGAAGCACCGGCTCACGCAGCCCGACGAGGGCCTGGAGCCGGATCGGGAAGACGAGGAAGTGGCCGAGGACCAGGGCGCCGACGGCGGCGATCTGTCGGCCGAGGAGCGGGCGATCCACATCGACTTCGGCGAGGACCTCGACGAGGACTTCAGGTGAGGGCCTGAGGCGAGGACGTCGCGAGTGAAGGCGTCGCGTGACGGACGCCCCGTGACGTCCCCCGTGTGAAGGCGTCGGGTGAAGACGCCGGGCGGGCTTCAGGTGAGCCCGCAACCGCCGCTACGTCAGCCGCCGCGCGGCCGCCAGGACCTCGTGCAGGTCGTCGACGACCACGTCGGCGGCCCCTGCCTCCGGCCGCGCGGCGTGCAGATAGCCCCAGGGGCCGCGGCGCAGGAGCGCGGTGCGCATGCCCGCCCGGCCCGCCGGGAGCACGTCGTTGTCGAGCCGGTCGCCGACGTAGAGAATCTCGCCGGGCTCTCTCCCGGCCACCGCCGCCACCTTGGCGAAGAACTCCGGCTGCGGCTTGGCCACCCCCCACCCCTCGGAGGTGTGGACGGAGTCGGCCGGCAGCTCCAGCGCGACCAGCGCGTCATAGGCCCGGCGCGGCTGGTTGCCCGCGATGATCACCTGGTAGCCGGCCTCGCGCAGCGCGCCAAGCGCCGCGCGGACGTCCGGATAGAGGTCGTCGCCGTCGAAGTGGTTGCGCAGCCCGTCCGGGTCGTCCCGCTCCCACGCCGCCTCCTCGGCCACGAGGTCGATGCCCGGCCGGATGATCTCGAACGCCTCGCCGTGCGGCCGGTCCAGCGCGGCCATGCCGCCGAGCGCGCCCATGAGCACGAAGTGGCTCACGCCGATCCGCTCGGCCCACCGCGTCCAGATGCGCGTCTCGTCGATCAACGTCTCGCCGATGTCGAACACCACAGCCCTGACCATCGATCCCCCTGCACTCCGCAATCCACCGCAAACCGGAATTCTCGCACGCTCGGCTCCGCCTCCCGCGACAGGCCGGTACAACCCAGTCAGAGGAGATCGACATGCCGCGCACGGCCGATCTTCATGACGTGAGCTTGTCCATCGCCTTGGTGATGCGCTTCTCGCTGATCGGCGTGGGAGTGCCCAGGGTCTGGGCGAAGAAGCTGACCCTCAGCTCCTCGATCATCCAGCGGATCTCCGTCACGTCAGGGTCACCGCGCCGCGCCGGCGGCAGCTTGTCCAGCAGGTCGTGGTAGTCGTCCTCGACCTTGTGCACCCGGTCCATCCACTCCTGGTCGCGCCACGGGTCCTCGGGCAGCTTGGTGAGGCGGCGCTCGGCGGCGCGGATGTAGCGGAGCAGGTCGGACAGGCGGCGGTGGCCGGTCGCCGTGACGAACCCCTTGTAGATCAGGTGCTTGAGCTGGTCGCGGAGGTCGTCGGTGGCGGCGCTCGGACGCAGGGCGTCGAGGCGGGCCGCCGCCTCGTGCCAGACGGCCAGGATCTGCTCCACCTTCGCCAGCACCCCGGCCGCCGTGTCGTGCAGGTCGGCGCGCACGTGCTGGTAGAGGCGGTCGAAGGCGACCGGGTCCCAGGCGGGGCCGCCGGCCTCCTCCATGAGCTGGTCGACGGCCGCGTTGACCACGTCGTCGAAGAGCGCGACCGCGCCGCCGTGCGGGCTGCGCGACAGCGCCAGCTTGGCCTGGTTGCTCAGGCCGGCCAGCAGGGACTTGGCCGGGTTGGTGACGTTGAGCAGGAGCAGGCGGCGCACGCCCGGCCAGTGGGCGCGGCGCTGCTCGGCCTCGGTCTCGAAGATCTTGACGGAGACGGAGTCGCCGGCGTCCACGAGCGCCGGGTAGCCCTTCATCCTGCCCTGCTCGAACACCCGCGGCAGGCTGCCGAAACTCCAGGTGCGCAGGCCCGTCCGCTCCAGGTCGTCGCCGGCCTCGGCGAGCGTCTGACGCAGCCGCGGCGCGAGGCGGCGCTTGAGCGCGTCGAGGTCCTTGTCCTCGGCCAGCGTGCGCTTGCGCTCGTCGATCACCCGGTACGTGATCCGCAGATGGTCGGGGATCTGGTCGAGCTGCCAGGCCTCGCGCGGCACCCGGACGCCGGTCAGGCGCAGCAGCTCGCGCTCCACGGCGGCCAGCAGCGGCTCGCCCCCCGGCCGGACCGCGGCCAGCACCTGCTTGGCGTAGTTGGGCGCGGGCACGAAGTTGCGGCGCAGGTTCTTCGGCAGGGAGCGGATCAGCGCCGTGATCAGCTCCTCGCGCAGGCCGGGGATCTGCCAGTCGAAGCCGTCGGAGCCGACCTGGTTGAGCACCTGGAGCGGCACGTGCACGGTGACGCCGTCGGCGTCGGCCCCCGGCTCGAACTGGTAGGTCAGCCGCATCCGCTGGCCGAGCTGCTTCCAGGTGTCGGGGTAGTCGCGGGCGCTGACGTCGGCGCCCTCGTTGACCAGCATCTCCGGCGAGAACGTGAGCAGGTCGGGCGTCTGCTGCCTGGCCGTCTTCCACCAGGAGTCGAAGTGCCGGGCCGAGACCACGTCGGCGGGGACGCGCTGGTCGTAGAAGTCGAACAGGGCCTCGTCGCCCACCATGATGTCGCGCCGGCGGGCGCGGTTCTCCAGCTCCTCGACCTCGCCGAGCAGCTTGCGGTTGTCCTTGAGGAAGCGGTGGTGGGTGTCCCAGTCGCCCTCGACCAGGGCGTGCCGGATGAACAGCTCGCGGCACAGGTCGGGGTCGATGCGGCCGTAGTTGACCTTGCGGCCGACGACGAGGGGCACGCCGTAGAGCGTGACCTTCTCCAGGGCGATGACCGCGCCCTGGTTCTTCTCCCAGTGGGGCTCGGAGTAGGTGCGTTTGACCAGGTGCTGGGCGAGGGGTTCGACCCAGGCGGGCTCGATCTTGGCGTTGACCCGCGCCCAGAGCCTGGAGGTCTCGACGAGCTCCGCCGACATGATCCACTGCGGCTGCTTCTTGGCGAGGGAGGAGCCGGGGAAGATGGCGAAGCGGGCGTTGCGGGCGCCGAGGTATTCCTGGATCGGCCGCCGGCCGCCCTCGGCCGGGCGCTGCTTGTCGAGCACGTCCTTGACGCCGATGTGCGACAGCAGCCCGACCAGCAGCGACACGTGCACGTGGTAGGGGTCGGCGGGTGCGCTGTCGGGCTGGACCCCGAGCGACTGGCGGAGCTGGCTGTAGATGTCCTGCCACTCCCGGACGCGCAGGTAATTGAGGAACTCGGCCTTGCACAGCCGGCGGAACGCGCTGGAGGACAGCTCCCGCTGCTTGTCGCGCAGGTAGTTCCACAGGTTGAGGTGGGCCATGAAGTCGGAGTCGGGGTCGGCGAAGCGGCGGTGCTTCTCGTCGGCCTGCTGCTGCTTGTCGGCGGGCCGCTCGCGCGGGTCCTGGATGGACAGGGCGGCGGCGATGACCATGACCTCGCGCAGGCAGCCGTTCTTCTCCGCCTCCAGCACCATGCGGCCGAGCCGCGGGTCGACCGGCAGGGTGGCGAGCTTGCGGCCGATCGGCGTGAGCCGGCCCTGCGCGTCGAAGGCGCCCAGCTCGTGCAGCAGGTTGACGCCGTCCTTGACCTGGCGGCGGTCCGGCGGCTCGACGAACGGGAACGCCTCGATGTCGCCGAGCCCGATCGCGGTCATCTGCAGGATGACCGAGGCCAGGTTGGTCCGCAGGATCTCGGGGTCGGTGAACTCGGGCCGGCTGAGGAAGTCCTCCTCCTCGTACAGCCGGACGCAGATGCCGTCGGAGGTGCGGCCCGAGCGGCCCTTGCGCTGGTTGGCGCTCGCCTGCGAGATGGGCTCGATGGGCAGGCGCTGGACCTTGGTGCGGTGGCTGTAGCGGGAGATGCGGGCGAAGCCGGGGTCCACGACGTATTTGATGCCGGGGACGGTGAGCGAGGTCTCGGCCACGTTGGTGGCGAGGACGATGCGGCGGCCGGTGTGCGACTGGAAGACGCGGTGCTGCTCGGCGGCGCTGAGCCGGGCGTAGAGCGGCAGGATCTCGGTGTTGCGGAACTCGGCCTTGGCGAGGGCGTCGGCGGCGTCGCGGATCTCCCGCTCGCCGGACAGGAACACGAGGATATCGCCCGGCCCCTCGGCGACCAGCTCGCGGCAGGCGTTGACGATGCCCTGGGTCTGGTCGTCGTCGTCCTCCAGCGGCCGGTAGCGCACCTCGACCGGGTAGGTGCGGCCGGAGACCTCGATGATCGGCGCGTCGCCGAAGTGCCGGGAGAAGCGCTCGGGGTCGATGGTGGCGCTGGTGATGATGACCTTGAGGTCGGGGCGCTCGGGCAGGAGCTGCTTGAGGTAGCCGAGGATGAAGTCGATGTTGAGGCTGCGCTCGTGGGCCTCGTCGATGATCAGGGTGTCGTACTGGTCGAGCAGGCGGTCGTTCTGCAGCTCGGCCAGCAGGATGCCGTCGGTCATCAGCTTGACGAGGGTGCGCTCGCTCGCCTGGTCGGTGAAGCGCACCTTGTAGCCGACGACCTCGCCGAGGCCGGTGCCGAGCTCCTCGGCGACGCGCTCGGCGACCGTGCGGGCGGCGATGCGGCGGGGCTGGGTGTGGCCGATCAGGCCGCGTACGCCGCGCCCCAGCTCCAGGCAGATCTTCGGGATCTGGGTCGTCTTGCCGGACCCGGTCTCGCCGGCGATGATCACGACCTGGTGGTCGCGGATCGCGGCGAGGATGTCGTCCTTGCGCTGCGAGACCGGAAGCTGCTCCGGATAGCTGATGACGGGCACGGCCGCGCGGCGGCGTTCGAGACGCCGCTCGGCGCGTTCGACGTCGGCCAGGATCTCGGCGACGATCTTGTCGCGGGTGTCGCGGGAGCGGATCCTGCGCATGCCGTCGAGCCTGCGCCGCAGCCGCCGCTGGTCGCGCGGCATGAGCTCGGGCAGGCGGGACTGGAGGTCGGCGAGCGGAGAGGACAAGGAAGGCGTTCCCATACTGCTTCAAGGATATTTGAGCCCCGCAGGAGCGCGGCCAACGGCCCATCGTGCCTCACCGCCCGCGGCAGGCGCATCCCAATATCGGCAGGTCACCGGTCAGGGGCGGGCGGCCAGGGCCGCGCCGATGATGCCGGCCTCGTTCTGCAGCCCGGCGGGCACCACGCGGGTGCGCAGCGTGACGTGCGGCAGGAACTTCTCGGCCTTCTTGCTGACGCCCCCGCCGATCACGATGAGCGACGGCGAGAACAGCATCTCCACGTGCTCCAGGTATTCCTGGACCCGCTCGGCCCACTTCTCCCAGCTCAGGTCGTGCTCCTCGCGGGCCCGGGAGGAGGCCCGGTGCTCGGCGTCCTTGCCGTGGAGCTGCAGGTGCCCCAGCTCGGTGTTGGGCACCAGCACGCCGTCGCGGAACAGGGCGCTGCCGATGCCGGTCCCGAAGGTCAGCATGAGCACGGTGCCCCGCTCCCCGCGCCCACGGCCGAACACCATCTCGGCCACGCCGGCCGCGTCGGCGTCGTTGAGCACGCTCGCCCCGCCGAACAGCGCCGCCGCGTCCACCCCGATCCACGACCGGTCGACGTTGGCGGCCGTGCGCACCACGCCGTCCGTGACCACGCCGGGGAAGGTCACCCCGACCGGCCCGGACCAGGCGAAATGCTCCCGGATCTCGCGTACGGCGACCGCGACCGCGTCGGGGCGCGACGGCTCCGGGGTGGGGATCCTCAGGCGCTCCTCGGTCAGCTCGCCGGCCTCGGTGTCCACGGGGGCGCCCTTGATCCCCGAACCGCCGATGTCGATGCCCAGCACGTTCATGCCTGTCCCTTCCCCGATCTGACGCGGTCGAATGCGTCTGACGATTTTTCCCCGCGACGGAACCTGAACCTGCCTCCGCCCGTCCACGTACCTCCCGTCACAAGCGCTAACTAGGAGGCAACGGATGCGGCCACGCATCATCACACTCTGCGCTGTTGCGGTCGTCTTGGGAGCGACTCTCACCACTCCCGCACACGCCACCACCAGGACTCGTTTCGACGTCATCAACCTTGTGTCGGACGTCCAGGGCAAAGCCCCGGTCACCGACGCCAAGGTCGTCAACCCGTGGGGCCTGGCCATGGGCAAGACACTGTGGGTCTCCAACACGGGCACGGGCACCGCCACGGTCTACTCCGGCACCGGGAAGAAGGAGCAGACCGAGGTGTGGATCCCGGGCGGAGCACCCACCGGCCAGGTCTTCAACCCCGGCAGCGGCTTCACCGTCAAGGGCAAGCCCGCCACGTTCATCTTCTCCAGCCCGAGCGGCGCCATCACCGGCTGGAACGCCGAGGTGGACCCGAAGAACGCCGTCATCGCCGCGTTCACCCGGGGCGCCGACTACAAGGGGCTGGAGCTCGTCCAGACCGAGGACGACGCCTTCCTGCTGGCCGCCGACTTCGCCGGTGGCCGCATCCACGCCTTCGACCAGGACTTCCGGCGCATCCGCCTGTCGCGCTGGCAGTTCAGGGACCCGGGGGTGCCGGGCAACTACCACGCCTACAACGTGGCGGTGGCCAACGGCAACATCTGGGTGTCGTACGCGCTGCGTGACCCGTCCACCGGCAAGCCGGTCTTCGGCAACGGCAAGGGCTTCGTGAGCCGCTTCAACGCCTCCGGCCGCGTCACCGGCCGCATCTCCCGCGTCGGGCTGAACGCCCCCTGGGGCATCACCGCCGCGCCCAGGGGCTGGGGCCAGTACGCCGGCGCGCTGCTCGTCGGCAACTTCGGCGACGGCACCGTGCACGCCTACAAGCGCAGCCGTCACCTCGGCGCGCTGACCACGGCGAACGGCCGGCCGATCGTGCTGCCGGGGCTGTGGGACCTGGAGCCGGGCACCGCGGCCACCGGCGGCGAGCGCTCCCTGTGGTTCTCCGCGGGCATCGACGGCACCAAGCACGGCCTGATCGGCGTCATCACCCCGCAGGGCGTGAAGCCGACCTCCACCGGCGCGGCGGCCAACCCGCCCGCCTCCCCCAGGCACCCCTCGGGGCACAAAACGAGCGCCCCCGCCACCACCTCGCCGTCCTCCCAGAACCCGTACGGCGGGTACTAGGCCGGCGCTCCCGCGCCGCCGTCCCCGGCGGGCTGCTCTGCCCGGCGAGGAGCGCAGCTCGCCGGGGCAGCGAGCCGGGGACGGCGGTCCCGCAGGCGTTTCCGGCGCGGCCGGCGCGAGCCGCGCCGGAAACAACCCCCGCCGGGGTAAGAGGTCAGAACGCCCCGGCGAGCACGGCCGCCAGGTCGGCCGCCGTGCGGAAGTGCACGCCGGTCATGCCGAGGGCCGTCGCGGCCTCGACGTTCGGCAGCCGGTCGTCGACGAACAGGCAGCGCTCCGGCGGCACGCCGGCCCGCTCGGCGGCGATCTCGTAGATGCGCGGGTCGGGCTTGGCCACCCGCACCCGGTAGCTGCTGACCAGGTCGTCGGCGAAGTGGCGGAGGCCGAGCCGGTCGAGGTGCTCCTCCACGGTGTCCATGGCGTTGGTCACGAGGATCACGGGGACGTGCCGCTGCGCGCTCGCCAGTAGCGCCCTGACCTCCTCGTCGACGAAGAACGGCACCTCCAGGAACTCGGCGACCGCCGACCGGGCCGCCTCTCCCCCGCCGAGCGCGGCGACGACGGACTCCGCCCACTCCGCCTCGGTGGCGAGGCCCAGCGTGGGCGGCCCGATGAGGGCGGGGTCGAAGGCCGTCTTCCGCAACGGCAGGCCGTAACGGGCCTCGATCTCGGCCTGGACCCCGTGGTCGAACTGGCGCAGCACACCGTCAAGGTCCGACAGGACCGCATCAAACCGGATCACAGCCCTCATTGTCGCAGCTCGCGCCTTTCCCTTACCACCGGAAGGTGCCTGAGCGATCGTCGGCACTACCATCTCCGAGACAGGATTCGGTATCGGAACGGTAGGGCATGAACGATCACCGGCTGCCACGTGAGCTGTGCCGGCTGTTCCCCGACGGCGGCAGGGGACGGGGCCTCGGCGCGCCGCTGCCTCCGGGCGAGCTCGTCTGGCCCGATCCCGGTTACACGGGGCAGGGCGAGGCGTCGACGCCCGCGTTCTGGATGAGCTCCGAGCCGGTCGCCGGCGAGGACTGGGCGCTCATGCGCGCGTGGCATCCGCGCAGCGGGCTGTGGCCGCTGCTGCTGGACGAGTCCACGCAGCCGTGGGCGGTGGGGCAGGTCGTCCCCGACGATCCCCGGCAGGTCGACCACTTCACCGCCGAGGGCTTCATGGCCGAGGTGTGGCAGGAGTGGGTGGCGCGGATGCCGGCGGACGCGCTGGAGGAGCTGGAGCCGTACGGCGCGATCTGTCCTGGCCCGGCGCCGCCGGGCGTGCTCAGGGCCGATCCCGAGGCGGTCGCCGACTGGTACGCGGGCCGGCTCGCCGCGCGGAGCCTGCCGCTCGGCCTGGTCGCCGCGGCGCGGGGGGCGGACGCGCTGGCCGTCATGGGCTGGCAGGGGGCGCTGCACCACAACGAGTGGATGGTGCCGATGGCGGCGGTCGTGCGGAGCTGGGAGGAGCGGTTCGGGGCTCGGGTGGTGGGCGTGGGCTTCAACACGCTCGACCTGAGCGTGGCGGCTCCACCGGTGGATCCGGAGCACGCGCTGCACGTGGCGGCCGAGCACTGGGCGTTCTGCCCGGACAACGTCGTGCAGGGCGCCGGCGACCTGCGGGGGTACGCCGAGCAGATCATCGGCGGCCACACGTGGTCGTTCTGGTGGGACTGAGACCGCTCACGGGATGCGGGCCAGCGCGCCGTAGGTGCCCGAGGCGCCGGGGTCGTCCAGGCCGGCGGCGTCGTGACCGTCGGGCCGCCACTCCGGGACCCACACCAGCCCGGGATCGACCAGCACCAGGCCGTCCAGCAGCGCCGCCACCTCCTCCCTGGAGCGGATCGCGTGGCCGGGCAGCGTCATCGCCAGCAGGTCGTGGATGGCGGGCAGCAGTTCGGGCGGCACCGCGTCGAACGTGGTCTGCAGCAGCGACAGGTAGCTGCCCTCCGCCACCGCCTGGCGGAGGCGCTTGATCACGTAGTGGAAGTACTCCTCGTCGTTCAGGCTGTGGGTGGACAGCAGCAGCACCGCCACGGGCCGGTCCCAGTCGAGGAAGGTCCGCATGACGCGGTCGTCGAGGATCTCGTCGATGTCGCGGACGTCGCCCTCGACGACGCGGACGAGGTCGGTGACGGGCTCGATGGTCGCCCGCGCCCCGGCCAGCACCATGGGATCGTTCTCCACGTAGACGACGCGGGGCCGGCCGCCCGCGAGCGCGTCGCGGGCCACGTCGTGCAGCTGCCGCCCGGCGGGCAGCCCGCTGGGCACGCCGCTGCCGACGACGGCGAATTGCTCGACGCCCTCGGCGGCGAGCCAGCGCACCACACGGCGCACGTGGTGCAGCACCGCCCGCGCGGCATTCGTCGTTATCGGAGCCGCCAGGTCATAACGCCGTACGGCGTCCCGGTCGGCCACGAAGTTGTTCTTTCCACCCGCGGCCGCGTCGAGGATACGGGTGGCACTGGCCTGGGTCATCTCCAGCTTCGCCAAGTTTCGGATGGCACGCTGACGCATTGAGTGTTGCCCCTTTCCCCTCGCCCACAATCTCGGGAAAAGTTGTCCTTTCGGACCCCACTCGATGACCCAAGCCTTATGATCCCCGCCGCGCGGGAGAACACAACACGAAATGCCATTAGTTTTCGGTATATCTGGCTGACCGCCGAGAAAACGATCACTTACCGAGCGAACGCGAAAGCCTTTCGCAATGGGCGCTCAGCAGCTCGACGGTCTCCTCGCGGGTGGTCGTCGTCACCGACAGCTTGGTGAACGCCTGGTGGTAGGACTCCACCGCGCCGGTGTCGGTGAGCAGCTCGTCGCGGTCGATGCCGTGGGCGCAGGCGACGTCGGCCTCGAACGCCTCCGCGAAGCGCCAGAGCGTGAAGGGGCCGGTGCGCGGCACGTAGGCGGGGTCGTCCATCGGCACCACGTGCAGCGAGACGTTGGGCCGCTTGGCCTGGTCCATCAGCGTCTCCAGCTGGCGGAGCTGGATGTGCCTGCCGACGATCGAGCGCAGCAGCACGCTCTCGTCGATGATCGCCCACAGCACGACGCCGCTGTCGCGGTTGAGCGCCTCCTGGCGGGCCATCACCAGGGCGAGCGCCTCCTCGACGGTCGGCTGGCCGAGGGTGGCCGGGCCCATCACGGTGACCGCGGCGCGGGCGTATTCCTCGGTCTGCAGCAGCGGCGGCACGAACTGAGTGTGGAAGGTGCGGATCAGCGTGGCCCGCCGCTCCAGCGCGTAGGTGGTGGCCAGCCAGACCGGGATGGAGTGCGCGTCGTACCAGGCGGCCTCGCGCTCGCCGCGGGCCAGCGACAGGACGTATTCGCGGATCGGCGGCGAGCCGACGCCGAAGAGGGTGAGCAGGCGCTCGACGGTGATCGGCGGCGGCGCGAGCCGGCCCTCCTCGATGGCGGCGATCGGCGCCGCGCCCTTGCCGAGCGCGGTCTCGACCTGCTCCACCGACAGGTCGGCGGCCAGCCGCAGGCCGTGCAGCCGGCGGCCGAGCGCGCGGCGCTGCGGGCCGGTCAGCGGGGCGGCGGCCTCGGGGATGCCGTCGGCGGGCTCGGGCTCGTCGGGCAGGCCCTCGGCCCTGCGGGCGAGCTCGACCACGCCGCGCAGCACGCTCAGCGACGCCTCGGACAGGCCCGAGGCGGACAGGCCGAGCGTGGCGGCGCGCACCTGGAGGTCCTCCACGGCGCCGGACTCCAGGTGGTCGTCGCCGACCAGCCAGCCCACGCTCACCTGGAGGCAGGAGGCCAGCGCCCGCAGCACCTGGAGCGTCGGGTTGGTCTGTTTGCCCGTGCGGAGCTGGCTGACGTAGGCGCGGGTGATGGGGATGCCCGCCTCCGTCAGCGTGGAGGCGACCTGCGCGCCGGTGAATCCGCGCTTGGTCAGCGCGAGATCGAGCCGCTCGGCGAAGTTCGCCACGGCACACCTCCTACTGCCCGTGAACTTTTCCAGCGTAAGGGACGCGGGGCCCGGTGTCCCCCGCCATGCGGGCTAGCTCTGCCCCGCGGGTGGGAACCAACTTATGCGGAAACTGCCAGTTGACATAGCCCCCTCTCGAAGCAGACTATCGGAGCACGCTGATAAGTGGGGCTTAACGGCCGGAAGATTCTGCAGAGAGTTCCCCGACGAGGAGGTGGCCGGAGGTGACCATGGAAGTCTCGGGCGGTTCCTGGTTCCAAGAGGATTCGGTCCCTTCCGTCCAGGAGCGCGTGGTACATCGCATCTGCAGCCGCGTCACCGAGGCCGACGTGCACGTGGCCGACCTGCCGCTGGGCGGCGTCCAGGTCTGGCTGGACGACGCCGGCGACCGCTGGCGCCACTACCACCGGATGGCCCGCGAGCTGCGACTGGCCGGCTGGCACACGGAGACGGGACCCGACCGGCTGCTGCTGCTCGGCTGGAGCTCGGTGTGCCTGAGCCACCGGGCGAGAATGCTGGGCGCGGCCCTGTCGGGACGGCTCGCCGACTTCGACCGTACGGCGTTCACCGCCGTCATGGCCGCCACCCGGCTGCTGCACGACGGCTTCCCCGCCCAGGACCTCGCCGCCGAGGTGGAGGCGCGCTGCCGCCGCCTGCTGCGCTGGCCCGAGCGGCTGGCCGACCTCGACGGCCTCCAGCGCACGTCGTCGCTGGAGCCCATGCGGCTCCGCCTGGCCCAGGTGGCCGGGCTGGAGGCCAAGGTGGGCCGGCGCTGCGGCGAGCACCTGGCGCTCGCGGCCAAGGTCGCGCGGATGGTCGCCGGCGGCGCGATGCCGGCCGCCGCCCGCGCGGGCGCCCCGCGTGCCCGGCAGGCCGGCCGGACGGCCGAGCGGGCCGGGCTGGGCGAGCGGGCCGGGCTGACCGAGCGCATGGTCCGCGCCAGCGTGCCCAACCTGGCCCTGAGCGTGGTGACCGCGCGATGACGACCACCTCACCTCACACGTACGCGCCGCCGCCCTGGAGCGGGCGCCGGCCGGTCGCGACCGACCGGCCCGGCCCGCTCGTCCCCTCAGGGGGACCGGCGGCGCGCCTGGCGCTGGCCCCGGCGCTGTCCTGCCTTCCCGGCACCGTGCGGCACGTGCCCGACAAAGTCGGCGCGGTGCTGTTGGCCAGCGCGGTAGCGGCTGGCGTGCTGGCCAAACCGGAGGACAGCGCCTGGGGTCGGCTTGGTCCGCGTTCGCCGGGGTGCGGGGTTCCGCCCCGCCCCCGGCGACGCGCGGCCCCGACGACAGATCACTTCACCGAAATGCTGATGACCACAAGGGACGGGATCATCTCTGGCGGGGGTCCCGTCCCGTGCGGAGGCCGCGCGAGGCGTGCCTCCGTGTCCGAGGCCGTCGGCATGGGGGCGATGCCGGGCAGTGCGATCGGCGTGACGGGCGCCGCTGTGCTGATCGGCCGGCCGTTCGGGAACGGTCCGGCGCCCATGCGTTCCTCCGTGCTGGTGGCCGCCCTGATGGCCGCCGTTCCGCTCGACTCCGCGGCGCTGGTGCGGGTCGCCGCCGCGTCGAGCCATGAGACCGCACGTCGATCACACCGACGATCTCGACGTCGATCTCAGCGCGCGGCAGGTGGAGGGCCGGCGATGCCGAGCCGGCCCTCTGCCCACTCCGTGCGCGACCGGTTTCATCGGGTCTCCAGCCCAGCCATGCACCGATAGACAGGAGCGGACATGCTCGCCGACGAGACGCACAGGTCACGACCACACGAGGTTCGCCCGGCCCGGCCAGGGCCGCCGCACGACGAGCCCGGCCCCGAGGCGGGAGCGCGTGGAGCGCACCGGCTGCGCAGGATCCGCCACGTGCCCGCGCACGCGCCCATCGACCGGACGCCGCGGCGCCGTGCGCACTGATCCCGCCGCTCCCGAGGAGACCTCGATGCGCACCCGTTCGGTGGTGAGCCGCGGCAGGGTGGGCGTGATCGTGGCGCCCGCGAACCCGTCGGCGGAACCGGAGCTGACCCGCCTGCTCGGGTCGCGGGCCGACATGCACGTCGCCCGCTTCCCCGTGCGGCGCGGGCTGCCCCTGGCCGAGCGCCTGGAGAGCTACAACGACGAGCTCCCCCTCATGGTGTACGCCTTCGACGGCCTGCCGCTCAACGCCATGGTCATGGCCTGCAGCGAGCCCCGCTACCTGCTCGGCCCCGACGAGGACCGCGAGCAGTGCGCGCGGCTGAGCGCGGCGGCCGGCGCGCCGTTCGCCTCGTCGACCCTCGCCACGAGGGAGGCGCTGGCGCACGTCGGCGTGAGCGACATCGTGCTGGTGTCGCCGTACCAGCCGTGGCTGACGGAGCTGGCCGAGCGCTTCTGGAAGACCGCCGGGCTGACGGTCACCCAGACGGTGCAGGTACGCGCCAAGACCGGCTACTCCTCGTACGCCGTCACCCCCTCCGAGCTGATCAGCCAGGTCGAGCTGGCCGACGTGCCCGAGGACGCGGTGCTGCTGTTCACCGGCACCGGCCTGCCCACGCTGCCCGTGCTCGGGCCGCTGAGCACCGGCAACGACCGGCTGCTGCTCACCTCGAACCTCTGCACGGCCTGGTGGGCGCTGTCGCGGGCCACCGGCCAGCGCGTGACGCTGAGCCGCGTCCCCCACCGCAGCCGCGTCCCCGCGCAGGGAGGTCACGTCCCGGCGCAGGGGAGCCCCGTGCCGTCGCAGGGGAGCCCGATCCCCGCGCAGGGGAGGCGCCCGGCATGAACGGCGTCATCGTGGTGGGTGCGGGGCCCGCGGGACTGACCGCGGCGCTCTCGCTGGCCAGGGCGGCGATCCCGGTCACCGTGCTGGAGAGCGGGAACGAGCCGCCGCGCCGGCCACGCGCCTGCACCTTCCACCCGGCCACGCTCGACCTGCTCGACGGGCTGGGCGTGGCGGCGGGGCTGGTCGCGGGAGGCCGCGTCGTGGACCGGGTCCAGTGGCGCGACCGGCTCGGCACCGTGCTCGCCGAGATGGGCATGAACCGGCTGGACGGGCTGACCCGGCATCCGTTCCGGGTCCACGCCGACCAGAACGCGCTCACGCCGCTGCTGCTGCGGGCGCTCGCCGTCTACGGCGACGCCGACGTGCGCTTCGGCGCCCGCGTGGACGGCGTGGCCGAGGGCGGCACCGGCATCCGGGTCCGGGTGGGCCACACCTGGACGCGGGCCAGGTACCTCATCGCCGCCGACGGCGCGCAGAGCACCGTGCGGGCCGCGCTGGGGCTGCCGTTCCCCCGGTCGGGGCACATCGCGCAGGCGCTGCGGGTGTTCACCGACTCGCCGCTGGACCGGCTGCTGCCGAGCCTCGCGCCGCTCACGCACGTACGGGACGTCCAGCAGTCGTGCACCCTGTTCGGGCTCTCCGACCACTGGCGGATCATCTTCAAGATCCCCGTGGACGGGCACGAGCCGCTGTCGCAGGGGAACCTGTCGATGCTGGTCCGCCGGGCGCTGCCGGGCGCGGGCGGCCCGATCCGGGTGGCCGGCGCGGACCGGTTCGCCCTGTCGCGGGGGGTGCTGCCGTCGTACCGGTGCGGGCGGGTGCTGTTCGTCGGCGACGCGGCGCACCTGACCTCGACGGTCGGCGGGCTCAACATGAACGCCGGCATCCACGACGCCGCTGAGGCCGCCCAGGTGATCGCCGCCGTGCTGCGCGGCCACGCCAGGCCGGCCGCGCTGGAGGCGTGGGCGTGGCGGCGGCGCTCGGTGCTGATGCAGCGGGTGCTGCCGCGCGGCGAGACCCGGCTGGTGGGCGTGCGCGAGCACGACAACGCCCGGCTGGCCGCGGCCATGGACGGGTTGCGGGCGATCGCCGGCGACCCCGACGCGACCCGGGCGTACCTGGCCCAGGCGTCCCTGCTCGACAACGTGCCGGGACGAACGTGACGAGGAGGTGACGCCGGATGTGGCAGACGCTGTCCGACGACGCGCGGCAGGCCGTCCGCGACCTGTGCGACCAGCACGGGGCGCGCCTGTACGACTACTGCCGCACCGAGCTGGCCGCGGGCGACGCCGAACAGGCGGTCGCGGGCGCGCTGCTGACGGCTCACCTGTACGCCGGGCGCGTGAGCGACCCGGCCCTGACCCGGCCCTGGCTGTACGCGCTGGCCCGCGCGCACCGCGCCGTCGTGGCCAAACCGGCCAGCATCGGCTCCTGGTCCCGCCCCGGCCGCATGTCGGAGCTGCTGCCCGAGGCGCTGCTGTCGCTGGAGCGGCCGCAGCGCGAGCTGCTGGACCTGTCGGTACGGCACGGCCTGGCCGACATCGAGCTCGCCACGATCTTCGAGCTGGACGTGGCCGAGGTGCGCGCGATCGTGACCCGGGCCGCGGCCGGCCTTGAGGAGTGGTTCGCCGCGATCATCGCCGCGCGCGGCCCCGAAGGGTGCGAGGACCTGACCGCGCGGGTGTCGGCGTGGGTCGCCGCGCCCGGCCGCCGGGCCAGGGCGAGGCTCGGCCGCCACATCCAGTCCTGCGCGACCTGCCGGGCCGCGCCCAGGACCGTGTCGGCGGCGGCGCTGCTGCGCCGGCTGCCGATCGCCACCGTGCCCGGCACCCTCGCGAACCGGCTGGCGTCTGCGCAGCCTCTGCCCGGAGAGGGACCTCTCTGGCGGGCGGACGGCTTTCCCGTGCAGGCACGCACACTGGTGGAGACCGGCCCCGCGGAGACTGGCCGCTGGGCCTCCGCTCCACCGGTCGCCGACGCCACGCCGTCCGTCCCCGTCGCCGACCCCACGACGGCGACGCAGGGAAAGCCCTGGTCGGCGGCGGGCGCGGCCGCCGCCGACCAGGAGCTCCCGGCCGCTCCCGCGGTGCGCGGGCGGCATCCGTTCGCGCCGCAGAGCCGGACCAGGGCGTTCCGCGGGGGCGCGTACACCGACAAGCTCGTCTACAGCACCACGCTCAAGGGCGAGAGCAACGGCCACGCCAGGTCGCCCGACGCGATCATCCGCTACGGCGGCATCACGATGAGCGGCGAGCCGGGCGGCGCGGGCAAGCCGTGGCAGGAGTACTGGAAGGAGCCGCCCGACGACGACCCGGAGGCGGGCGCCCCGATCCGCGCGGTGTCCCGGCTGGCGCTGCTCATGGGCGTGGGCCTGCTCGCGGCCGGCCTGGTGTGGGCGCTGCTGAACGCCCGTGACCACCCGGCCGTCGTCACCAAGGCGGCGGCGCAGACGAACGTGCTGCTGGAGCGGCCCTCGAAGTGGGTGGCCAAGGTCACCGCGCCCACGCCCGAGCCGGTCCCCGCCGGGCGCTCCGGGCTGAGCAGCGTGCCGAGGACGGCGGAGCTGCCGAAGCCGGCGCCGCCGGTGGCGCGGCTGACGCCCTCGTCGATCTCGCTGGGCGCGGCCCGCGCCGGGTCGTTCGCGCTGGCGTGCACGGGCCGCTGCACGATCACCTCGGTCAGCGCCACGTCCGGCCTGTCGGTCTCGGGCCGGAACTTCCGGGTACGCGAGCGGGCCGCCGAGTGCGGCGAGCGGGACCGCGGCGGCCGGATCGTGGTCCGCTGGGCCGGCACGGCCACGGGCGACGGCGTACGCACCGGCGGCACGACGTCCGCGCGGGGCACGCTGACCCTCGACGTGAGCTGGACCGCCGGCCGGGGCCCCTGCGCGTAGGGGCCCCGGGGGCGGGTCTAGGAGCCTTCTGATGATGTTGCTGACTTCCGATCATGTAGGCCGAGGTTCAGGCTGGACAGCATGATGGGGCATCGTCCCGAGCGGCCGGTAGGGCCGGATGTGTGGAGCACCTGCCGGGAGTTGATCCCGGCAGGGAGCGTGTACGCCTTCCTGGCCGACCACCGCGATGAGCTGTTTCCCGAGGAGATGTTCGCCGACCTGTATGCCGCGACCGATGGCCGGCCGAGCATCCCGCCGCAGATGCTGGCGTGTGTGCTGGTGTTGCAGGCATTGCTGCATCACTCCGATCCTGAAGCCGCGCTGGCGGTGCGCTGTGATCTGCGCTGGAAGGCCGCCTGCGGGCTGGGACTGCAGGATCGGGGCTTCGATCCCTCCCTGCTGGTGTACTTCCGGCAGCGGCTGCGCAGGTCGGGCGACCCGAACCGGATCTTTGCCCGGGTCAGCCGCCTGGCCGCCGGCAGCGGGGCCCTGCGCGGCCGGACCCGGCGGGTGCTGGACTCGGCCGTGCTGGACGACGCGGTGGCCACCCAGGACACCATCACCCAGCTGATCGCGGCGATCCGGCGGGCGGGCAGGCAGGTGCCCGGCGCCGCCCAGGTGATCGCCGGACATTGTCATGCCACCGACTACACCGAGGCGGGCAAACCCGCCATCGCCTGGAACGACGCCACGGCACGGCAGGAACTGGTGTCCGGCCTGGTCACCGATGCGCTCACGGTGGTGGCCGCGTTCGAGACGGCCGCGCTGGCGGGCGAGCTGGACGAGACGGCCGGCCAGGCGCTGGCGCTGCTGGCGCTGGTGGCCGGGCAGGATGTCGAACCGGCCGAGGGCTCTGACGGCACCGATGGGCGCTGGCGGATCGCGCGCAAGGTCGCCACCGACCGGGTCATCTCCACCGTCGACGCCCAGGCCCGGCACGTGCACAAGACCGTGCACCACCGGCAGGACGGCTACAAGGCGCATGTCGTGATCGAGCCCGATACCGGACTGTTCACCGGCGTCCGGCTGACCATGGCCACCGGAGCCGGCAACCACGAGGCGGTGGTCGGTGTCGATCTACTGGCCGAGCCACCCGCCGAGCCACCCGCCGAGCCACCCGCCGACCCGCCGGCCGGCCCGGCGACGTTCGAGGTGCTGGGCGACACGGCGTATGGCACCGGAGACGCCCGCGCCGCGCTGGCCGCTGCCGGGCACTTCGTCATCTTCAAGCCCGCACCCCTGCGCCCGGCGGTGCCCGGCGGCTTCACCATCGACGACTTCCATGTCGATGAGGCTGCGGGCACGGTCACCTGCCCAGCTGATGTGACACGGCGCCTCACCGCGGCACGGTCGGTGACCTTCGGAGCCGCCTGCCGGTCCTGCCCGTTCCGGCAACGCTGCACGACCAGCAAGAACGGTCGTTCCTTACAGGTGCATCCACACGACGCCCTGTTACGACAGGCCCGTCATGCCTGGGCCACCGATCCCGGCCTGACCGCCACCTACCGGCAGCACCGCCCCATGGTCGAACGCTCCATCGCCTGGCTCATCGGCGCCGACGGCGGCGCCCGCAAGCTCCGCTACCGCGGCGTCCAGCGCAACAACCTCTGGCTCCACCTCCGGGCAGCCGCCCTGAACCTGCGTCGCCTGATCAACCTCGGACTCACTCCCACCCAGGGCACCTGGGCGCTCCAGCCGGCCACCGGCTGAAGCGCCCGCAGCGAGCAACAGCGGGCGCTGTTCCGTCGAAGATCTGACCGTTCAGCAGCCCTCTACCTGCCGACCATCACGCAAACAACATTTTCAGAAGGCTCCTAGAAGAAGGTGAACTCCGCCTCGGGCTGCGGCAGCTCCACCCGGTCCGGGCCGCGGAACCTGGCCTGGTCCTGCGGCAGGTCCGCGAGCGGCGTCCCGAGCACGAACGGCACGGCGACGGCGCTCCTCGACAGGTCGACGGTGACGGTGGCGCCGGTCCCGCGCTCCCCCGTGTAGGTGGAGTCGGTGCCGGCGATCACGAGGCCGATCCTGTGGCCCTTCTTGAAGGTGTAGTCCTGCGGCAGCGTCAGCCACTTGACGGTGCCGTACGTGCCGACCGGCAGCGGCTGGGCCTCGCTGAGCGAGTCACGGTTCTGGACGTCGATCCAGCCGCGGGCGACGATCTCCAGCGGGCGGGTGGCGACGTTCGTGACGACCTTCCGGTAGCAGCCGTCGTCGGCCGTGGTGCTCTCGCCCCAGCAGTCCTCCTCGGTGAGCGTGGTGATGCCCTGGCCGCGCCGCCAGTCGACGCGGGCCCGCTCGCCGAAGTCGACGAGCAGGGCGGTCAGGTTGGCGGTCGGCTTGTTCAGCTTGACCCGCAGGTCGGCGGTGGGCGTGCCGGACAGGCGCAGGTCCAGCGGGAGCGCGCCGGTGGTGAAGGCGACCCGGCCGGGGTGGGCGGTGCCGACGTCGGCCACCATGTCGTTCTCGCTCATGGCCACGTCGGTGAAGGTCGCGGTGCTGTTCCTGGCGGCCGGCCGGAGGCCGAGCGAGCCGTCGGCCGAGGGCCGCAGCGACGCCTTGATCGCGAACGGCGCGGGCCAGTCGCGCTGGGTGATCCACTGGGCGGGGCCGATCTCCACGTCGGCGCGGGGCTCCTGCGCGATGCCGTTGCGCACGCCGTGCAGGTAGTGGTCGAACCAGCGGTGCAGGGTGTCCACCCAGAGCCCGCGCCGGCCCTCGAAGTCGAACGGGTCCACGTGCTGGGTCTGGCCGACCCAGATCTTGCGCGGCACGCCCCGGTCGGCGAGTGCCTTCCACCAGGTGGAGAAGTTGTCCGGCCGGACGTTCAGGTCGTTGACCGTGTGCACGGCGAAGACGCTGGCCCGGACCTTGGAGGCGTCGCCGAGCAGGCCCTTGATGTAGTCGCGCTCGGCCCAGAAGGCGTTGTAGTCGCCGGTGTCGTCGCCGTCCTCGGCGTCCATCCGGTCGCGGACCGCCTGGCACTTGGCCTCGGGGTCGGTGTCGATGTAGTTGGCCAGCCAGGAGGCGTAGTCGTAGTTGTAGATCACGCCGTTCGAGCGCTGGTACTTGTACCAGGAGCTGATGGCCGAGATCGGCACGATCGTCTTCAGGCCGGGCACGCCGGTGGCGGCGACGGCGTTGGCCAGCGTGCCGTCGTACGACTTGCCGATCATCGCGGCGCTGCCGGTGGTCCAGTCGGCGACGGCCGGGCTGCCGTCGGCCCTGGTGGCCTTGGCGCGGCCGTTCAGCCAGTCGATGACGGCCTTGCCGCCCAGCACGTCGGCCTTGCCGCCGACGTCGGGGCAGCCGTCGGACCTGGTGGTGCCGAGCATGTCGACGTTGAGCACGGCGTAGCCGCGCGGGACGAAGTAGTTGTCGTAGAAGAGCGGGAACCTCACGACGTTGCCCGCCGCGTCGTAGACCTTGCGCTCGCCTTCGTTGCCGCGGCCGGAGTTGTCGTAGTAGGGGCTCTCGTCGATGATCACCGGCACCTTGAGGCCGGGGCCGGACTCCTTGGGGCGGATGATGTCCACGCGCACCTTGTCGAGCGCGCCGTCGGCGTCGCTGTCGACGGGGGACTCGACGTACACGTGCTCGCGTACGGCGTCGGTGTAGGAGAAGACCGGCTGGGTGCGGCCGTTCTCGACGGTGATGGCGGGGGTGGCGGCCCGCGCGGGGAGCGCCGTGACGGTCGTGGCCGCCAGGGTGGTGGCGGCGACGGCGACGAGGGCCGGGCGTAAGGATGACACGCATGACCTCCAGAGGAGCATCCGGGACAAATCGCAATCTCTCAGACAGTTGGGGAAACTGACAAGATTTGACCTCTGGATGGCCAGGTTCGGGCGCTCGGCGGCACTCCCCGCACGACCCTGCCGCGAGCGCAGAGCTTAGGGTGATAGTCCCCAGCCGAAGGAGAAGAGGGGGCACATGCGCAACGTCGCGCGGACCTCGCTCGTCGACGCCGCGATCGGCGAACTCCGCCGGGAGATCGCCGAAGGCACCTGGCCGGTCGGGACGAAGATCCCGTCCGAGAGCCGGCTCGCCGAGAGCCTCGGCATGAGCCGCCTGTCGGTGCGCGAGGCGGTGCGCGTCCTCGTCCACGCCGGGCTCCTGCACACGCGGCAGGGCGACGGCACCTATGTCACCGCGACCGACGAGTCCAGGGTCGCGCTGCGCCGCCGCCTCGACACGGCCGCCGCCATGGACATCATCGACGTGCGCCGCGGCCTCGACCTCGTGGCCGCGCGCCTGGCCGCCGGCCGGCGCACCGGCGAGGACGTGACCGCGCTGCGCGAGATCCTCGCCCGCAGGGCCGACGCCGCCCGGGCCGGCGACCTCGACGGCTTCGCCGACGCCGACGTCGAGTTTCACGTGCGGGTGGCCGACGCCGCCCACAACGCGCTCCTCGCCGACCTCTACCGCGGCATGAGCGACGCGCTGCGCGACAGCGTACGCGACCAGGAGGAGGCGGCGCTGACGCCGGACACCTCCCACGAGGAGCTGCTGGGCGCGATCGAGGACGGCGACCCGGGGCGCGCGGTCGCCGTCTCGATCGCCATCCTCGACCAGCAGGTACGCGACCTCTGACCGCCCTCTCCCCGGGCCGAGGCAGGCAGGGCCCAGCAGCCGGGGCTCAGCCGGAGATGACGATGGTCTCGGCGGACGGGTCGCGCGGCAGCGGGGGCTCCTCGTCCTCCGCCGCCCGCCGCCTGGCCAGCCACCACCCCGCGCCCACGAGCGCCGCTCCCCCGGCCGCGGCGAGCGGCAGCGTCCACGCCGGCACCCCGGCGCCCTCCGCCACCCGCACCGGAGACGGCGGCGGGACCGCCGCGGCCGGCGCGGAGTCCGCGACCGTACCGGGCGCGGCCGTGCCGGGCGCCGCGACCGTACCAGGCGCGGCCGTGCCGGGCGCCGCGACCGTACCAGGCGCGGCCGTGCCAGGCGCGGCCGTACCTGGCGCCGCGGCCGTGCCCGGCGTGGGCCGCGCGGCCGACGCCGGCTCCCCCGGCAGGTCGGGGAAGCCCGGAGGCCGCACCGCGCCCCAGTAGTCGGCCCCCTGCGCCACGAAGGCGTCGATCGACTCCTTCCGCGCCGGCTCGGCCTTCAGCCCGCCGGGCACGGACACCGTCCCGGCCGCGTACGGCGCGAAGATCCCCTGCAGCCCCTCGACCTTCCAGTCGCCCGCCGGCAGCACCACGGAGGCGGCGTAGTGCCCGGCCTCGGGCAGCGGCGTGCCGGGGAAGGTCAGGCTCTCGCCGCCGGCCCGGGTGAAGCGCAGGCCCACCGGCGTCAACTCGCCCTCGTACGGATGGGTGCCGTGCTGCAGCACCCAGAAGCCCAGCGTGTAGGACGTCCCCGCCGCGAACCGGCCGGGCGCGGGGTCCAGGGACGTCTCCGCCCACCCCCCGCTCGTGCCGCCGAGCCATCCGGCGACCAGCAGAGCCAGAATCCATCTCATGCGCCGGATACACCGCGGGCCGGGCGGAGGTTCCCAGGGAATCGACATTTCCCGATGGCAGGCGCGTCATTCCCGGCCGCGACGCGCACAATGAAGAGGCAGGGCGAGAATTCGGCGAGGAGCGAGGAGATCAGGCTGACCGCGCAGCAGGCCGACATGTGGTCGCGGGGCGCGTTCGCCGTCTATCTGGCGCTGGTCGACGCCGGCCGGATCAGCCCGCGCATCCCGGGCGACGGCGCCCGCCAGTAGCCGCGCGCTCCGCCCCGGATCAGGGGTTTCGCGCGCGCCCCAGGATGTGGGTCAGCGTCGGCGACGACGGCAGCGGCTTGAAGGGGAAGCGCTCGCACTCCTCGACGACGAGCCCGCTGTCGCGCAGGGCGCGGGCGGTGTCGCGGTTGGGGTGGCAGTCGCCGGTGAACCGCCGCCACAGCGGCGTGACGGCGTGCTGGAGCAGGCTCACCGCGGGGCGGGAGGAGCGTACGTGCTCGAAGAAGCGCACCTCGCCGCCGGGCCTGAGCACGCGGCGCACCTCGGCCAGGGCGGCCCGCTGGTCCGGCACCGAGCACAGCACCAGCGACAGGACCACCGCGTCGCAGTCGCCGTCGGCGACGGGCAGCGCCCCGGCGTGGCCGGCCACCACCCGCACGGGCGCCTTCGCGGCTCCCGACGCCCGCTCGGCGAACTCCCGCAGCACGTCGTCCGGCTCGACCGCGACGACCTCGCGCACCTCGGCCGGGTAGTGCGCGAAGTTGAGCCCGTTGCCCGCGCCGACCTCGACGACCCGCCCCGACAGGCCGGCCAGCAGGCGCCCGCGCAGCTCGCCGGTGGCCCGGGACTCCGCCTCGGCGCTCAGCCTGGCGTACGCGCGGGCGAAGCGCGGATGCTGGAACCGCGACAGGTCCTGCGAGAGATCACCCATGGCCCCCACCGTAGGTCAGGACAGGGCGAGGCGCGCGAGGGCGCCGGACGCCGCCTCGGCCCGTGCGGGTGGCCTCCCGTGATCCCGGGAGGCCCGTCCGGTCAGGACGCCTTGTTGGTCATAAGGTCTGTGATCTTCCACTGGCCGCCCTTGTCGGCCAGCAGGAACAGCTCGCGGTAGGCGTTGTCGCCCTGCTTGCTGCGCGCGCGGACCACCGCGTACTGCGGGCCGAGGTCGCGCGAGTCCTCGATGGTGTGCGTGGCCTTGGCCATGTCCTTGTTCTTGAGCTGGTCCTGGAAGAGGGAGCGGATCGCGTTCCCGCCGGTCGCCGTGGCCTTGCCGGCCAGGGCGACCACCGCGTCGTCGGAGAAGGCGCCGACGACCTGGTCCACGTTGCCCGACTTGACCGCGTCGAAGAAGCCCTGGACGACCGAGCGCGCCTGCGCGGCCCCGGCGGTGCCGGTGGGCGAGGCCGTGCCGGTGCCCATGGGCGACTCCATGCCGGTGCCGGTCTGCTCCGGCGACGTCATGTCGGTGGGCGAGGCCGGGCTCGCCGCGCCCTTCATGGCCTGTGTGTCGGTGCCCGCGGCGCAGCCCGCCACCAGCAGGGCGGGAAGGACGGCGGCCAGCAGGAGTGCCCTGCGGTGAGAAATCTTGCTCATGGCCGCTTTGATGCCCCCGCAGTCGATCAACGAATGCGCGGTTTAGGCACTTTCGACGGGTTCTTTACCTGGTCCGGTATTACTCGACTGAATGACCCGATCCGCTGAGACCGTTCAGAGCCATGATCGTTGCCGCGGCGAGACCAGCGGAGCGGGAGCCCCCGATACCGTCCCTCCAGTGCCGCGAACCCAGGCGAATCCGGACCCCCTCCCCCAGCGCGAGGACGCCGAGCGCTGCGACAGCTCGGAGGCGGGACGCCGCTGCGTCCTGCCCGCGGGCCACCGCAGCCCGCACGTCTACCCGCCCGCCGAGGAGCCCCGGCGCTGACGGCTACGCCCGCACCTCCACCGCGGCGCCCGCCAGCCGCACCCCGTAAACCGGCACGCGCACGCCCCGCTCGTCCAGGCAGTCTCCCGTCGCCAGCGAGAACACCTGCTTGTGCAGTGGCGAGGCCACGGTCGGCTCCCCCTTCCTGGTGCCGACGATGCCGCGCGAGAGCACGTACGCCCCGCTGAACGGATCCAGGTTGTCCAGCGCGTGCAGGCCGCCGTCCCAGGTGCGGAACAGCGCGACCTGCCGGCCCGCCACCAGCACGCACACGCCGCGCTCCGGCAGCAGGTCGTCGTAGGCGCACACCGGCGTCCACGCGGCGCTCATCGGGCCATCACCGGCTTGATCTGGCCGCGCTCGCGCTCGAACACGATCGACGGGTCGGGGACGCCGGGCGCGTTGACGAAGCTGACGAAGCGCCGCAGCTTGTCCGGGTCGTCCAGGGTGGCCGACCACTCGTCGGCGTACGTGGCGACGTGGTGCGCCATCTGCGCGTCGAGGTCGGCGCAGATGCCCAGCGAGTCTTCCATGATCACCTCACGCAGGTGGGCGAGGCCGCCCTCCAGCGACTCCACCCACGCGGCGGTGCGCTGCAGACGGTCGGCCGTGCGGACGTAGTACATGAGGAACCGGTCGATGGTCCTGACGAGCTCCTCGGTGGACAGGCCGGCGGCCAGCAGGTCGGCGTGGCGCGGCCGGAAGCCGCCGTTGCCCCCGACGTACAGGTTCCAGCCGTCCTCGGTCGCGATGACGCCGAAGTCCTTCGAGCGGGCCTCGGCGCACTCGCGCGCGCAGCCGGAGACCGCGGACTTCAGCTTGTGCGGCGCGCGCAGGCCCCGGTAGCGCAGCTCCAGCTCGATCGCCAGCCCCACCGAGTCCTGCACGCCGTAACGGCACCAGGTGGAGCCGACGCACGACTTCACCGTGCGCAGCGCCTTGCCGTAGGCGTGGCCGGACTCGAACCCGGCGTCCACGAGCCGCCGCCAGATGAGCGGAAGCTGCTCGACGCGGGCGCCGAACAGGTCGATGCGCTGGCCGCCGGTGATCTTCGTGTAGAGGCCGAAGTCGCGGGCCACCTCGCCGATCACGATCAGCTTCTCGGGCGTGATCTCGCCGCCGGGGATGCGCGGCACGACCGAGTAGGTGCCGTTCTTCTGGATGTTGGCGAGGAAGGCGTCGTTGGTGTCCTGGAGCGCGGCCCGCTCGCCCTCCAGCACGTGCCCGTTGTGCAGCGAGGCCAGGATGGAGGCCACGGCCGGCTTGCAGACGTCGCAGCCCCGCCCCTGCCCGTGCTCGGCGATGAGCCGCGAGAACGTGGTGATCTTCCGGACCCGTACGATGTCGAACAGCTCGGCCCGCGAGTGCCCGAAGTGCTCGCACAGCGCCTTGCCGACCTCGACGCCCGACCTCTCCAGCAGCTGCTTCAGCAGCGGCACGCACGAGCCGCACGTGGTGCCCGCGCGGGTGCACGCCTTCAGCCCCGTCACGTCGGTGACGCCCCGGTCCGCGACGGCGGCGCGGACGTCGCCCGCGCACACGTTGTTGCAGGAGCAGACCAGCGCCTCGTCGGGCAGGTCCAGGCTCGCCCCCGCGCCGCTGAAGAGCAGGTCGGACGGCGGGGCGGGCAGCTCCTTGCCCACGTAGGGCCGCAGCGAGGCGTACGGCGAGGCGTCGCCCACGCAGATGCCGCCGAGCAGCGTCCGCGCGTCGTCGCTGACGAACAGCTTCTTGTAGACGCCGGCCACCGGGTCCATGTAGGTGACGTCCAGCGCCCCCGTCATGGCCCCGAACTGGGCGACCTCGACCCCGAGCAGCTTCAGCTTGGTGGACAGGTCCGCGCCCGTGAACGCCGCGGAACCACCCGTGATCCGGTCGGCGGCGACCTCCGCCATCGTGGCACACGGCCCGGCCAGGCCGTAGATCATGCCGCCGGCCAGCGCGCACTCGCCGATCGCGTAGATCGACGGGTCGGAGGTGCGCATCCCCTCGTCGACCACGACGCCGCCCCGCTCGCCCACCTCCAGCCCCGCGGCGCGGGCCAGCTCGTCGCGCGGCCTGATGCCCGCCGAGAACACCACGACCTGCGCCTCCAGCAGCGTCCCGTCCGGCGTGCGCAGCCCGGCGACGCGGCCCGCGCCGTCGAGGACGACCTCCCGCACGCCCGAGCCCGCGTGCACGCCGAGCCCCAGGCCCTCGATGTGCCGCCGGAGCACCGCGCCGCCGCCCTCGTCCACCTGCCGCGGCATCAGCCAGGGGCTCATCTCCACGATGTGCGCCTTCAGCCCGAGCGCCCGCAGCGCGTCGGCCGCCTCCAGGCCGAGCAGGCCGCCGCCGACCACGACGCCCTCGGCCGCGTCCTTGGCGGCGGTCCTGATGGCGTCCAGGTCCTCGATCGTGCGGTAGACGTGGGCGTGCTCCGCGCCGGGCACCGGCGGCACGAACGGCGCCGAGCCGGTGGCCAGCACCAGCACGTCGTACGGCACCGCGTCGCCGCCCGCGGTGAACACCCGCCGCGCCTCCCGGTCGACGCCGGTGACGCGGGTGCCCAGCCGGGTGACGGTGCCCTCGGGCACGTCGTAGGCGAGGTCGTCGGCGGTGGTGCCGGACAGGTACGAGGTCAGCCGCACCCGGTCGTAGGCCGGCAGCGGCTCCTCCCCGATCACGGTGACGCGCCCGCCGAAGCCCTTGTCCCTGAGGCTTTCGACGAGCCGGTGGGCGGCCGGTCCGTACCCGACCACGACGAGCTCCTTCATACCGGGCTCCCTTCCTGTTCGCACAGCCAGCCGACGATGCCTTCCACGGCGTCGCGGCAGGTTCCGCATCCGGTGGTGGCGCGGGTGGCGGCGGCCACCCCGGCGAGGTCACGCGCCCCCGCCTCCCAGCACGCCCTGATCTGGCCCTTGGTCACGTCGTTGCACCGGCAGACCGTGGCCGCGTCCGGCATGAGCGTCGGGCTGTCGGCCACGGGCGCCGCCGACAGCCCGGGGAACAGCAGCCCCGCCCGGTCGCCCGGCACCGGCCCGCCGCGGTCGAAGAGCTGGGTGAGCGTGCCGACGGCGTCGCTCTCGCCCAGCAGGATCGCGCCGACCAGGCGGCCGTCACGGATGACGAGCTTGCGGTAGGTGCCGCGGGCGCGGTGGCTGAACCTGACCACCTCGGCGTGCTCCTCGGTGAGGTGGGTCTCGCCCATGGCGGCCAGTTCGACGCTGCGCGCCTTCAGCCGGGTCACCAGGCGGGAGCCGCGGTAGAGCGCCTTGCCGCCGGTGATGACGTCGGCGGCGACGGCGGCCTGCTCCCAGGCGGGGGCGACCAGGCCGTAGACGGTGCCGTCGTGCTCGGCGCACTCCCCGATCGCGAAGATCGACGGGTCGTCGGTCCGCAGCTCGTCGTCCACGACGACGCCTCTCCGCACCTCCAGCCCGGCCTCGGCGGCGAGGCCCGTGACCGGGCGGACGCCGCAGGCCAGCACCACGAGCCCGCCCTCGACCAGCTCGCCGCCGGCCAGCCGGACCCCGTCCTCCAGCACCTCCTCGGCGGAGACGCCGGTGCGGATCTCCACGCCGAGCCCGGCCAGCGTCTCGCCCAGCACCTCGCCGGCCTCGACGTCGAGCTGACGCTCCATGAGGTGCCCGGCGAGGTGCAGCAGCGTCACCGGCAGGCCGCGCCCGGCCAGGCCGCGGGCCGCCTCGACGCCGAGCAGCCCGCCGCCGACGACCACGGCCCGGCCGGCCCGCCCAGCGGCGTCGAGGATGCGCGCGCAGTCGTCCAGGGTGCGGAACGGCACGGCCCGGTCGACGCCGGGGATCGGCGGCACGACGGCGTCGCTGCCGGTGGCCAGCACCAGCAGGTCGTACGGCTCCCGCCGGCCGCTCGCGGTGACGACGTGCCTGGTCTCCCTGTCGAGGTGGGCGACGGCGTCGCCGAAGACCGCCTCGACGTCGTGGGCGGCGTACCAGGAGGCGTCGAGCAGCCGCACCTGGTCGGGGCGGGAGCCGCCGGCCAGCACGTCGGACAGCAGCACCCGGTTGTAGGGCCGGCACGACTCCGCGCCGAACACGGTGATCCTGACGTGGGGGTCGCGGGCGCGCACCTCGCTGACGAGCCGCGACCCGGCCATCCCGTTGCCCACGACGACGAGCCTCATGAGTCCCTCTCCACCCTGACCGCGCAGACCTTGAACTCCGGCATCCTCGACGTCGGGTCGAGCGCCGGGTTGGTGAGCCGGTTGGCGCCCTCCCAGTGGAAGGGCATGAACACGGTGTCGCGCCTGACGGCGTCGCTGATCCGGGCGACGGCCTTCGCCTCGCCCCTCCTGCTGGTGAGCCGCACCATGTCCCCGGCGGCGATCTCCAGCCGCTCGGCGAGGTCGGGGTGCAGCTCGACGAACGGCTCGGGCGCGGCCCGCACGAGCGGCGCGATCCTGCGCGTCTGCGCGCCGCTCTGGTAGTGGGCCAGCACCCGGCCGGTGGTCAGGTGGACCGGGTAGTCCTCGTCCGGCTCCTCGGCCGCCGGCCGGTGCCGGACGGGCACGAACCTGGCCAGGCCGTCCGGATGCGCGAAGCGGTCGAGGAAGGGGCGCGGGGTGCCCGGGTGCCCCGGCTCAGGGCAGGGCCAGAAGACGCCCTTCTCCTCGGCGATGCGCTCGTAGGTGATGCCGGAGTAGTCGGCGGGCCCGCCCCGGCCGGCCCTGCGCAGCTCGTCGAACACCTCGGCCGGCTCGGTGGCGAACCGGTGTCCCAGCCGCGCGGCGAGGCCCGCCATGACCTCCAGGTCGCTCCGCACGCCGTCCGGCGGGGCGACGGCCGGCCTGCGCAGCAGCACCCGCCCTTCGAGGTTGGTCATGGTGCCGCCCTCCTCGGCCCACTGCGTCACCGGGAACACCACGTCGGCCTGGGCGGCGGTCTCCGACAGGACGAAGTCGCAGACGACGAGCAGGTCCAGGGCGGCGATCCGGGCGGCGACGTGCTCGGCGGCCGGGGCCGAGACCAGCGGGTTGGAGCCGAACACCAGCAGCGCCCTCGGCCCGCCCGGGGTGCCGAGCGCGTCCAGCAGCTCGTACGCCGACCGCCCCGGCCCCGGCAGCGACTCGGGCGGCACGCCCCACACCCCGGCCACGTGCGCCCGCGCCGCCGGGTCGTCGATCCTGCGGTAGCCGGGGAGCTGGTCGGCCTTCTGGCCGTGCTCCCTGCCGCCCTGGCCGTTGCCCTGCCCGGTCACGCAGCCGTAGCCGGAGCCGACGCGGCCCGGCAAGCCGAGCGCGAGGGCGAGGTTGACGAAGGCGGTGACCGTGTCGGTGCCCTTGGCCTGCTGCTCGGCGCCGCGGCCGGTCAGCACGTACGCGTTCGCCGCGGCGGCGAGGGCGCGCACCGCCTGCCGCATCCGGTGGACGGGCACGCCGGTGATCCGCTCCACCCGCTCGGGCCACCACTCCGCCAGCGAGGTGCGCACGCCGGCGAAGCCGGTGGTGCGGGCGGCCACGTACTCCTCGTCCACCAGGCCCTCGGCGACGACGAGGTGCAGCAGGCCGAGGGCGAGCGCCAGGTCGGTGCCGGGGGCGGGCTGCAGGTGCAGCCAGGCGAGCCTGGCGGTCCTGGTGCGGCGCGGGTCGACGACGATCAGCCGCGGCCGTTCCAGGTGGCGGACGAGCGGCGGCATGGTCTCGGCCACGTTGGCGCCGGCCAGCAGGACGACGTCGGCCGCGGCCAGGTCGGTGAGCGGGAACGGCATCCCCCGGTCCATGCCGAACGCCCGGATCGAGGCGGCGGCGGCCGAGGACATGCAGAAGCGGCCGTTGTAGTCGATCTGGCTGGTGCCGAGCGCCACCCGGGCGAACTTGCCCAGCGTGTACGCCTTCTCGTTGGTCAGGCCGCCCCCGCCGAACACGGCCACGGCGTCGGGGCCGTGCTCGGCGCGGAGCGCGGACAGCCGGCCGGCGACGTGGTCGAGCGCCACGTCCCACTCCACCGGCTCCCCGTGCAGGAGGGGCGTGGTCAGCCGCTCGCCGCTGGTGAGCAGCTCGCCCGCCGTCCAGCCCTTCTGGCAGAGCGCGCCCGAGGCGTTGGCGGGGATGTCGGTCCTGGGCCCGACCACCAAGCCTGGGCCGATCTCCATGCCGCACTGCAGGGCGCAGTACGGGCAGTGCGTCTTCACCGGCTCGCCCACGGTCAGACCCTCGCGTGGGCGAGGCTGGCCACGACCCGGACGCCGACCCTGCGCGTGTAGCACCACCAGGTGAGCGCGAAGCAGGTGGCGTAGAAGAGGCCGAAGGCGAGGAAGGCCGGGGCGGGCGAGCCGGAGGCGGCGAACGACATCCCGAACGCGCGGTTGATGAGGAACCCGCCGAGCGCGCCGACCGCCGAGATGACGCCGATCGCGGCCGACGCCTGCCGCTTGCCGTACAGCAGGGCCTCCTCCCCCTCGCCGCGCTCGGCCACGGCCTTGGCCTGGAAGATCGCCGGGATCATCCGGTACGTGGAGCCGTTGCCGATGCCCGAGGTGAGGAACAGGAGCTGGAAGGCCAGGAAGAACGGCCAGAAGCCGCCGCCCTCGCCGGCCGCCCAGACCAGCAGGACGCCGCCGCCCATCGCGGCGAAGTTCCACAGGGTGACCGGCGCGCCGCCCAGCCGGTCGGCCAGCCAGCCGCCGAACGGCCGGACGAGCGAGCCGACGAGGGGCCCGGCGAAGGCGACGGCCGCGTACGGGGAGTCGGGGAACAGGCTCTTGCTGAGCAGCGGGAAGGCGGTGGAGTAGCCGATGAACGAGCCGAACGTGCCGATGTACAGGAACGACATGATCCACGTCTGGGCCTTGCCTGCCACCGCGACCTGCTCGCGCGGGTTCGCCCTGGCGGTGGTCAGGTTGTCCATGAAGAACCAGGCGCAGGCGGCGGCCACCACGATGAACGGGATCCAGAACCAGCCGGCCGCGGCCAGCCCGAACGCGCCGATCACCAGCGGCATGACGAGCTGCACCGAGCTCACGCCGACGTTGCCGCCCGCGGCGTTGAGCCCGAGCGCCACCCCCTGCTTGGCGCGGGGATAGAAGTAGGTGATGTTGGCCATGCTGGAGGCGAAGTTCCCGCCGCCGAACCCGGCGAGGGCCGCGATCACCAGGAACAGCCAGTAGGGCGTGCCCGGGTCGTTCACCGCCACCGCGAGCAGCACGGCGGGGATCAGCAGCAGCACCGCGCTGACCACGGTGAAGTTGCGCCCGCCGAACCTGGCGGGGCCGAAGGTGTACGGCAGGCGCAGCGCCGAGCCGATCAGGTTGGGCAGCGCGACCAGCCAGAACAGCTGGTCGGTGGTGAACTCGTAGGAGCCCATCCTGGTCGCGACGATGCTCCACAGGGTCCACACGGTGAAGCCGAGGTGCTCGGCGAGGATCGAGAAGACCAGGTTGCGCCGTGCGACGCGCTTTCCTGAGCTCTCCCAGAAAGCTGGGTCATCGGGGTGCCAGTCGGCGATCCAGCGCGCCATCGACCTCTCCTACGCTCGGCGTCGGGAGCTCCACCGTAGGAATCGGTCGTTACGCACGCTGACGTTCCGTGGCTGTGCGCTCGTTACGGGTGATTCACCGCGGTAACAAGCCACGCACAAGCGTCACGCCGGAAACATGCGCGTAATGCCCGGTTACCGCCGCCTTCCTGGGGTAACGACACTCTCAGCAAGGGGGGAATCATGATCAAAACACTTCACAAGATGGGCATCAAGTCCAACCACATGTACTTGGCGGGGATCGGCTCGGTCGGCCTGGCCCTCGCCACCTGGTTCACGTCCAAGAACAAGGAGGGAGCAGGGCTCGATCGCGCGGACCGATGGGGGATCTTCATCGGCGAGTGGGCGCCCACGTTCTTCGCCATGGGGGTCGCGCTGCGCATCGAGGAGACGCACCGCGAGCTGGAGGAATCCGAGATGGAGAGCTTCGGCCAGGCCCAGGGCGTGCGCAGCCGGTCGCACGCGGGCGTTTAACCGGTCCGTCACGCGGGTCACGCGGGTCACGTCACCGTGCGTGACCCGCGTGGCCTCCGGCGCGGGCGCCCCTCAGGCGGGGTCGAGGGCGCGGCCCGCCAGCCGCCGCAGCGGCTCGTCCGTGAGCCGGTACTTGTGCCAGTCGTCCTGGCGCTCGGCGCCGAGGTTCTCGTAGAAGCCGATGCTCGGCTCGTTCCAGTCGAGCACCGCCCACTCCATGCGCTGGTAGCCGCGCTCGGCGCAGATCCTGCCCAGCTCCCCCATGAGCGCCGATCCGAGACCGCTGCCCCGGTGGCTCGGACGCACGTAGAGGTCCTCCATGTAGACGCCGTGCACGCCCCGCCAGGTCGAGAAGGTCAGGAACCACAGGACGAAACCGGCGACCTCGCCGTCGATCTCGGCGATGTGGGCGAAGACGGCGGGCCGCTCGCCGAACAGCGCGGCGCGCAGGCTCTCCTCGGTGGCGCGCACCTCGTGGGCGGCCTTCTCGTACTCGGCCAGTTCGCGGATCAGGTCGAGGATGACGGGCACGTCGTCGGGGGTAGCGGGACGAATCATGCCCACCAGGGTACGGCCAGGTCAGACCTGCCCCGCTCCCCCCGTCCCGCTACCAGCGGTCGTGGACCTGCGGGCGGATCAGCTCGTCGTAGACCTCATCGACCGCCTCCAGCGTCGCGGCCGGCAGCGGGGCGAGCCCGGCGGCGGCCGCGTTGGCGGCGGCCTGGGCCGGGTTGCGGGCGCCGGGGATGACGACCGAGACCCCCTCCTGGTCGAGGATCCAGCGCAGCGCGAACTGCGCCGTCGTCGCCCCCTCCGGCACCAGGGGAGCCAGCCGCCGCACCGCCTCCAGGCCGGTCGCGAAGTCGACGCCCGAGAACGTCTCGCCCACGTCGAACGCCTCGCCGTGCCGGTTGAAGGTGCGGTGGTCGTCGGGCGCGAACGTGGTGTGCTCGTCGTAGCGGCCCGACAGCAGGCCGCTGGCCAGCGGGACGCGGGCGATGATGCCGACCCCGGCCTCGCGGGCCGCTGGCAGCACCCGCTCCAGCGGCTTCAGGCGGAAGGCGTTGAGGATGATCTGCACGCTCGCCACGTTCGGGCGGGCGATGGCGGTCAGCGCCTCCTCACAGGTCTCCACGCTGACGCCGTACGCGGCGATCTTCTCCTCCGCGACCAGCGTGTCGAGGGCGTCGAAGACCGCGTCCGTGGAGTAGACGGGCGTCGGCGGGCAGTGGAGCTGCACCAGGTCGATCGTGTCCACGCCGAGGTTCTGGCGGGAACGCTCGTTCCAGGCCCGGAAGTTGGACATCACGTAGTTGGCGGGGATCTGCTCCATCCGCCGGCCCATCTTCGTGGCGACGGTCAGGCCGGGACGGCCCTTGGCGAAGCGGCCCACGAGCTGCTCGCTGCGGCCGTCGCCGTACACGTCGGCGGTGTCGATGAAGGTGACGCCCGCGTCGGCGGCGGCGGACAGCGTGGCGAGGGCCTCGTCCTCGGAGACCTCGCCCCAGTCGGCGCCGAGCTGCCAGGCGCCGAGGCCGATGACGCCGACCTCGCGGCCGGTGCGTCCCAATATGCGGTGTTCCATCAGGGTGGCTCGCTTCCTTTGCGTACTGCCTCGTATTCCACCACGTGGGGTGGTACGGGGCCGAGTCGAGCCGGGGCGCGCCTCCTTTCCGCGGCCCGGCCGGCCGGCCGCGCGGGTCAGGCGACCGTCCGGCCGCCGCCGGGCTCCGGCCAGGCGGCGGTGCCGAGCGTGCGGGTCAGGATCCGCAGGACCCGGCGGAGCGTGACGCCGTCCAGATGCCCGTAGTGCAGGACGAGGCCGTTGCCGAGCGCGTGCATGCCGCCGGGCCGCTGGTAGTAGGCGCCGAGCCCGGCCACCGCGATCCGCCGCTCGCGCAGCGTCTCCAGCACGGCGGCGGCCTCCATCCGGTCAGGCAGCAGGAGGGTCACCGCGGCCCCGGTGTCCGCGCCGAGCGGGCGGATCCCCGGGTACGCCGCCAGCGCCTGCCGGACAAGCGTCCGCTTGGCCGCGTACTGGGCGGCCAAGCGGGCCGCGCGGCGCGCCACGGTCCCCGAGGCCAGCAGGTCGGCCAGCGCGAGCTGGCAGGTGTGCGACGGCTGCGCGGGCGCGGCGCGCTCCGCCGTCCGGCGCGGGGCGACCACGAACGCCGTCCGCAGCGACGGCGTCAGCACGTCACGGAACGTCCCCACCATCGCCCCCGCCTCGCCGGCCCCGGCCGCGAGCACACTCGGCAACACCCCGGCCCGCCCGCCGCCCGCACCCTCAGGCAGGCCGCCGGGCACATCGCGGGGGAGGCCGCCGGGGAGACCGCCCGGCAGGCCGCCGGGGAGGCCGTCGAGGAGGCCGTCGAAGGCGGGCTCGATCACCAGGCCGCCGCCGCGCCGGGCCCACGCCGCGAGCGCCCGCCGCCGCTCGAGCGGCATCCGCGTCCCCAGAGGGTCGCCGCGTTCCGGCAGGACCGCGACCACGTCACACCCCCGGGGAATCAGGTCGGGCCGCGCGCCCGCCCCGTCCGAGGGCAGCGGGAGCACCGTGCCGAGGCGCGCGTACGCGGCCCTCAGCGACGGCGGAGCCGGGTCCTCCAGCGCGATCACCGGCCGCCGCGCGCCGCAGTGCCCGCGCAGCAGCACCTCCAGCGCCTCACCGTAGCCCGCCGCGACCACGATCTCATGCCGGTCGAGCACCAGGCCGCGGGCCTCCCGCAGGTACGCCGCGATCGCCGTCCGCAGCTCCGGCAGCCCCGCCGGCGGCACCCCGCCGGCCGGCGGCGCCTGCCGGCCCGCCCGCCCCCACGCCTCCCGCCACGCGGCCAGGGGGAACCCCTGCTCACTCGGCCGCCCGCGCCGCAGGTCGACGAGCTCGCCCGGCGCGGGCCGACGGCCGTGGGGCGGGGCCGGCTCGGGACCGCCGCTGACGTACGTGCCGGACCCGTGCCGCCCCTCGACGCACCCCTCGGCCAGCAACTTCTCGAACGCCGCCAGCACCACGCCCCGCGAGACCCCGAGGGCGGCGGCCAGCGTACGGGTGGACGGCATCCGGGTGTGCGGAGCGAGCCGGCCGGTCCTGATGGCCTCGCCGAGCTGCGCCGCGAGCTGGGCCTGCAGCGGCTCGCGCAGATCGCGGTCGAGACGGAGCGGCACGGTGAGTCGTTGCGCGGTGCGCATATGGACGTTCTCCCTGGAAACGATCGAAACGGATCCTCACCCTGCGGGCGTGCCATCCCGTTCCATCGCCGGGCCGTCGCCCAGTCGCCGTCACCGGGGCCGATAGCAGCAGCGAAGTCCCGTCTGCACCGACGCGCGCAGTTCCTCCCCGATCACCGGATCCACCGCCGCGATCCGCGACAGCGCCCGCCGGATCGCCTTCCCCACCGCGATCCTGGCCCGTTCCTCGCCGCCCGCGAACGGCCGCGCCCGCCCGCCGATCCCGGTGGCCGCCGCCAGCTCCGCCACCAGCCATTCGCGCTCCAGGCGCAGCGCCGACGCCCGTTCCAGGTCGTTCATCTCCTCCAGCTCGTCGATCTCGGCCTGGAGCTGCGTCAGCCGCTCGCGGTAGGAGTGCCGGGCGACGTCGTCCAGCACGGGCTGGGCCGAGGAGCCCTCACCCTCCTGCGACCAGGTGCCCGCCGCCAGGTCGGCGGCCAGGATCTCCCGCCCGGGATGGGCGACGAGCGCCGCCAGGTGGGCCATCCCGACGCTGTGGTCCGCCACCGCGACCCGCCCGCCCAGCTCGATCCGCCAGTGCCGCCCGTCGCGGTGGAACCGGCACGTCCGCCGCGCCTCGCCGCCCCGGCCGTCGACGCCGCCCGCAACGCTGCCGACCACGCCGGGCAGCGTCATCCCCAGGTCCCTGGCCTCCCGCGCCGCCGCGGCCAGCTCGGCGCGCGCCTCCCCGTCCCGAGGCCCGTCGCGCAACGCCAGCGCCTGCCCCAGCCGGCACCGCGACAACGCCGCCGCCGGCCAGTGCCCCAGCGCCAGGTTCGCCTGCACGGCGGCGCGCAGATGCCGTACGGCCAGGTCCAGGTCCCCCATGGTCAGCGCGGCCATGCCCAGCGCGTGCTCCACCGACCCGAAGCACACGACCCCGAGACTGCCGATCACCGGCAGCCCGGCGTACGGGCCGAGCAGCGCGTACGCCCGCGCCGCCGTGCCCGCGTCCTGCAGCAGGTGCGCCGTCTCGGCCACGAAGTACATCGAGACCAGCCAGGAGCTCGACCGGGGCAGGTCGGCGAGGTCGCGCCCCCGTACCCGGGCCAGGTGCCCGGCCGCCAGCCGATGATCCCCCGCGACCGCCGCGACCAGCGCCAGGCCCGCCAGGTAGGAGTTGTCGACCGGGCTGAGCGTCGGCGAACTGGCCAGGTCGCGCACCCCCGGCAGGAGCTCGGCGGCACGCCCCTGGAACCAGCGGATGGCGCCGAGCTGGCCGCCGAGCCAGCCGGTGGCGTCCATGTCGCCGGCCTTGACGCCCCGCTCGAAGCACTCACCGGCCAGCTTCTCCGCCTCGTCGAACCGGCCCGCGCGGATGGCGAGCATGACCTCGACGGCGTTGACGACGTACCCGACCGCGAGGTAGGCGTGCTCGCGCAGCAGCCGGCGCAGCTCCTCCAGGCAGCGCTCGGCGTGCGGGTCGGCCGCCATGAACAGGTCGACGGTCCGCCACATCAGGCCCATCAGCAGGTCGCCCCGGCGCTCGGTGACCCCCGCCAGGCCGATCAGCTCGGCGGCCAGCTCGCGCCTGAGCGCCGCGTGCTCGGGACCGAGCAGGCAGTGGTGGGCCAGGCTGAGCGCCTCCGCGACGGCGAGCGGGTCCCCCGAGTCCCGCGCCTCGCGGAGCAGCCGCAGGGTCCCGGCATGCGTGCCGTTCCGGTAGTCGTCCTCGCCCTGGAGCCTGATCCGCAGCCGCAGCGCGGGCGGCGAGGACGGGTCGAGCAGGGACAGCGCCCGTAACTGCCGGGTACGCACCCGCTCCGACTCCGCCGACGTCCGGTGCTCCCGCACCCACCGCCCGCCGAGCCCCAGCGCCGCCAGCGCCAGCGCGATCGGGTCCCCGGACTGCTCGGCCTGACGGTAGGCGGCGTCGAACCAGCGCCGCGCGGTCTGCAGATCTCCGTTCACGTGCAGCGCCCGCTCGCCCAGAACGAGCGCCAGCCTGGCATCGAGACCCGGGGCCGGCAGCACCTCCGGCCGTTGTGCTACGCCCACACTCCGCTCCTGTCGGTCCTCTGGGCTGAGCCTGCGAACGGCCCCCCGAATACCGTTCGAGGGTTTGGACGTCGAAGATTCCCCCGCGGTTCAATCGAGTCGAAACTGTCGGTGCCGCACGGAAGAATGCGGAGCACCATGATTCCTTTCAACGCCATGCTCTCCCCGGGTGGCGACATCGTCGTCTTCTACGTGGGCTCCGAGCCCCGCATGACCCCCGACCAGGCTCTCGCGTTCGCCGACCAGCTCCGCGCCCTCGCCGGCGCCGGCGAGCAGCCGGCCCCCGCCCTGGCCGCCGCCGTCTGACCCTCCCGGCCCTCCTCCGGCCCCGTCCGTCATCATGACTCATGTCTGACTCGAGGAGCCCGCCCACATGGACATGTCGGGACCGTCGGTCTTCATGGCCGTGGCCGGATGCGCCCTGGCCGCACTCGGCGTCCACACACTGGTCACCGGGCGGCTCTCCTACGGGTCGAAACGCCGGCGCGCGCGGCTCCGGCCACGCCCGCGCGGCCTGGGCCAGCTCCTCATGGGGCTCGGCCTCGCCCTCCTGCCACTGTCCAGCGCCCTGGCGAGCCCGTCGTCCGCGCTGTACCACGTGGTGTTCTTCGCATCGGCCGGCTGCCTGGTGGCCGGGATCTGCTCCCTCTGCGCCGCGATGGCCCCCCACCGCCGGCCCTGAGGAAAGCAGCGGCAGAACGCCCACAGAGGCGGCGGCAGAACGCCCACACACCCTCCGGCAGAACGCCCACACAGCCACCTCTACCTGCGGTAATCTGCGAGACCGTGACGTACAGTCGTCGTGCTGAACGGCGCCTGGCAGGCCGGCAAGAGCACGCTGGCGGCACTGATCGCCGACCACGTCGCCGACGCGCGTCAGCTATCGGCCCCCTGCTGGAGAACTTCGTCCCCAGCGAGGTGACCGGCTCGGCGCGCGGTTTCGCGCGGGGTTCGTGCTCCATGCCGGGGAGCAGGCGCCGGCGTTCGGCGAGAAGCTGCGGGCCCTACCCATCTCAGCCCTGTGGACGCTCGGGAACGCTTAAGGAGGACCGGCGCGGGTGGGCGCTCAGCCCTCCTGCGCCCGCTGCTGCTTGAGGCGGAGCGCCTCCTTGCGGGCCTCGGCCTGGACGGACCGCTCGTGCTCCAGCCACGCCGGGTTCTCCGCCTTGATCTCGTCGATCTCGGCGGTGGTGAGCGGCTCGGTGATGCCGCTTCTGGCCAGCCCGGAGATGGAGACCCCGAGCTTGGCGGCCACGACCTGCTTGGGGTGCGGGCCGTTGCGGCGCAGGTCGGCGAGCCAGGCGGGCGGCTTCGCCTGCAGGGCGTTCAGCTCGTCCCTGGAGACCGGCCCGGCCCGGAACTCGGCGGGAGTGGCCGAGAGGAGGACCCCCAGCTTCTTCGCCGCGGTCTCGGGCTTCATCGTCTGGACGGTCTTCGGTTTGGGCGACGGCATGACGCCAAGCGTAGCCAGTCGGAAGGGGTTCCCTGACATCGGTACGCTGAGGCGGTGACCGATGGTGAGAGTGGCAGGGCGTTCCGGTTGGCGTACGCGCCCGGGGTGACACCCGCCAAATGGGCCAACATCTGGGCCGAGCGGTTGCCCGACGTACCACTGACCCTGGTCGCGGTCCCCGCCGCCGAGGTGGTGGCGCTCCTGCGGGACGGCGGCGCCGACGCCGGATTCGTCCGGATGCCGGCCGACCGCGACGTGCTCAGCGTGATCCCCCTCTACGTGGAGACCACGGTGGTCGTGGTGCCCAAGGACCACGCGGTGGCCGCCGCCGACGAGGTCACCCTCACCGACCTGGCCGACGACGAGATCCTCCACCCCCTGGACGACGCCCTGGAGTGGACGGCTCTGCCGGGGCTGCCCGCGTTCACCCGCCCGGCCACGACGGGCGAGGCGGTCGAGCTGGTCGCGAGCGGCGCCGGGCTCCTGGTGGTGCCGCAGTCGCTGGCGCGCCTCCACCACCGCAGGGACCTCACGTACCGGCCGCTGCTCGACGCGCCGCAGTCGCAGGTCGGCCTGGCCTGGCCCACCGACGCGACCACGGACCTGGTGGAGGATTTCATCGGCATCGTACGAGGCCGCACGGTCAACAGCTCCCGAGGCCGCATCCCCGCCCCCGCCCCCGAGAAGCCGGCCCAGCGCCGCAAGGAACGCAAGCCCGACCGGACCGCCTCCGGCCGCCGCGCCACACCTCCGCCGCCGAGCCGCGGGAGGAAGGGCAAGCGAAGCCGCTGACCCGCACGGCGGCGAGAAGCATCCGACCCCTGTGCGAGCGACCGTCACACCAAGCGAGTCGCGACCATTTCCCCATGAGTGTCGCGACCAACTCACCACGACATCAGCGACTGGCTCACCACGAGCTGTCATGATGGAGTGCATGGTCACCACCCCGCTCGGACGCCTGATCCACCGTCACGCGGAGCAGAGAGTCGAGGACGCACTGGCCGACACGCGCGTCGTCCTGGTCAACGGCGCGCGGCAGTCGGGCAAGAGCACGCTGGTCCGGCGGCTCGCCAGAGCAGACGGCACCGAGTGGCGTGACCTCGACGATCCACTGACCCTTCGAGCCGCGTTGAGCGACCCCAGCGGCTTCGTCGACTTCCCTGAGCCCATGGTCATCGACGAGATCCAGCGCGCCCCGGAACTGCTGCTCGCCATCAAATCCCAAGTGGACGCCGACCCGAGACCCGGCAGATACCTGCTCACCGGCTCCTCCCGGCTGCTCGCCCTGCGTGGCCTGCCGGACACCCTGCCCGGGCGAATGGAAACCATCGAACTGTGGCCTTTCGCCCAGGGCGAGATCGACGGCCTTCCTGACGCCTTCATCGACGCGGTGTTCACGCACGGCCCGAGCATCCGGCACACCTCCCGGCTCACCCGGGCCGACTACGCGGACCGCCTGGTCCGCGGCGGCTACCCGGAGGCCGTGGCCCGCACCAACCCTCGACGCAGGCAACGCTTCTTCGACTCCTACGTCGGCGATCTGATCAACCGTGACGTGAGGCAGCTGTCGGAGATAGAACGCACCGCGGAGCTACGCGCGTTGGTCAGGTCCCTGGCGGCCAGGTCCGGGCAACTCCTCGTCGTTCAGGCGCTGGGCCGTGACCTCGGCCTGCCCGGCACCACCACCGCCAGATTCCTGGCGCTGCTGGAAGAGGTCTTCCTCATCAAACGCGTCCCCGCCTGGTCGAAGAACATCAGCAGCCGGGCCATCCACACCCCCAAGGTCGCCTTCGTCGACTCAGGAGTGGCCGCGAACCTGCTGGGCGTCGACGCGCACAGCCTCCTCCGGCCTGGTTCCGCGTTCGGGCCGCTGCTGGAGGGCTTCGTCCTGATGGAGCTGGCCCGGCAGGCGACCTGGACGGACACCTTGGTCGACCTGTACCACTACCGGACCAAGGACAAGGTCGAGGTGGACGCCGTCCTGGAGAGCCGTCAGGGCCTGGTCGTGGGCATCGAGGTCAAAGCCGCCTCCACCGTACGACCGGACGACTTCAAAGGGCTCCGTCACCTTGCGGAACGGGTGGGCCCCGACTTCGTCGCCGGTCTGGTCCTGCACACTGGCACGCAGACGTTCTCCTTCGGCGATCGGATGCTGGCCGTCCCGGTCGGCGCCCTGTGGGAGACAACGGCATGAGCGGGAGGGCGCCTGCTCGATCGCGCGTGGGCAGGCAGCCCGGAGCCGGACGGTGGCCGATCCCGGCGAGCACCCGGTCGAGTGTCGGCCGGCGTGTCCACGGATGACGGGCTGATCGCCCGCGTCAACCGCCGCCGGCCGCGCCGTTCAGGAGCCGACGCGCTCGCGCCCCTTGTCCGTCAACGACGCCAGGTGCACTGCTACGCCGAAGGTGGTGAAGCCTGACCTGGCCGCCTCTGTGAACCCTGCGATGACCCTCTCTGACGGGAACTCCTTGACCAGGACGTCATAAGCTGCGAATCCGTGGTCCCGGATGGCGGCGAGGACGATGTCCGTGGTCAACTCGGGGTGGGTCACGATTTCCTCCAGCAGGTCGCCTTGCCCCCTACGGTCCCACCGTCTGCCGAAGCCTGCCACCCTCAATACGCTCGCCCGGCGACGCTCTTCGTCATGACCGCGCGAGGGGCCGGGTTCCCCCCCTTGCGGCCGGTCAGGCGCGCGGCGATGACGTCGGCCGCCAGCCACGCCATCGGATTCGCCGAGGCGCAGGACATCCGCAGCGGCCTGCCACCGGCTCCTTCGGCGAGCGCGGCGTCGCCGACCGCGTACACGTCGGGGTGCGAGACCGATCGCATGCCGGCGTCGACGATGATCCGGCCCGTTCCTGACACCTTCAGGGTGGTGGCGGCAGCGAGCGGGTGCACGGTGAAACCCGCGGTCCACACGGTCACCTGGGCCCGGATCTCGCCGCCCGCGGCGGTTACCACGCCGTTCGCCTCGACGCACGTGATGTCGGCATGGTCGTGAACCGTGATGCCGAGCCGGTCCAGGGCGCCGCGCAGGTGGCGCTGGGCCTTGTCGCTGAGCCGGCCGCCGACGCGCCCGCGGGCGGCGATCGCGACCTCAAGGTCCGGGTGGGCCTCGGCGATCTCGGTGGCGGTCTCGATGCCGGTCAGGCCGCCGCCCACGATCAGCACGGTCCCGCCGGGCTCCACCTCGCCCAGGCGCGCCCGCAGCCGGAGGGCGGCCTGCCTGCCGGCCACGTCGTGGGCGTGCTCCGCGACGCCGGGGACGCCGTGAACGGCGACGGCGCTGCCATGGCGTACACGAGGGTGTCATAGGCGAGGGTCTCACCGCCGAGCTCGACGGTCCTGCCTTCCACGTCGACGGCGGTGACCCGCGCGGTCCGTACGTGTACGCCGGTGCCCGCGTTGAGGTCGCGCAGGGGGCGGGGCCGCAGGTCCTGCCCGCTCGCGAGCTGGTGCAGGCGGATCCGTTCGACGAACTCCGGGTCGCCGTTCACCAGGGTGATCTCGACGTCGTCGCGGTGCCAGCCTCCTGGCGAGGCGACCGGCCGTGTTGGCTCCGGCGTACCCGGCTCCCAGGACGACGATGCGGTGCTTCATGGCTCACTCCTGTCTGGTTGCTTCCACCTCCTGAACCGGACAGGCGCGCGATCCCTGACAGGGACCAGGTGTGATGTGGGTCACCAGCGCGCCGGGAGCGGGCGATGGGGTCCGGCGACCGCCCACTGGCGCGCGATACGCCTCCATCAGGGTGAGCATCGCCATGGAGACCGACTCGCGCTGCTCGAAGGTGTCGGCGGGACCGAGCATCCGATCCCCGTCCAGCACCTGCTCAGGAAGCCACTGCCCCACGTACGTCTCCCGCCTGGCCCGCGCCGAGGCGAGCTGGTTGAGGCAGAGGTTGGTGAGCACCTTCGTCAGCCACGCTTCGGGCGTCTCGATCCGTTCCCGATCCGCCGCGTGCCAGCGCAGGTACGTGTCCTGCACCGCGTCCTCCGCATCACAGGCCGACCCGAGCAGCCGGTAGGCGATCGCTTCCAGACGGCCCCTGAAGCTCTCGAACAGCTCGGCCTCGTACGTGCGGAGCGACATTGCCCCGTGATCGGCCATGCGCGCAGGCCGCGTCCACGTGATTCGAACACGGGGCAAGCCGCCGACATCTCTGCCGAATCGTTGCCCGTCCCCAGCGAGAGCCGGACGACACCAGCCGGCACCCACGTCCGGGACACCCATCTCGGCGGCGCGGAGGCCAGCCGCCCGAGCCGCGCGGCGGAGCACTGTCGCCTCGAAAGAAAGTCTGAGCCCCTCAGACCGGTGCTGTCCGAGTCGTGCTGCGGGGTCTCATGCCCCACACGGAAACCTCAACGGTGACCTTGAGGTTGCCGAGCGGGTCAGCCCTGCTCAGCTCCTCCATGAGTGCCTCCTGGGAGAGGCCGGGCGGCCCATAGCGGGCGTACCACTTCTGACCATCGATCGTGGAGACGGAGATGCGTTGCTCGTCGGCGACAAGAGTCGCTTCGCTTACCCTGCCTTCACGCACCTCGCGAAGAATGAACGAGATATCACGCTTGCCGTAAGGGTCGTACGTCACGAAAGCCACGAACGCACCTGTCAGGACATGTGCGATGACCAGCATCGTCAGCAGCTTGACCCGCGACCTGGAGGGGCTGCGCTTAGACAAGGGATCGACCACGGCAACTCTTTCGTTCGGCTGGTCACGCATGCCATGCATTTTCATCGCGAACGACGAGCATTGCACCGAGACCGTCCAGGAAGGGCCTGGAGTATCCCACGATCTGCAGCGGTTGGCGGACGCTTCAACCCTGACAACAGTGGCCGTCAAAGAGACGAGACATCACCAACACCTGGGGTCCCAAAGGCTGCGTCCGAGGTACTGGGCGTCCAAGTCGACAATCACGGTCTGGTATTCGTATCCGGCTTCACGACGCGTCGGTTGCGGATACCCGTGTCGCACCCAGGCATCGATTGAGAAGTCGGCGTCGATCTCGTCATCCCTGGCGATCCTGGCGGTCTCGTAATGCTTCAGCACTTCCTCGACAGGCCTGTCCGTGACCACGTCGAAACGCACGTGGAAGAGGCAGTCACCCGAATCACCGCTCACCTTGGACTGCGGCCCGTAGAAGCTGGGCGCCGAGCCTCCCGGCGGCATCGGGTACTGCACCACCCGATCCACGAGTCGCGACAACTGAAGTCGTGCATCCAGGCAGGTGCCCAGAAGATCGCGTAGATGAGGAGCACCAGTGCCAACACGAACAGCGCCGGACGAAGCCGTGGTGAGCGACCCAACACAGTGATCGACATGAGTCGCATCCTGTCCTACGGGCCGGACCATCGGCTACGGCCCACTCCCAGGCATCCGCCTAGGCCCGCCCGGCCGCACGCCCGGCACCGGGGCCGTGATGGAGCGCAGGCGGCCTCGCGGCCTGAGGCCCGCTCGATGTGGCCTGATGGCACGCTGATACTCAAGAGCGTCGACGCTCACGAATCCCCGCCTCGATCCGCAGCCCAACGCCGATCAGGGCCATGATCCACAGACCAACGAGCCACGGCCACGAGGGGGATCGCTCATCGAAGATCAGAATCCCGAACGATATGGCGACGCCGGCGACCATGGCGACAGTCCCGATGTTTCTGACCGTTTCATAGTCCTTGGGAGCATCGGCCGGCGAACGGTTGGGCTGGGGACCCTCAGGCTCAGTCACGGCGGAGAGCATCCCATATGGGACCGAACGACAGGGATCCCTGTCGACAGTTCTGCGGATCGATCGGCTCGATGCCCAGTGTGGTGGGCGCGCCCTACCGGACATTCAGGAGTTCAGCGTCTCCCGCGCGCATGCCCTTGGCCAAGGAGGCCAAGCAGTTGGGCATGCCGAAGAACGTGCCGATCTTGGCGGTCTTCGACACGGTGCGTGACGCCTCCGGCCGGCCGCTGACGGTCGTTCAGGTCCTGCTACCTACGATCGGCACGAGCTGGAAGACGCCTGCCCGATCGTGTGAGGCACGACGACCACTTGATCTTCGTCCTCGTAGATGATCCTGCCTGGGTCCGCCGATTCGAGGCGTACGCACTTCACGCCGTGGGCGGCGAGGATGGCCAGGTAGCCCGGCACCCGCTGGATGAGGTGGCCGGCTGACGCCTTGAACCAAGCCGCCGCTCCCGGATTGATGCCGCGATCGTAGACAGTGGCGTCCACGGTCGCGGGGTCGGTGAAGTTGGCCTCGTACCAGGCGTTGTTCTCGCGTCTGAACGCCTCTTCCTCATCCGACAGGCGTCCTTGTCCGGCGAGGCTGTTGAGCAGGCCGAACACGCCGGGGTGGGTTCCGCGGCTGTTCGGCGTGGGGCTCTGGAACCTCACGTACATCGGCGTTCCCTCGTGATCAGCCAGCTCCGGCGAGATCTTCATGAACGACAAGATCAACACCTGCGACTCGGACGACGAAGATGGACCTTCAGGGATACTCTCCCACGTGACGGGACGACAGCCCCGTGGCGCGACCGCTGCAGGGCTCCTGATGCTGGTGGGCGGTACTGGGTTCGAACCAGTGACCCCTCGCTTGTAAGGCGAGTGCTCTACCGCTGAGCTAACCGCCCCTGATCGGCACTACACCTTACGACACCAAGGGGGCCGATCGCACATCCACGGCCCACCCGGGGCCCAGGTCCGGGCGGCCGGCGGCGCGCCAGCCCAGGAGGGCGGCGCCGAGCATGCCGGCGTCGACGCCGAGCGCGGCCGGGATCAGCGGCGGGGCGTCGCGGAAGGCCAGGCGCTTGACCAGGCGCGTACGGACGGGGTCGAACAGCGCCGGCCCGGCCTCGGCGAGGCCGCCACCGAGGACGATGGCGGAGGGGTCCAGCAGCAGCGTGTACGTGGCCAGCGCGAGCGACAGCGCCTCGACGGCCTCGTCCCAGATCTCGATGGCGATGGGGTCGTCGGAGGTGACCACCTGCTCGGCCCTGACGCCTTCGACGCCGGCCCGCCGGCTGTAGCGGCGGCCCACGGAGGCGCCCGAGGCGTACGTCTCCAGGCAGCCGAACTGGCCGCAGGCGCACTGTTCGCCGTCAGGGAAGACGGGGGTGTGGCCGATCTCGCCGGCCCAGCCGGAGGAGCCGCCGTACGGCTCGCCACGGATGACGGTGGCGCCGGCGATGCCGGTGCCGATGGGGAGGAAGAGGAAGTCGGCCACGTCGCGGCCGGCGCCGAGGACGCTCTCGGCGAGGCCGCCGGTACGGACGTCGTGGCCCAGCATGACCGGGATGTCCAGCGTGGTGAACGCCGAGGCGGGGACGTCCCGCCAGCCGAGGTTGGTGGCGTAGATGGCGGCGTGCTCGGAGACCAGGCCGGGCACGGCGAGGCCCACGCCGGCCGGTTCCCCGTCGCCGGCGGCGGCGAGGTGGCCGATGAAGTCGGAGATGGCGGCCACGACCGCGTCCCCGCCCTCGGTGCGCGGGGTGGGGCGCCGCTCGCTCAGCAGCACCTTGCCGGAGTCGCTGACCAGGCCGCCCTTCATGGACGTGCCACCCACGTCGAGCGCGACGACGAACGACGAGCCGCCCGGCGTGCTGCTCGGCCTGCTGCTCGGCGTACTCCTCAATGCGGACACGGTAGGAGACGATAGCGCAGCTCATCCGGTGGCCGGGAAAGCCCCCTGCGGGAGGTCAGGCGCGGCCGAGCACGCGGTTGAGCGCGGCCTCCACCTCCGCCGACAGTCCGGCAGGCGGCGCCTGCGTCGTGGACGAGCAGGTCGGTCCCTTGCCCGAGCGGGCCATCCGGACGGCTCCGCAGGCCCGGCACTCCACCTCGCCGAGCCGGCAGATGAGCGCCGTGGACCCGCAGGTGCCGCAGTGGTCCAGGTCGAGGTCGTGCAGGCGTTGACAGTCCGGGCAGATCAGCACCTGGGACTCCTCGCGCACCCCGCGCTGCCACGGGCTGGAGCCGCGGACCGGGTCCGTCTGCCGGGCCCCGCAGCGGTAGCAGGGCATCGTTGCCTCCGAAGTCAGTGCCGGGGTCAGTGGATGTCGGCGAGCGCCTTGACGTAGTCGGCGACGTCGCGCGCGGCGGAGATCGGGTTGATCACCGACCATCGGGTCACGCCCTCGCCGTCGATGATGAAGGTGCCCCTGCGTGCGAGCCCCTTCGTCTCGTCGAACACACCGTACGCCTGCGCGACCTGTCCGTGTGGCCAGAAGTCGGAGAGCAGCGAGAAGGGGTAACCCTGGCGATCCGCCCAGGCGCGGAGGGTGAAGACGGAGTCGACCGAGACCGTCAGCACCCGCACGTCGTCGCCGAACGCGGTGTCGCGCAGCGCGTCCAGCTCGCTGCCGCAGATGCCGCTGAAGGCAAGCGGATAGAAGACCAGCACGACCTTGCGGCCCCTGAGCCGCGACAGGCGCACCGGAGCGCCGTGCTGGTCCTGCAGCTCGAAGTCCGGAGCCGGGGCGCCGACCTCGACAGGATGTGCGTTCACGCCCATATCCTGCCGTATGGCGGGCGCCGTGACTCCTTGGGTCGATGCTTTCTGCGGGTCCTTTACCTCCGGCCCTTGGGCGTCACGAGCCGGGTGCCGGACCAGTCGGGGGCTGCGGAGACGCTGCTGGTCTGCGACAGACCCGCGGTCGCGGCGTCTTCCCCGATGTCGCTCGGCTCCACGTGGCCCTCGCGTCCGGCCTTGGGGGTGAGCAGCCAGATCTGGCCGCCCTCGGCGAGTGCACGCATGGCGTTGGTCAGCGTGTCGAAGAGGTCTCCGTCGCCGTCGCGCCACCACAGCAGCACCACGTCCACGACCTCGTCGCTTTCCTCGTCCAGCAGTTCGGTGCCGGTCAGGTTCTCGATGGAGTCACGGAGATCGTCGTCGACGTCCTCGTCCCAGCCGATCTCCTGCACCACCTGACCCGGCTTGAGGCCGAGTCGTTCGGCCAGGCCGCGCTCGCCCTGCGCCTGACCCGCGGTCGCGCTCACGTTTATCCCTCCTGCTTGAGTGGCCCCGCTTATGCGGTTTATCGCTTCGGGACAGTCCACACGCTGTGACCCTCAGTCGTCAACGGTCGCCACGGGTACGGCCGTAGTCGGCCAGTTTCAATGCGACAAAAACGACAGGCGAACCTGACGTTGCGTATTGTCGACGTTCAGGTCCACAAGGGCGACGGACTGCCACGTGCCGAGCGCCATCCGCCCGCCGAGCACCGGTACGGTCGCGTACGGCGGAATCAGCGCGGGCATGACGTGCGACCTGCCGTGACCGCGCGAGCCGTGCCGATGCCGCCATCGGTCGTCGGCCGGCAGCAGCTCCCGCAGCGCCGCGAGCAGGTCGTCGTCGCTGCCGGAGCCCAGCTCCAGCAGGGCGACCCCGGCGGTGGCGTGCGGCACGAAGATGTGCAGCAGGCCGTCCCCGCCCTGACCGCGGACGAATTCGGCGCACTGGCCGGTGATGTCGTGCACGGTCTCTCGCGAACCTGTGGCCACAGAGATGATTTCTGATCTCACGAACTGATCTTACGTAGGCACATCGACGGCATCAGGGCCGGGAAACTCCGGCCCGCTGTGCCCGCCGCCGGAGCGCGCCACGCGGGGCTGCTCCCCGTACGAGCCCTGGGCCTCCGTGATGACGCCGCTCCTGTCCTTTTCCTCCACGCCGCCGGCGTGGGCCAGGAGACGGTCTCCTGCCGTTGCCTTCATACCTCCCACCTTGGCCCCCGGAAAGCCGGACGAAAAGACCATGTCCCTAGAACAGGTGATTTTTACCTCCCTCTTCTGGGGGAGGACCCGGGACTGACCGGGACGTTACGCTGCGCGGGTGTGGGGTTCCGGGCTGCGCGGGCGGATGGCGGCCTCGTACGTGCTGGTCACGACCACCGCCGTCTTCCTGGTCGAGGCCGTGATCGCGGCGACGTTCCTGATCCCGCAGGCCAACGCCTCCGACCTCGCCGCGGTGCTGCAGGAGCAGGCGTCGAGCGACGCGCAGGTGATCGGCCTGGAGGTGGCGAGGCTGAGCGTCCCCGGCCGGGTCGGCGACAGACCCGCCGTCCCCGACGTTCCGGACGTCCCGGACCTTCCCGACCTGCCGGGCCGTGCCGGGGCGGGCGACCGCGAGCTGCTGCGGGCGGCCGTGGCGGCGGCAGGGAGACGTACGCTCGCGGGCGGCGCCCGGCCGCACGCCGAGCCCGGCCTCGCCATGCTGGAGACCGTCGTCGGCGTGGACGGCGTGATCCTGGCGGCCTCCGCCCCCCGCATCCACCCCCTGGGCACCGAGCTGGACGTGCCGCTGCCGCCGCTCGGCCGGGAGAACGCGGGCGAGCGCCGCACCACGGCGGGGCCGGCGGTCTGGCACGTCAGCCCGATCCTCCGCAAGGAGCAGGTGGGGCCGCTCGGGGTCGAGGTGATCGGGTACGTGCACGTCCAGGCCCCGGCCGACGCCGAGGTCGAGTCCGCGCCCAGCCTCGCGCCCATGATCGTCCCAACGCTGCTGGTGCTCGGCCTGGTGCTGCCGGTGGGACTGGTGTTCGGGCTGCTGAGCACCCGGCGGCTGATCGGCCGCCTGCGCCGGCTGGCCGCGGTCACGACGGCGGTGGCGGCGGGCGACTTCCGCCCCCGGGTCGAGGTCTCGGGCTCGGACGAGGTGAGCACGCTGGAGCAGTCGTTCAACGTCATGACCGACCGGCTGGGCGCTGCCGTCGAGTCGGCCAGGCTCACCGCGCGCACCGAGGCGCGGCAGGCCGAACGCGGCCGGATCGCGCGGGAGCTGCACGACTCGATCTCCCAGGACCTGTTCTCGCTGAGCCTGCTGGCCGCGGGCATGCGCAGGGCCGCCCCCGAGGAGCTGCGCGGCCAGGCGGAGGCGATGGAGCGGGCCTCCGCCCGCGCGATGCGCGAGATGCGGGCGCTGCTGCTGGAGCTGCGGCCGGTGGCTCTGGAGGACGCGGGACTGCTGCCCGCGCTGGAGGAGCTGTGCCGGGCGTACGAGACCAGGCTCGGCGTCCGGGTCGAGGCGGCGCTGGAGGAGGTCGCGCTGGAAGCGGCGGCCGAGCACGCGGTGCTGCGGCTGGTCCAGGAGGCGCTGGGCAATGCGGTCAAGCACGCCGCCCCCTCCCGGGTGGAGGTGCGGCTCGGGCGCGGCGCGGACGGCGCGGTCACCGTCTCGGTGTCGGACGACGGCTCGGGCTTCGACCCGGCGGACGTCGCCGGGCGGCACGGCATGGGGCTGACGCTGATGCGGGAACGGGTGACGGAGCTCGGCGGGCGCCTCGACGTCCGCAGCGACGCGAACGGGACGACGGTGACGGCGACGCTGACAGGGGCGGGGGCGGCGGCGGGGGCGGTGGGGCGCGCGTGAGCATCCGGGTGCTGATCGTGGACGACCACGAGGTGGTGCGGCAGGGGCTGCGCTTCGTCCTGGAGCAGGAGGACGGGATCGAGGTCGCGGGCGAGGCGGGCGACGGCGAGGCCGCCCTGCGGGCCGTACGCGCCCTGCGGCCGGACGTGGTGCTCCTCGACCTCGTCATGCCAGGAACGGACGGGCTGGGGACGCTACGGGCCCTCAGGGAGGCCAGTGACGGACCGGGCGGACCGGGCGAACCGGGCGGACCGGACCGACCCGCGCCCGCGGTCATCGTGCTGACGTCGTTCCAGGAGGAGGACCAGGTGGTGGAGGCGGTGCGCCTGGGCGCGCTGTCGTACCTGTCGAAGACAAGCGCCGTGGACCGGGTGGTCGAGGCGGTGCGCGCGGCCGCCGGCGGCGGCAGCGTGCTGGAGCCGGGCATCGCGGCGCTGCTGGTGCGCCAGGTGGGGCGCGCCGGGCGCCCCCGGCCGCTCGACACGCTCACCCCGAGGGAACGCGACGTGCTGGGGGCGCTGGCCCGTGGCCGCTCGAACGCCGAGATCGCCCGCGACCTCCGCATGGGGAGGGAGACCGTCAAGTCGCACGTCAGCAGCATCCTCGCCAAGCTCGGCGTGTCGGACCGGACGCAGGCCGCCATCTACGCCCTCCAGCAGGGGCTCGTGCCGCTCGACGAGGCTCTTTGACGCCTCGGCGGCAGCCCTGCGGCGGGCCGCGGGAGGCGTGACCGCTAGACTCGGCCGGCCGCCCGGTGACGCCCTGCCCCCTCGTGGGAGGGCCGGGCACGGCAGGCAGGGGCCCCGTGGAGCAGCACCGGGACACGCGAGCGAAATTTCGTTCATTTTGCTGTCTTGTTAAAATGCTCCCGGGATGTAACCTTTGACTGCGAATCGTCCTACCATCGGTGGTCTAGGCCATCGAAAAGTCCCTGCCAGCAGGGACACGCTGGTTACCGGCCAGTAGAGATGCGTTTTCTACGGCTAGAGACCAGGATGGAAGACGACCAGACCCAGACATCAGTCATTCTCGGAAGGCGAGACCCAGTGGCTTCCGGACGCCAGCGATTCTCGATCATCAGCGACGGCCTACCCAGCCAGCTGCCTGATGTCGATCCCAGTGAGACCAACGAGTGGCTCGAGTCTCTCGACAACGTCGTCAAGACCGAAGGCCGCACCAGAGCCCGCTACCTGATGCTGCGCATGCTGGAGCGGGCCCGCGAGCACCAGGTCGGCGTGCCGGGCCTGCGGAGCACCGACTACATCAACACCATCCCGCCGGAGCGCGAGCCCTGGTTCCCGGGTGACGAGCACGTCGAGCGCCGCATCCGTGCCTACATCCGCTGGAACGCGGCGGTCATGGTGTCCCGGGCCAACGCCCGCACCAACGTCGGCGGTCACATCGCGACCTACGCCTCCGCCGCGTCGCTCTACGAGGTGGGCTTCAACCACTTCTTCCGCGGCAAGGACCACGGCGAGTCGGGCGACCAGGTCTTCTTCCAGGGCCACGCCGCGCCGGGCATCTACGCCCGCGCCTTCCTGGAGGGCCGGCTCAACGAGTCGCAGCTCGACGCGTTCCGCCAGGAGCTGTCGCACGGCTTCCACGGCCTGCCCTCCTACCCGCACCCGCGGCTCATGCCCGACTTCTGGGAGTTCCCGACCGTCTCCATGGGCCTCGGCCCGATCGGCGCGATCTACCAGGCGCGGTTCAACCGCTACCTGCTCAACCGCCAGATCAAGGACACCAGCCGCAGCCACGTGTGGGCCTTCCTCGGCGACGGCGAGATGGACGAGCCCGAGTCGCTCGGCGCCATCGGCGTGGCCGCCCGCGAGGAGCTGGACAACCTCACGTTCGTCATCAACTGCAACCTGCAGCGGCTCGACGGCCCCGTACGCGGCAACGGCAAGATCATCCAGGAGCTGGAGTCCTACTTCCGCGGCGCCGGCTGGAACGTCATCAAGGTCGTCTGGGGCCGCGACTGGGACCCGCTGCTCGCCGCCGACGTCGACGGCGTGCTGGTCAACCAGATGAACACCACGCCCGACGGCCAGTTCCAGACCTACTCGGTCGAGTCGGGCGCCTACATCCGCGAGCACTTCTTCGGCTCCGACCCGCGCCTGCGCAAGATGGTCGAGCACCTGTCCGACGACGACATCCGCAAGCTGTCGCGCGGCGGCCACGACTACCGCAAGGTCTACGCGGCCTTCAAGGCGGCCCGCGAGCACGTCGGCCAGCCGACCGTGATCCTCGCCCAGACCATCAAGGGCTGGACCCTCGGCAAGGACTTCGAGGCGCGCAACGCCACGCACCAGATGAAGAAGCTCACCAAGGCCGAGCTCAAGGAGTTCAGGGACCGGCTCTACCTGCCGATCCCCGACTCGGCGCTGGAAGGCGACCTGCCGCCCTACTTCCACCCGGGCGAGAACGACGCCGAGATCCAGTACATGAAGGAGCGCCGGGCCGCGCTCGGCGGCGTGCTGCCGAAGCGCGTCCAGCGGGCCAAGCCGATCAAGCTGCCGGGCGACGAGGTCTACAAGTCCTTCGGCAAGGGCTCCGGCAAGCAGCAGGTGGCCACCACCATGGCGTTCGTCCGCCTGCTCAAGGACCTCATGCGCGACAAGGAGATCGGCCACCGGTTCGTGCCGATCATCCCCGACGAGGCGCGCACGTTCGGCATGGACGCCATGTTCCCGTCGGCGAAGATCTACTCGCCGCACGGCCAGACGTACGAGGCCGTCGACCGGGAGCTGCTGCTGTCGTACAAGGAGGCCGTGCAGGGCCAGATCCTGCACGAGGGCATCAGCGAGTCGGGCTCGATGGCCTCGGCGATCGCCGCCGGCACCTCCTACGCCACGCACGGCGAGCACATGATCCCGATCTACATCTTCTACTCGATGTTCGGGTGGCAGCGCACCGGCGACCAGATGTGGCAGATGGGCGACCAGATGACCCGCGGCTTCCTGCTGGGCGCCACGGCCGGCCGCACCACGCTCAACGGCGAGGGCCTGCAGCACGAGGACGGCCACACGCCGCTCATCGCCTCCACCAACCCCGCCGCGATCTCCTACGACCCGTCATGGGCGTTCGAGGTGGCCCACATCGTCAAGGACGGCCTGCGGCGCATGTACGGCGACCAGCCGGAGGACGTCTTCTACTACCTGACCGTCTACAACGAGCCCTACCTGCAGCCCGCCGAGCCGGCGAACCTCGACGTGCAGGCCCTGCTCAAGGGTCTCTACAAGTTCGCCGAGGGGCCGCGGACGGAGGGCCCGAAGGCCAACATCCTGTCCTCGGGCGTGGCCGGCCCGTGGGCGATGGAGGCGCAGCGCCTGCTCGCCGAGGACTGGGGCGTCTCCGCCGACGTGTGGTCGGCCACGTCCTGGTCGGAGCTGCGCCGCGAGGCGCTGGCCTGCGAGGAGCACAACCTGCTCAACCCGGAGGCCGAGCAGCGCGTCCCCTACGTCACCCAGGCGCTGTCCGGCGCCCAGGGGCCGTTCGTGGGGGTCAGCGACTACATGAAGGCCGTCCAGGACCAGATCGCGCAGTGGGTGCCGGGTGACTGGTCCTCGCTGGGCACCGACGGGTTCGGCCTGTCCGACACGCGCTCGGCGCTGCGCCGCCACTTCCACGTGGACGCGGCCTCGATCACGCTGGCGGTGCTGACCCAGCTCGTACGCCGCAAGGAGCTCGACGGCGAGGTGCTGCGCGAGGCCATCGCCCGCTACCACCTCAAGAACGGCGTCACCGAGGCCGGCGGCGCGGAGAGCAACGACACCCAGTCGATGGGCGTCTGACAGATCGGTCAGGGACGCTCCCGCGGAGGTCATTCGCGGGAGCGTCCCTGTGTTCGGGGGACGGACGGGTGAGGCGGCACGTTAGGAGGGGTACGGGCCGCCTCACCCACGTTTGGTGCGACGTCGCGTATTGTGGGCACTCTTCCCCCGGAGTAGACGAGGGGAAGTTTGTGCCATGCGAGGTGTCCTAGCCGCCGCGCTGCTCGTCGCGGCCGCCGGCTGTTCCGCCGTTCCAGCCGACCCCGCCGTGCGGTCCGCCACAGGGCTCCAGGGCAGCGCCGCCCAGGTCGAATGGGGTCCGTGCACCGACATCAAGCGCCCTGACGGCGAGCCGCCGGCCCGTCAGGACAGCTCGGTGCGGTGCGGCAAGCTCGCGGTGCCGCTCGACTACGACAAGCCGGACGGCGAGAAGATCGATCTGGCGCTGATCAAGATGCCGGCGACTGGGCAGCGGCTCGGCTCGATGGTGTTCAACTTCGGCGGCCCGGGAGCCTCCGGCGTGGACACGCTGGACCAGGCGGGCAAGGCCCTCGCCCCGCTGCGCACCCGCTACGACCTGGTCAGCTTCGACCCGCGTGGCGTCGAGCGCAGCTCCGGGGTGCGGTGCGGCGACGGCGCCCAGATGGATCGCTTCACCGCCCTCGACACGCTGCCGCCCGACGACCGCACGCACCGCGAGGGCGCGCAGATGAACAAGCAGTTCGCCGCCCTGTGCGAGAAGAACTCCGGCAAGATCCTGCCCTACGTCGGCACCGTCAACGCCGCCCGTGACATGGACCGCATCCGCGCCGCCGTGGGCGACCCCAAGCTCAACTACGTCGGCATGTCGTACGGCACCCAGCTCGGCGCCGTCTACGCCACCCTGTTCCCCAAGAACGTGGGCCGCATGGTGCTGGACGCGCCGCTCGACCCGACGATCACCTTCGAGCAGCGTACGATCGCGCAGACGCGCGGCTTCCAGCACGCCTACGACAGCTTCCTGAAGGCGTGCGTGAAGGACGGCACGTGCGCGGTCGGCAAGGACGTGGCGACGGCCAACACCAACGTCGAGAACCTCATGAACGAGCTGACCGCCAAGCCCATCAAGGTCGGCGACCGCGAGCTCACCCAGGGGCTCGCCTCGACGGGCGTGGCCGCCGCGCTGTACTCCGAGCTGACCTGGCCGTTCCTGGAGCAGGCGCTCAGCGAGGCGCTGCACGGCCGCGGCGAGGCGCTGCTCTACCTGGCCGACACCTACACCGGGCGGTCCACGGACGGCAGCTACTCGACGCAGATGACCAGCTTCCCCGCCATCACCTGCGTGGACACCGCCGAACGGCCGAGCGAGGCCGAGCTGCGGCGCACCGAGCAGCAGGCGATGCGGATCTCGCCGCTGTTCGGCAGCGAGGGGTCCGGCGGGCTGTGCCGGGTGTGGCCGGTCAAGGGCAGCGACCAGGCGCGGCACGTGAACGCGACCGGCTCCGCGCCGATCCTGGTGATCGGCGGCAAGGGCGACCCGGCCACGCCGTACGAGTGGGCGCCCAAGCTGACGGAGCAGCTCAAGACCGCGACGCTGGTGACGTACGAGGGCGAGGGGCACGGCGCCTACCTGTCCGGCAGCAAGTGCATCCAGGGGCTCGTGGACACCTATCTCATCAACGGAAAAGTGCCCCAGAAGGGCGCCACCTGCCCGGCGGCCTAGTCTGGGGCGGGTGAACTACGAGCCGCTGATCGAGCAGGAAACCGAACGCCTCGCCGAGCTCGCCGAGCTCGCGGGCGACCTGTCCGCGCCCGTGCCCTCCTGCCCGGGGTGGACGATGGCCGAGCTGGTCACGCACGTCGGGCAGACGCACCGCTGGGCGGTGCACATGCTGCGCAACCAGGTGCAGGAGCGCGTGTGGTCGCGCCAGGTGCCGAGCGGGCTGCCCGAGGGGCGCGACGGGGACGCGGAGTGGCTGCGGGCTGGCGCGGCCGAGCTGGTGCGCACGCTGCGCGAGACCGACCCGGACCTGCCGGTCTGGACCTGGGGACCGGACGGGCGGGCGGCCTGGTGGCCGCGGCGGATGGCGTACGAGCTGGTCGTGCACCGGGTCGACGCCGAGCTCGCGCTCGGTGTCGACCCGGTGATCCCGGCGGCGACCGCCGTGGACGGCGTCGAGGAGTTCCTGCACAATCTGCCGTCCGCGGTGTGGGTCACCCGGCCGCTGGCGGAGCTCGGCGTGGAGGGGGCCACGATCCACCTCCACGCCACCGACCCCGCCGGCGCCGTCCCGGGGTCCGGGGGCGCCCAGGGCGAGTGGACGATCACGCAGGGCCCCGCGGGGCGCGTCGAGTGGACGCGCGGCCACGCCAAGGGCGACGTCGCCGTGCGGGGCCCGGCCGCGGACCTGCTCCTGCTGCTCTACGGCCGCCGCTCGCCCGACGCGCTCACCCTCCACGGCGACCGCGACCTCCTGACCCGCTGGCTCACCGCCGCGGCCTTCTGACCCGCGCCCTGGCGTTCACGTCAGGGCCCTGGACGCGCCGCCGCTCGGCGATCGGCGGCGTGTCCAGGGCGCGGGGTGACGACGCGCCGCCCGCGCAACCCCTGGTTGTGAGCCCTGAGGGGTGCGGCGGGCCGGCGCGGCCCCGTGGCGGCCGGGATCGGCGGGGAAGGCGCTTCCCCCGGCCGGCGCACGGGCCATCACCTGCGGTGGAAGATCCGGAAGAGCCCGGCCGAGCCCCGGCGGGGACAGCTGGGGAGCCCGCCCGTGGCCGCCCTCGGACCAGGTCACCATGCCGTCCATCGCCGTCTCCCTCTTTCTCGAACAAGACAACGATCCATCCGTGGAGCGACAACCCTATGTCGGTGTTTCCTCTTGACTTTTCGAACATCTGGGTGACCTAGTCGAGGAGCGTGCCGTGCGCGACCATCTCGGGGACGTCGGTGGCGAAGCCCTCCAGCGGCCGGTCGGGGCAGCGCTCGGCGGTGACGGCGGCGGCCGCGATGCGGTCGAGCCGGAAGACCCGCACGTCGTCGCGGAGCCGGCACCAGCCCACGAGATACCAGAACCCGCCGCGCCCGCCGAGGAAGACGCCGGGCTCGACGTCGCGCGAGGTGAGCGCGCCCTTGGCGTCGGCGTAGTCGAGCCGAAGCACCCGCCGCCGCAGCAGCGCCTCCTCGATGGCGCGCGAGACGTGCTCGGCGCCGAGCGGCCGGACCTCCCCTGCGCCCTCGCCGGGACGGCGGACGAGCTGCACCCGGCGGGCCAGCTCGCGGGCCAGCTCGCCCTCCGGCCCCGGCATGGCGGCGACGACCTTGCGCAGGGCGCTCTGGGCGTGGCGGCCGAACGGCTGCTCGCCCGCCTGGCTGAGCGCCACCGCGATGGCCACGGCCTCGGCGGGGCTGAAGTTGAGCGGCGGCAGGGACATCTTCTTGTCGATGGCGTAGCCGCCCTTGCGGCCCGGCTCGGCGTAGATGGGCACGCCCGACTCCTGGAGCGCCGTGATGTCGCGCTCGATCGTGCGTACGCTGACCTCGAACCGCTCGGCGAGCGCGCGGGCGGAGCGGCAGCGGGGCGCGATGGCGCGCAGGTCCTCGACGAGCGCGTAGAGCCGGTCGGTACGGTTCACAGCCGTGACGCTACGTGCCGCCACCGACAATCGCGGCTCCAGGCGCTCCCCCGCCACAGCCTCCTGTCCGCGCGGCGACGGCTTTGTCACCGCGCCGGCCACCGTTCCCGGCCTTCCGAGCCGCTCCCCGGACCGGGCGCCTTTCCCATCGGGCAAACCTGGCCGCCTTTTCCGCCCGCCCCGCGCCGGCCGGCCGGGCGGCGGGGTGACATCTCGATAACCGTCCGTTATCGAACGGCCGCGAGAAGTAGTAACGTCCAGGGCATGCGCCCGAGAACGATTTTCATCACTGTCCTGGCCGGCTGCGCGCTGCTCGTCCCGGCCGTCCCCTCCGCCGCGGCGGCCCGCGGCACCGCGCCCTCCTGCGTCGCCCGCATCGCCGACGAGCAGCCGCACGGCCTGATCGTGTGGGTGCGCAACGGCTGCGGCAGGACCATGCGGGTCAAGGTCATCATGGACTGGGCCCGCGACACCGACTGCGTCACGCTGGCCGACGGGCGTTCGCGCGAGTGGACGTACAAGACCGGGTCCTACAACCGCACGGTCACCTGCTGAGCGGCTCGGGGCGGGCGCGGGTCCAGTCGAGCAGCCGCTCCAGCGGCCAGGTGTTGACGACGCGCTCCGCCTCGATCCCGCATCGGGCGGCCCGCTCGCAGCCGTGCCTCTGCCAGTCGAGCTGGCCGGGGGCGTGCGCGTCGGAGTCGATCGCGAACAGGCAGCCCATCTCGTACGCCAGCCGCATCAGCCGCTTGGGCGGGTCGAGCCGGTCGGGCCTGGAGTTGATCTCGACCGCCACCCCGAACCTGCGGCACGCCTCGAAGACCAGCTCCGCCTCGAACTCCGACTCCGGCCGCTTCACGCCCCGCTCGCCGCCGCCCCGCACCACCCGCCCGGTGCAGTGCCCGAGCACGTCCACCCGGGGGTCGGCGACCGCGGTGACCATGCGGCGGGTCATCTCCTCGCCGCTCATGCGCAGCTTGGAGTGCACGCCGGCGACCACCACGTCGAGCCGGTCCAGCAGCTCGGGCTCCTGGTCGAGCGTGCCGTCGAGGTTGACGTCCACCTCGATGCCGGTGAGGATCCTGAACGGCGCGAGCCGTTCGTTGAGCGCGGCCACCACGTCGAGCTGGCGCTCCAGCCGTTCGGCCGACAGTCCCTTGGCGACGGTCAGGCGCGGCGAGTGGTCGGTCAGGGCCCAGTACTCGTGCCCGAGCGAGCGCGCCGCCTCGGCCATCTCCTCGATCGGCGAGCCGCCGTCGGACCAGTCGGAGTGGCTGTGCAGGTCGCCCTTGAGCGCCGCCCGCAGCGCGGCGGTCTCGGCGTCCAGCTCGACCCCCTCGGTGGCTCGCATACGCCGCAAATACGTCGGAACCTGGCCGTCGAGGCTTTCGTTGACCACCAGTGCGGTGACCTTCCCGATGCCGGGCAGGTCGCCGAGCCCGCCGTCGCGGGCCAGCCGCAGCAGCTCCTCCCCTGGCAGCTCGGCGACGACCGCGGCGGCGCGGCGGAAGGCACGCACGCGGTACGCCGGCTCACCGGCGCGTTCGAGCAGGAAGGCGATCTCGCGCAACGCCTCGACCGGGTCCATGGATCCCTTCTACCCGACGGCGTCGAACGGGGTGCGTCTGCCGATTGAACGCGGCCGAGAGCCACCGGTAGGCTGATCGGCCACTGAAAGCAGGAGCTACATGGCAAAACCGCCCCAAAACAAGTCGAAGCCGCCGCAGGACCGGAAATCCTCCAAAGTCGTCCAGCTCACCATCCTGGGCGTCATCTCCGTGGTCCTCGTCGGCTACTGCGCCGCCACCGCCGACGACGACGAGGTCACCGCCGACTGCGTGGTGCAACTCGCCGACGGCACGTACGAGGTCGTGGACGACGACTACTGCGACGACGACGACGGCCACACGCACTACTACGGCGGATCGCGCGGGGCGTACATGTGGTACTACGGCGGCACCCGCTCCGGCAACAAGATCCGGGGCGGCACCACCTACCGGCCGTCCAACGTGGACATCTCCTCCCGCAGCGGCAAGTCCATCCAGCGCGGCGGGTTCGGCAAGAGCTGGAGCGGCGGGAGCTGAGACGTGCGCCGCGAACATGGCACTCCCAGGGACGGCTGGGAGAAGACGATCGAGGGGCAGGGCCTGGCCTACCACCGCGCCGCCCACCCCACGGGCCTCACCCGGCCCTACTGGGACGAGTCGGTGCACTACGTCTTCTCGATGGAGGAGATAGAGGCGCTGGAGGAGCAGGTCGAGGAGCTGCACGGCATGTGCCTGCGCGCCGTCGAGCACGTGGTGAGCACCGGCCGCTTCGCCGACTTCGCCGTGCCCGAGTGGGCGTGGGAGGAGGTCGCGCGCTCCTGGGAGCGGCGTGACCCGCACCTGTACGGCCGCTTCGACCTGCGCTACGACGGCACCGGCCCGGCCAAGCTGCTGGAGTACAACGCCGACACGCCGACCTCGCTGGTGGAGGCGTCGGTCGTGCAGTGGTTCTGGCTGCAGGACGTCCACCCCGGCGACGACCAGTGGAACTCCCTGCACGAGCGGCTCATCGACCGCTGGCGCGCGCTGCGGCTGCCGCCCGGCCCGGTGCACTTCGCGTTCACCAACGCCGACGAGACCGGCGAGGAGGCCATGACGGTCGCCTACCTCCAGGAGACGGCCGAGCAGGCGGGACACGCCACGATCTCGGTCGCCATGGAGGACATCGGCTGGGACGACCTCGGCCGCCGCTTCGTGGACGCCGGCGACCAGGTGATCCGCTCGGCGTTCAAGCTCTATCCGTGGGAGTGGATGCTCTCGGACGACTTCGGCCGCCACGCCGTGCGGCACGCCACCTGGATCGAGCCGCTGTGGAAGGCGCTGCTGTCCAACAAGGCGCTGCTCGCCGTGCTGTGGGAGCTCCATCCCGGGCATCCCTCGCTGCTGCCGGCCTATCTCGACGGGCCGCGCGAGCTGACCTCGTACATCTCCAAGCCGCTGCTCGGCAGGGAGGGCGCCTCCATGAGGATCGTCACCCCCGAGGGCACGGCGGAGACGCCCGGCCGCTACGGCCGCGAGGGCTACGTCCATCAGGGCTTCGAGGCGCTGCCCGATTTCGGCGGCCAGCGTCCGGTGCTCGGCGCCTGGGTGGTCGCCGACGAGGCCGCCGGGCTCGGCATCAGGGAGAGCACGGGACTGATCACCGACGACACCTCCTCCTTCGTCCCGCACCGCATCGCCGACTGACATCCCCCCACAGAACCAAGGAACAGACGTGACCCTTCTGGAAACCCTCGCCCGCGGCTCCGGCGCCATCGCCTCGTACGCCGCCGTCGGCGTCCTGCTCATGATCGTGGGCTTCTACGTGATCGACTGGGCCACGCCGGGCAAGCTCAGCGAGATCATCCGCAGCGAGCGCAACCCCAACGCCACCCTGCTGGCGGCCTCCGCCATGGCCGCGGTCGGCCTGATCGTGGCCGCCTCCATCTGGTCCTCCGGCGGGCGGCTGGCCGAAGGGCTGGCGGGCACCGCGGTGTTCGGCCTGGTCGGCATCGTGGTGCAGACCGTGGCGATGCTGCTCTTCGACCGCATCGTCGGCGTCTCCGTACGCGACCTCGTCCAGGAGCCCGAGCTGCAGCCGGGCGCGCGGCTGCTGGCGGTGACGCACGTGGCGATCGGCCTGATCACCGCGGTCGCCGTGATCTGAGCGACAGGCCCGGCGGGGCGCGCGGTCCGGCGTCGCGGTCATCGCGAGCCACCTGGCACTCTAGAGTGCGTGACAGACCGGACCCGGGAGGACACCACGCGCAGGCTCGAGCGGGCCATGGGCTCGCTCGGCACCGCGGCGATGGCCCGCATGGACGAGCAGCTTCCCTGGTTCCGCGCGCTCAGCGCCGAGGACCGCTCCTGGGTGGGGCTCGTGGCGCAGGCCGGCATCGCGGCGTTCGTCGAGTGGTTCTCGACCGCCGGGGAGGACCGGCCGACGCCCAGCATCGAGTTCTTCGGCACCGCGCCGCGCGAGCTCAAGCGCTCGATCTCGCTGCAGCAGACCGTCGACATCGTGCGCGTGGTGGTCGAGGTCGTCGAGGCGCAGACGCACGAGCTGGCCTCGCCGGGCGGCGAGGACCAGCTCCAGCAGGCCATGTTGCGCTACACCCGCGACGTGGCCTTCGCCGCCGCCCACGTCTACGCCCGCGAGGCCGAGGCGCGCGGCTCGTGGGACGCGCGGCTGGAGGCGCTGATCGTGGACGCCCTGGTCCGCGGCGAGGTCGACGACGGCCTCCACTCCTGGGCGGCGGCGCTCGGCTGGACCTCCTCCCCCGTGGTCGTCATCGCCGGCCACGCGCCCGAGGGCGACCCCCGCTCGGTCATCGACGGGCTGCGCGAGCGGGGCCGCCGCATCGGCATGGACCTGCTGGCAGGGGTGCAGGCCGACCGCCTCGTGGTGATCGTCGGCGGTGCCGACAACGTCAACGCCGCGGGCAAGCAGGTCGTGGCCCGCTTCGGCATGGGGCCCGTCGTGATCGGCCCCGAGGTGCCCGACCTGCACGCCGCCCCCCGGTCCGCGCGGGCCGCGCTGGCCGGGCTGAAGGCCTCCGCCGGCTGGCCCGACGCGCCCCGTCCCGTGCACGCCGAGGACCTGCTGGCCGAGCGGGCGCTCGACGGCGACGAGGACGCCAGGGAGCAGCTCATCGAGAACGTCTACCTGCCGCTGGCGGGCACGCCGCTGCTCGACACGCTGGCGACGTACCTGGAGCAGGGCACGTCGCTGGAGGCGACCGCGCGGCTGCTGTTCGTCCACCCCAACACCGTGCGCTACCGGCTGAAGAAGATCACGGAGCTGACCGGCTACCAGCCGACGGAGGGCCGCTCGGCGTTCACGCTCCAGGTCGGCCTGATCCTCGGCAGGCTCGCGGAAGCGGCTGTTACATGGAGACCCCTAACGTAATCGACCCGAAATCCCCACTGTGGGGTTCCTACAAATAAGCCTGGACAAAGTTCGTATGGATCTCCAGCCGCGTGTCGAACCTCTACAGGGCATGGTGGAATGCGTGCTAGTACTCGTCGCTCCGGGCCAAGGTGCCCAAACTCCAGGCTTCCTCGCTCCCTGGCTCGAGCTGCCCGGCCTCGCCGACCGGCTCGGCGCCTGGTCGGAGGTCGCCGGGATCGACCTGATCGCCTATGGCACGACCGCCGGCGCCGACGAGATCCGTGACACGGCCGTCGCCCAGCCGCTGCTGGTGGCCGCCGCGCTCGCCTCGGCCGAGGCCCTGGGCGTGCGGCCCGACGTGCTCGCCGGCCACAGCGTGGGCGAGTTCGCCGTGGCCGCGCTGGCCGGGGTGCTCACCGCCGAGCAGGCGCTCGCCCTCGTCCGCGAGCGGGCCCAGGCCATGGCCAAGGCCGCGGCGATCACCGAGACCGGCATGACCGCCGTGCTCGGCGGCGCCGAGGACGAGGTGCTGGCCGCCATCGACAGACACGGGCTCACGCCCGCCAACATCAACGGCGCCGGTCAGATCGTCGCCGGGGGCACGCTGGAGGAGCTCGCGGCCTTCGCCGAGGACGCCCCGGCCCGCGCCCGGCTGCGCCCCCTGTCCGTGGCGGGCGCCTTCCACACCCGGCACATGGCGCCGGCGGTGGAGAGCCTGCGCGCCGCCGCCGAGGGCGTCACGCCCGCCGACCCGCGGGTGACGCTGCTGTCCAACGCCGACGGCCGGCCGGTCGCCGGCGGCGCCGAGTTCGTCGAACGCCTGGTCAAGCAGGTCAGCAGCCCCGTCCGCTGGGACGCCTGCATGGAGACCATGGCCGGGCTCGGCGTCACCCGGATGATCGAACTGCTGCCCGGCGGCACGCTGACCGGCCTCGCCAAGCGCGGGCTGCGCGGCGTCGCGACCGTGGCGCTGAAGACCCCAGACGACCTCGACGCGGCCAGGGAGCTGATCAAGTGAGGATTCCCGACATCGCCCCCGGCGCCCGGGTGCTGGCGCTCGGCCATTACCAGCCGGCCAATGTCGTCACCAACGACGACCTCGCCAGGACCATGGAGACCAACGACGAGTGGATCCAGTCCCGCGTCGGCATCAAGGAGCGCCGGGTCGCTCCCGCGGGCGAGTCGGTCGAGGACATGGCCGCCATCGCGGGCGGCAAGGCGCTCGCCGCGAGCGGGCTGTCGCCCGACGACGTCGACCTGGTGATCGTCGCCACCTGCACGCTGGAGACGCAGATCCCCAATGCCTCGGCCATCGTGGCGCACCGCCTCGGGATCAGGTCGCCCGGCGCGTTCGACGTCAACGCCGCCTGCGCCGGCTTCTGCTACGCGCTCGCCACCGCCAGCGCCGCCGTACGCGGCGGTTCGGCCAGGAACGTGCTGGTCATCGGGAGCGAGAAGCTGTCGCAGTGGGTCGACTGGACCGACCGCTCCACCGCCGTGATCTTCGCGGACGGCGCGGGCGCCGCGGTCGTCGGCCCCGCCGAGACCCCCGGCATCGGCCCCGTGGTCTGGGGCAGCGCCGGCGACAAGTTCGAGGCCATCCAGATCCAGGACCGCACGACGTTCCTCCACCAGGAGGGGCAGACGGTCTTCCGCTGGGCCACCACCGCGCTGCACCCGGTGGCTCTGGAGGCCTGCGAGCGGGCGGGTGTCGACCCGTCCGAGCTGTCGGCCTTCGTCCCCCATCAGGCCAACTTGCGCATCATCGAGGCGATCGCCCGTAAGCTGGGCGCCGAGAAGGCCGCGGTGGCGCGTGACATCGTCACCGCCGGCAACACCTCGGCCGCGTCCATCCCGCTCGCGCTCTCGCGCATGCTGGAGCGCGGCGAGGTGCAGTCCGGCGGGCTGGCCCTCGTGCTGGGTTTCGGCGCTGGGCTCACGTACGCGGGCCAAGTGATCGAGATTCCGTAGGATCACCGTCCGCACCACTCGCTTGCGCGGTCCACGGGCCGTGCAGTTCCAAGGAAAATCAAAGGAGAACAACGACATGGCTGCCACCGAGCAGGACATCCTCGCGGGCCTCGGCAAGATCATCAACGAGATCACCGGCATTCCGGCCTCCGAGGTGACCCCCGAGAAGAGCTTCGTGGACGACCTCGACATCGACTCCCTGTCCATGGTCGAGATCGCCGTGGCCGCCCAGGACGAGTTCGGCGTCGAGATCCCCGACGACCAGCTCAAGAACCTGAAGACGGTCAAGGACGTCCTCAACTTCATCCAGGGCTGAAAACCACCGCAAGACGCAACTGATCATCAGCAAGGAGCGCGAAACGTGAGTGCGAACCGGGTACGTGTCGTCGTCACCGGGCTTGGCGCGACGACGCCCGTCGGTGGAGACGTCACCTCGACCTGGGCGGCGCTCCTCGCCGGTCAGTCGGGTGTCGAGACCCTCACCGCGGACTGGATCGACACCGTCCCCGTGAAGTTCGCGGGGACGGCCGCCGTCGATCCGGCCGAGGTGCTGCCGCGGCCCGAGGCCCGCAGGCTCGACCGCAGCGAGCAGTTCGCGATGGTCGCGGCCCGGGAGGCCTGGCAGGACGCCGGCGCCCCCGAGGTGGCCCCCGAGCGGCTGGGCGTGGTGGTCTCCAGCGGCATCGGCGGCATCACCACCACGCTCAACGCCTACGACACCTACCGCGAGCGGGGCTGGAACCGGCTGTCGCCGTTCACCGTGCCCATGCTCATGCCCAACGGCCCGGCCGCCTGGATCGGCCTCGACCTGGGCGCTCAGGCGGGCGTGCACGCCACCGTCTCGGCGTGCGCCTCCGGCGCCGAGGCCATCGGCAGCGCCATGGACATGATCAGGGTCGGCCGCGCCGACGTCGTGGTGGCCGGCGGCACCGAGGCCGCCATCCACGGCCTGAACATCGCGGCCTTCGCCGCCGCGCGGGCCATGTCCACCCGCAACGACGACCCGGCCGGCGCGTCCCGCCCGTGGGACCGCGACCGTGACGGGTTCGTGCTCGGCGAGGGCGCCGGCATCGTCGTGCTGGAGTCCGAGGAGCACGCGAGGGCGCGCGGCGCGCGCATCTACGCCTACTGCGCGGGCGTCGGCTACTCCGCCGACGCGCACCACATCACCCAGCCCGAGCCCGAGGGCCGGGGCATCATCATGGCGATGACCCAGGCGCTCACCAACGCGGGCGTGTCCGGGCTCGACGTCAAGCACGTCAACGCGCACGCCACCTCCACCCCCGCGGGCGACGTCGGCGAGGTCCAGGCGATCGCCAAGGCCATCGGCACGCACCCGCTGGTCACCTCGACCAAGTCCATGACCGGGCACCTGCTCGGCGGCGCGGGCGGCATCGAGTCCGTCTTCACGATCAAGGCGCTGCAGGACCGGATCGTCCCCGCCACCATCAACCTGCACAACCCCGACGACGGCATCGAGGTGGATCTCGTCCACGGCGAGAACCGCAAGCTGCCGGACGGCGACATCGCCGCGGTCAACAACTCGTTCGGCTTCGGCGGGCACAACGTGTCCGTCGTGTTCAAGGGGGCCTAGATGACCGTGCTCGACAACGGGGTGGTGACGCCCGGCTCCGAACAGGAGCCCGCCGATCCCCGTGACCCACTCGTCCGCCTGTCCGCGCTGCTCGACGAGGGCTCGCTGCGGCTGATCACCCCGGAGGACAAGAGCGGCGTCCTCGCCGCCATGGGGCGCGTCGAGGGCGTGCCCGTCGTCTCCTTCTGCAGTGACGCCCGCTTCCAGGGCGGCGCGATGGGCAGCGAAGGCTGCGAGCACATCGTCCACGCCTACGACGTCGCCGTACGCGAGCGGGTGCCGGTCATCGGCGTCTGGCACTCCGGCGGCGCGCGGCTCACCGAGGGCGTCGAGTCGCTGCACGCGGTCGGCAGGGTCTTCGCCGCCATGACCAAGGCGTCCGGCGTCGTCCCGCAGATCTCCGTGGTCGTCGGCCCGGCCGCGGGCGGCGCCGCCTACGGGCCGGCGCTCACCGACCTGGTCATCCTGGCCGACACCGGCCGCATCTTCGTCACCGGTCCCGACGTCGTCCGCAGCGTCACCGGCGAGAACGTCGACGCCGCCGCCCTCGGCGGGCCCGAGCCGCACAGCAAGCGCAGCGGCGTCGTGCACGTCGTCACCAAGACCGAGACCGACGCCTACGTCAGGGCGCGCCAGCTCGCCACGCTCCTCGGCCACCAGGGGCGGGTGCGCGCGGGAGAAATCGAGGAAGTGGACTTCTCCACGCTGCTGCCGGAGTCCCCGCGCCGGGCCTACGACGTCAAGCCGCTCGTCAACGGCCTGCTCGATGAGGCCGGCATCGAGCTGCACCCCAAGTGGGCGCCGAACATCGTCACCTCGCTCGGCCGCCTCGGGGGCCGGACCGTCGGCGTCATCGCCAACAACCCGATGCGGCTCGGCGGCTGCCTCGACGCCACGTCCGCCGAGAAGGCCGCCCGGTTCGTACGCATGTGTGACGCCTTCGGCGTGCCGTTGGTTGTCCTGGTGGACGTTCCCGGTTACCTGCCGGGCGTCGGGCAGGAGCACGACGGCGTCGTCCGGCGGGGAGCCAAGCTCCTGCACGCCTTCGCCGAGGCGTCGGTGCCGCGGGTCACGCTCGTCACGCGCAAGGCGTACGGCGGGGCGTACATCGCGATGAACTCCCGCGCCCTCGGCGCCACCAAGGTCTTCGCCTGGCCGACCACCGAGATCGCGGTCATGGGGCCGGTGGCGGCGGTGCGCGTGCTCAAGCGGCGCGAGCTGGCCGCCGCGCCCGAGGAGGAGCGGGCGGCGCTGGAGGAGCGGCTGGCCGAGGAGCACCAGAAGCTCGCCGGCGGGCTCGAACGCGCTCAGCAGCTCGGGGTCATCGACGAGGTGATCAGTCCCGGGGAGACGCGCGGCGCCATCGCCAAGGTCCTCGCCCAGGCCACCCCCGCGCGCGGCGCCCACGGCAACATCCCCCTGTAACACCGCATTCCTCTCGGAGGCCCCGTACCCACCGCCTGGGTACGGGGCCTCCGGCTTTCCTCAGCAGCCCAAAAGGCCCCGCACCGGAGCCGGTGGGGGCCTTTTCAGGGGGAGGTGGTGTGGGGCCGCTCAGACGGCGGCGTGCAGCCAGCGGACGGGAGCGCCGTCCCCGGCGTAGCGGAAGGGCTCCAGCTCCTCGTCCCACGGCCGCCCGAGCAGCTTGTCGAGCTCCTCCTCGAGGTCGCAGCGCCCCTGGGCGGCCAGCATCATGGCGGCCCTGAGGCGGTCCTCGGGGACCATGATGTCGCCGTTGACCCCGATGACGGCCGTGAAGGCGCCCAGGGTCGGGGTGTAGGCGTGGCGGGACCCGTCCACGCCCGGCGAGGCGTCCTCGGTGATCTCGAACCTGAGCCGCTGCCAGCCCATGAGGGAGGAGGCGATGGCGGCCGCGATGCCGGGCCTGCCCTCCCACTCGGCCTGCGCCCGCACGACGTTGGGCGCGGCGGGCTGCGGCGTCCACGTCAGGTCGACGGGCACGCCAAGGACACCCGCGACCGCCCATTCGATATGAGGGCACAGCGCGGGCTGAGCCGAGTGGACGTAAAGGACGCCACGTGCAGACACCGGACCTCCCGTTCGGTACGAGGTGCGCCTTCCCCAACGGCCTCGTACATAGGGATGATCACAAGTGACTAGGGAGAGACTACCGTCGGTCGCCATCCGGCACCAGTGGGGGGCCATACCAAGTTGGTGCGGGAGTGTCGCGTGACACCTGGTGCGGGCGGGAAACATACGTCGCCATGAACTTCCAATCTGTCGGCGAGGCGCTCATCCGGCCAGGTCAGCTCCTGGCCGACCGGAGCACCTTGGCCGCCGTCGCCCGCTGGACCCAGGCCGTCTCCGAGGCCGACGGGGTCTGCGTCGCGCATCTGGCCCCCGGCGTGGACCCCTGCGAGCTCGCCGCCGAGCTGTCCGCGAGGGGCCTGCGGGCCTCGCCCAACCACGTGTTCAGGGGGCAGCCGCTGTTCTTCGGCGGCCCGGCGTCGCGGCCGTTCCCGGTGGAGCCGATCGCGTACCGGCCGGCCAGGAACCGTTCCGCGGCGACGGTGGCGGTGCTCGACACCGGCGTGGTCAAGCACCCCTGGTGGTCGGGCACGGACTGGTACTCCCGCGTGGGCCCGGAGGACGCCGACGCGGGCGAGGGCCAGCAGGCGGGGCACGGGACGTTCGTCGCGGGAATGCTGGCGCGCCTGGCCCCCGGCGTGTCGCTGCGCGTGCGGCGGGTGCTGGACGGCGACGGCATCGGCGACGAGGCGAGCGTGATCCGCGCGCTGCACCGTATGCGGGAGGACCCGCCCGACGTGATCAACCTGTCCTTCGGCGGCCACACCTTCGACGACCGGCCGCCGCCCCTGCTCAACGACGCCATCGCGGCGCTGAGCGACACCGTGACGGTCGCCTGCGCCGGCAACACCGCCTCCGACCGCCCGTTCTGGCCCGCGGCGCTGCCCGCCGTGGTCGGCGTGGCCGCGCTGGAGGCGACGGGGCGGCAGCGGGCCGCCTACTCCGGGTACGGCACATGGGTGGACGCCTGCGCCCGCGGCGACTGGCTGGAGAGCAGCTATCTGGACCTCGGCGAGTTCGGCGGGTTCGCGACGTGGAGCGGCACGTCGTTCGCCGCGGCGCTGGTGTCGGGGACGATCGCGGCCGGGGCCGCCGCCGAGCCGGCCAAGGAGGTGGTGCGGCGGCTGCTCGACGCGGAGGACGCCCGGCACTTTCCCGATCTGGGAGTTGTCGTTCCCGTGAGTCTGTAGAGTTTCACTCTCAGTCCACGGTCCATCACGGTGAGGCGTGATCGCCTCCTCGTCCCTGACGTGAGGGAGGCCTCGTGCACGCCCAGCGCGCCCCGGCGGAGCTGCTGCGAGCCGCCGCCGACGGAGACCGGTCGGCGTGGGACGCGCTCGAGGCCGAGTTCGGCCCGCTCATGTGGGCCGTGGCCCGCGCCACCGGGCTCGGCGCCGCCGACGCGGCCGACGTGGTGCAGGGCGGCTGGCTGCGGCTGCTGCAGCGCATGGAGGACATCAGGGAGCCCGAGCGGGTCGGCGCCTGGCTGGCCACGGTCGTGCGCCGCGAGGCGCTGCAGCTCCTGCGCGAGAGCGGCCGTTCCGGCGTCCACGCCCTGGCCGTGGCCGAGGAGCCCGAGCCGGGCGCCGCCGTCCTCGGCGACGACGACCGTCAGCTCCTCTGGAAGGCGGTCTCCACCATGCACGAGCCCTGCCGCACGCTGCTCCAGCTCGTCGCGATCGACCTCGGGAGCCGGCAGACCGCGGCCCGGCTCGGGCTGCCCATCGGCAGCGTCGGCCCCACCCGGGCCCGCTGCCTGGAGAAACTGCGCACTCTGATCTCGACGCAGGAGATGGCGCGATGATCAACGACGAATATGTCCTGGCGGCGCTCCGGCTGGCCGCCGGAGCCGATCCGCCGCCGGCCCACGTGTCCGCCGCCGCCCGCGAGGTCTACGGCCTGCGAGTCGCGGGCTCGCTGACCGCCGCCCCGGCCGCCGAGGCGGCGACCGTCCGGGCCGGCGCGGGGACGCGCGGCGACGACGGCTCGCACCTGGTGCGGTTCGTCGCCGACGGGCTCACGTTCGACCTGGAGGTGACGGTCGGCGACGGGCTCATCGACGTGGCCGGGCAGGTGTTCCCCTGCCCCGGGGAGGGCGCGTTCGTCGACGTGCGCACGCCGCACCTCACGCTGTCCCGGCCGATCAGCCCCAACGGCTGCTTCGCCGCCACCGGGCTGCCGCCGGGCTGGCTCAGCGTGGTGTGCCACCGGCCGGGGCAGGCGCCCGTACAGACCCGCTGGGTGCGCATCCGCCCGTGATCCGCCCGGCAGCCCCGATTCCCGCAGCCCTGACGGGAGGGACATGTCCTTAACCGACCGTTCCCCTCAGGGCCGGCCATGAGCGACGGCCCCTGTCCTCTCGTCGAGGCGGCAGAGGCCGCCATGCTGCTTTCGCTGGTCGATCCCGAGCACGCCCTGCGCGCCGCCGGCGCGGTGCTCTCCGCCGCCCGCCGGGCCGGCGCCCACGAGGCCGAGGCCGTGGCGCTGCGCGCCATGGCGCTGGCCGACCGCGAGCTGGGCGACCTCGACAGCGCCGAGCACCACCTGCGGGCCGCGATCGCCGTGCCGGGCGCGCCGCGCGAGCGGGTGGCGCAGGCGCGGCTGTCGCTGGTCACCGTACGCACCGAACTCGGCCACCCCCTCCAGGCCCTCCGCCTGGCCGCCCTGGCCTGGGCCTACCTGCGCCCGCTCGACCGGGCCAAGCTCGACACCCAGCGCGCCGTCGCGCTCTCCCACCTGGGCCGCCACCAGGAGGCCATCGCCTCCTGCGACCGGGCGCTGCGCGCCCTGGTGCACGCGCCGGGCACCGTCGACGACCGCCGCTTCCTCGCCGGCGGGCTGCTCAACCGCGGCCTGGTCCGCTGCTGGCGGGGCGAGTGGGACGCCGCCATGCGCGACCTCACCGCCTGCCTGGAGATCTCCCAGCACGCGGGCCTGCACCACCTCGCCCGGCTCTCGGCCGCCAACCTCCCGTTCCTCTCCGTACGCCGGGGCGACATCGCCGGCGCCTTCCACCACTACCGGGAGGCCGAGGACACGCTGTTCGGCTATCCCGAGCGCCTGGCGACCATGCGGGCCGACTTCGCCGGCGCCCTGCTGGCGGCCCACCTGCCCGGCGAGGCCAGGGCGATGCTCAACCTGGCCGTGCCCGACCTGGAGGCGAGCGGCGGGCGGGTGGCGCTCGCCGAGGCGCGGCTGAAGCTGGCCCAGGTCGAGCTGCTGACCGGCGACCCGCACCGGGCGCTGCAGGTCGGCGAGCAGGCGGCGCAGGAGCTGGCCGACCAGGAACGCACGTCGTGGCTGCCGCTGGCCAGGGAGGTCGTGCTGCGCTCGCGCCTCGCCCTCGGGCCCGTCACGCCCGAGCTGGTGTCCGGCCTGATCGCCTGCGCCGACGAGCTGGAGGACGGCCTCGCCCAGCTCCCGGGGGCGGCGGCGCTCCGCCTCACGGCGGCCGAGGCGGCGCTCGCGGTCGACGACCATCCTGCGGCGTCGGCGCAGCTCGCCCGCCTGACCCGGCACGCGGCCGTGGACGAGCGGCCCGACGAGCCGTTCCCCGGCGGGCGGCTGGCCGGCGAGTGGCAGGTGCCCGCCCCGGTGCGGCAGCACGCGCTCGCGCTGGAGGCCGCGCTGCGCGAGGACGTGCCCGGCGCCTTCCACGCGGTGCACGAAGGGCTGGCCGAGGTCGGCGAGGGCGTGGAGGGCTTCGACGACCCGTCGCTGCGGGCCCACGCGGCACGGGCCGGGGAGCGGCTGGCGGCGTTCGGGCTCTCACTGGCGGTGCGGAACGGGCTTCCCCGCGACGTGTTCGAGTGGGCCGAGCGGTGGCGGGCCGTCACCGCGCCCGCGCACGGCTCCCCCGCGATCGATCCCCGGCGGGTGGGCGCGGAGCTGGGCTCGGGCGCCCTGGTCGAGTTCGTGATCGACGGGGAGTCGCTGCTCGCGGTGCTGGTCAGCGGGGAGCGGGTGCTGCTGCGGTGGCTGGGCGCGGTGCGGGCGGTCGAGGAGGCGGTCGTACGGCTGCGCTACGCGCTGCGGCGGCACGGCGAGCGGCGCGACTGGTCCGGTTCCGCGGACGGTGACGGCGGCAACGACCTGGAGGTGGCGGCGCAGGAGGTGGACCGGCTGCTGTTCCGGCCGCTCGACGCCGAGCTGGACGGCGCGGCGCTCGTGGTGGTTCCGGTCGGGGCCCTGCACACGCTGCCCTGGAGCGCGCTGCCCTCCCTGCGCGAACGCCCGGTGAGCGTGGCGGCGAGCGCCGCCGGCTGGCTGCGGGCGCGGGCACGGCAGGGCCGGCGCGGCGACGGCGTCCCCCGGGTCGTCGCGGCGGCGGGGCCCGGGCTGACGCACGCGCACGCCGAGGTGACGCACGTCCTGGCCTGCCATCGCGACACCGCCGAGATCCCCGCGCGCAGCGGCGCCGTCCTCGACGCCCTCGACGGCGTGGACGTGCTGCACCTGGCCGCGCACGGCGTCTTCCACGCCCGCAGCCCCCTGATGTCCGGCATCACCCTGGACGACGGGCTGCTGATGGCCTACGACCTGCTGACCCTGGAGCGGGCGCCGGAGCTGGTCGTGCTGTCGGCGTGCAACTCCGGCATGTCGCGGGCGCCGGTCGAGGGGGCGCCCCTCGGCCTGCCGGGAACGTTCCTGGCGCAGGGGGCGGCGTGCGTGATCGCCGGGATGGTGCCGGTGCAGGACGAGGCGGCGCGGGCGGTGATGAGCGCCTTCCACGAACTCGTCGCGGTCGGGCAGCCGCCCGACGCGGCCCTGGCCGCCGCCGCGGCCAAGACCGGCGTGTACGAGTTCACCTGCTTCGGCGCCGGCGACCGGCCACTCTACTGACCGGCCGTCCGCCGCTCCCTGAGGCCGCCCAGGCAGGGGTCCGTCCTGGCTACGCGCCGGTCGCGATCGGGCGGGTGGGGTCGGTCACCCAGTGGGACCAGGAGCCGACGTAGAGGGCGGCGGGCAGCCCGGCCAGCTCCATGGCCAGCACCTCGTGGGCAGCCATCACGCCCGAACCGCAGTAGGCCCCGGCCGGTACGCCCTCCCCCGCCCCGAGCCCGGCGAAGCGGGCCCGCAGCGCCGCGGGGTCGAGGAACCTGCCGTCGGGGCCGACGTTCTCGGTGGTCGGCGCGCTCACCGCGCCCGGGATGTGCCCGGCCATCGGATCGACCGGCTCGGCCTCGCCCCTGAACCGCTCCCCCGACCTGGCGTCGAGCAGCACACCGGCGCGGGCCAGCGCCCCGGCCTCCTCCGCGGTCAGGACCGGCAGGCCGCCGGGCCGGGCGGTGAAGTCACCCTCGGCCGCACCGGGGGCCTCCTTGGTGAGCGGCAGGCCGGCAGCCGTCCAGGCGGGCAGACCGCCGTCGAGCACGCGTACGTCCTGGTGACCGAAGTAGCGCAGCGTCCACCAGGCGCGGGCGGCGGAGGTGGAGCCGGCGTCGTCGTAGACCACGACCGGCCGCCCGTCGCGCACCCCGAGGCGGCGCATCGCGGCCTGGAACGCGTCCGCGTGCGGCAGCGGGTGACGTCCGCCACCGCCCGGCGTGGCGGCGAGGTCGCGGTCGAGGTCGCAGAAGACCGCGCCCGGCAGGTGGCCCTCGCGGTAGAGCTCCACGCCGGGCGGGCCGCCGAGCCGCCAGCGTACGTCCAGCAACGTGACGTCGTGGCCGAGCGCGGCGAGGTCGGCGGCGGTGATCAGCGGGCCAGTCACGGGCGTACCTCCAGGAGCGGGACGTTCTGCTCGGCGGCGGTCATCGAGCCGTGGTAGCCGGTGAACAGCGCCTCGATGCGGTGGCGGGAAGGGGCGGTGATGGCCAGGCCGTCGTGCGGGACGGCCACGACGTCGCCGATGCGCTCCAGCCACTCCTCGCGTACGCGGGGGCCGAACCAGCCGGAATCCACCGCCTCCTGGCGCGAGACCACCCACGCCTTGCCGTGGAAGGTCTCGGCCCACGCCTCCAGCACGTGGCGGGCGGCGCCCGGCTCGGCGTAGACGTGCCTGGCGCGCGCCTCGCCGCCGAGCAGCGCGACGCCCTCCATCAGCTCGGGGACCTGCTCGGCATCCACCTTCTCGGTGGCGTTGACCATGCCGTGGTCGGCGGTGATGTAAAGGGCGGAGCCCGGCGGCAGGCCCTCGGCCAGCCGGACGGCCATGTCGTCCACGAGGGCGAGCTGACGCAGCCATTCGTCGCTGCCCCAGCCCACCATGTGGCCGACGGAGTCGAGGTCGCCGTAGTAGACGGTGACGTGGGCGTGGGGCTCGCGCAGGGCCTCGTGCACCCGGGCGATCCGCTCGTCGACGGTGTCGGCCGCGAGGTAGCGGACGCCGCGGAAGACGGCCCTGGTCAGGCCGGTGCCCTCGAACTCGGCGGGGGCCACGTAGCTCGGCAGGACGCCGGCCTCGGCGGCCCGCTGGTAGACGGTCTTGGCGGGCTGCCACTGCTCGGGGTCCATCGTCAGGCCGCCGGGGAGAGTCCAGCGCAGGCAGTTGAACAGGTGGCCGGTGCCGGGGACGGCGAGGGTCAGGCCCAGCATGCCGTGCTCGCCGGGCGTCATCCCGGTGCCGAGCGAGCACAGGCTCGTGACGGTGGTGGCCGGGAATCCGGCCGTGAGTGTGCGTCCGGCCAGGGAGGACAGGAACGGGGCGGCCTCGGGGTGAGCGCGCAGCAGGTCGGCGCCCAGGCCGTCCACGAGGAACAGGCAGACGCTTTCGGCGGGCGCAAGAGTAAGGCGAGCGTTCTCAGGACGGGCGGACTCGGGAACTCCCAAGGCGGCCAGCAGAGCACCGGGCAGGTCGGCCAGCGACCCCCCGCCGTAGCCTGGCAGCAGCATGCCCACATCCTAGCCGTACGGGGGGAGACGGCCAGGGACACGACCCGGGCAGGCCAGGACTGCTGCTCACGGCGGCATTCGGCGGCGCGCGGCAGACGGGCTCCCGAACGTGGCGAACACGGCCAACGCGGCCATGTTGCGCGCCCGTCCGACAGAGCGGGCCCCCGAGCGCGACGACGTTGCGCGGCGGGCGGCGGAGCCGGGCCCCCGGGCTCGGGGGCGAGGTCAGGCGCCGGCGGTGCGGGCGGTGGCCTCGGACAGGGCCTTGGCGAAGGCCAGGACGTGCGCGACCGCCTCCGGCCCGTCGGCCGCCTCGCTGACCCGGAGGGACAGGTCGTCGGCGGTGATGGCGCCGGTGTAGCCGTGGTCGGCCTCGCAGTTCTCGTCACCGCAGGTGGCGGGTTCGAGATCGACGTGGGAGATGGCCCCCCAGCCGATGGTGAGCGTGACCTCGGTGGGCGGCACGCCCGGGACGTAGGAGGCGGGGTCGGGGACCACGCGGGTGACGGCGACCGACTGGACGCGGCTCAGCCGGACGGCCTCCGTGGTGGTCGAGGCGTGGGAGGTCGAGACGCCCTCGACCGCCGGATGCTCGTCGGTGTGGCAGACCAGCAGCCGCGTCGCCGTCAGCACCAGGACCGTGACGTGCCTGCGCACCTCCATGGCAGGATCGAACGTGGCCTCGTGATGCACCACGAACGCGGTCACGGCCTCCTTGCCCAGCGCGGATTCGACCGCATCGGTGACGAGGTCGGGATAGTAGCCGCTGCGCTCGATCGCTTCACGCAGGCCCGCGGCTGAGACTCGGGTTTCCCTCATGGCTCCATCCTGCCAGGGGTCGGCCGTGCACTCACCGCCCGGATATAACGCTCTATAACGTCTTTCGGACAGGCAGCAAGGGGCACATCGGCCGCGTGTTTCGCCGCAAGCCGAAGACGTCCGCGCCCACGGCAGGCCCTGACGGCCCTGACGGCCCGGCTGACCGGAACCACCGGAATCACCGGGACGACAGGGGCGAGCGGGACAGCACGGATCACGACAACCTGCGCGGACCGCCGTCGAGCCGCGGCCCCGCCGGGGTGCGGAGGGTCGCGCGGGCCCCGAGGATCATCACGCTCGACTCGCCGACCAGCACCTGGTCGAGATCCAGGCGGGCCACCTCGGGCAGGTCGTTGGCCAGGCGGCCGACACGTACGAGCAGGTCCTCCAGGGCGTCGACGGCGACGGGCGGGTAGCCGTACTCGCCGAAGAGCAGCGGGGCGGCGCGCACCGACCGGACGAGGGCAGTGGCGTCCTCCGCCGTGAGCGGCGCCAGGCGGTAGCCCTGGTCCTGCAGGAGCCGCGCGGTCACCTCGCCCAGCCCGAACGACACCACCGGCCCGAACGCCGGGTCCTCGACCACCCCCACCACCGTGGGCACGGCGGGCTGCGGCGCCATCCGCTGGACGGCCAGCACCTTCGCGCCGAGCTGGTCGGCGAACTCGGCGTAGGCGTGCCGGACCATCTCGGGGCCGGTCAGGCCGAGGCGTACGGTGCCCGCCCGGCGGGAGGCCCCGGGGTCGGCCACCTTGAGCACCACCGGCCAGCCGAGGCGTTCGGCGGCGGCCGCGGCCTCGTCGGGCGAATGCACCACCTCGGAGGGCCACACGGTCAGGCCGTAGCAGGAGAGCAGCTCGGCCGCGTCGATCTCGACCGGCGGCCCCGGCTCCGCGAACGCGGCCGAACGCACCCCACGCCGAGCCCCAGCGACCTCCACAACGGCCTCCCCAGTGGCCTCCGCCGCGGCCTCCGCAGCGGGTTCCGTCGCGGGCTCCACGGCGGGTTCCGTCGCGGGCTCCGGAAGGGGCCTGGGACCGGCCTCGGAGACAGGCTCCGAATCGGGCGCGGGAACGGGCCCGGAACCCGGCGCGAGCTCCGACCCCGGCGTGGGCCCGGACTCGGTGGTGGGCTCGGACTCGGTGGTGGGCTCGGCCCTAGGCGCCGGCGCGGTGGCGGCCTCGGACGCGGGCGCGGACCCGGGCCCAGCTGCGGGGGCTGGGGCGGGGGCGAGGGCGGGGCCGGGCACGGCGGCGGGCTCGGGAACCGGCTCGGGGGTGGGAGTGGGCTCGGAGGCGGTCAGAAGGGTGTGGATCAGGGTGCGGGCGCGGTCGGGGTCGAGATCGTCGAGGGCGGGCGGCGGGGTGGCGGGCTGGGCTCGCCAGGCCGCGTACCTGACCGCCTGGGCGAGGGCGCGGACCGCCTCCTCCGGGGCCGCGTACGAGGGGATGGACCCCCGCGCCGGCGCCGGCCGCTCCCGCGGGGACCCCGGCTCGGTCACCTGGAGTGCCGGATGCATCCCCAGATGCCCCTCGAACGTCGTCAGCACCGGCTTGCCGCTGCCTTCGGACACCCGCAGCAGCTCGGCCGCCACGGCCTCGGCGTCACCCGGCAGCGGCGGCATGTAGATCACGACGGCGGCGTCCACGCCGGCGGAGGCCAGCTCCCCCTCCAGCGCCGCCCCGAACTCGGCGGCCCCCGCCGCGGCCCCCAGGTTGACGGGGGGACGCGGTTCGAGGCCGGCCGCGAGGCAGGCGTCGGCGGCGAGCAGGCCGAGCGCGTCGGAGTTGGTGACCAGCGCGACCCTGGGCCCGGCGGGCAGCGGCTGGTAGGCGAGGAGCTGCCCCACGTCGAAGAGCTGGATGAGGTCGTCCACCCGGATGAGGCCCGCCTGCGCGAACAGCGAGCTGATCGCCGAGTCGGGCAGCCCCAGCTCCTCTGCCGAGTGCCCCGAGGGCGTGCCGCCGCTCTTGACCACCACGACCGGCTTGCCGCGGCTGATGCGCCGGGCCAGGCGGGTGAACTTGCGCGGGTTGCCCAGCGACTCCAGGTAGAGCAGGATCACCTCGGTCGCGTCGTCCTCCTCCCAGTACTGCAGGAGGTCGTTGCCCGACACGTCGGCCCGGTTGCCCGCCGAGACGAACGACGAGATGCCCATGCCGCGCTGCGCCACGCGCTGCAGCAGCGCGGTGCCGAGGGCGCCCGACTGGCTGAAGAAGCCGACCTTCCCCCGGCCGGGGACGGTGGCGGCGAGCGTGGCGTTGAGCCGCACGGCGCGGTCGGTGTTGGCGATGCCGAGGCAGTTGGGGCCGACCACGCGCAGCCCGTAGGAGCGGGCGGTGCGCGCCAGCTCGTCCTGCCGCTCGCGGCCCTCCGCGCCCGTCTCGCCGAACCCCGACGACACCACGACCAGCCCGTGCACGCCCTTCTCCGCGCACTCCTCGACGACGTCGAGCACGCTCTCCGCGGGCACGGCGACCACGGCGAGGTCGACGTCGCCGTCGATCGCGGTGACGCTCGGGTAGGCGCGTACGCCCGCCACCGCCCGCACCTCGCGGTGCACCGGGTAGACGGGGCCGGTGAAGTCGGCGGCCAGCAGGTTGCGCAGCACGGTCTGGCCGACCCCGCCGGGTTCGCGGGAGGCGCCGATGACGGCCACCGAGCCGGGCGTGAGCAGCCGGGCGATGGAACGGGACTCGGCGCGGTGCTCGCGGGCGGTGGTCACCTCGGCGGAGGTCTCGGTGGGGGTCAGGTCGAGCGTCATGCGGACGACGCCGTCGGCGAACCGGCTCTGCGCGGTGTAGCCCGCCTGGCGCAGCACGCCCATCATGCGCATGTTGGCGGGCAGCACGTCGGCGACGAAGGTCTCGATGCCGTGCTCGCGGGCGGTGGCGGCCAGGTGCTCCAGCAGCACGGAGGCGACGCCGCGGCCCTGGTGGGCGTCCTCGACGAGGAAGGCGACCTCGGCCTCGCCCGGGCCGGTCTTGTCGTAGCGGATGACGGCCACCATCTCGGTGCCGATCGTGGCGATCAGCGCGACGCGGTCGACGTAGTCGACGTTGGTGAAGCGCTCCACGTCGCGGTCGGACAGGCGCGGCCGCGGGCCGAAGAACCGGAAATAGATCGACTCGTCGGACAGGCGCGAGTAGAAGGAGCGAAGGCGGTCCGCGTCGGCGGGCCGGATGGGGCGTACGTGCGCGGTGCCGCCGTCGGCCAGGACGACGTCGGCCTCCCAGTGGGCCGGATATTGTGCCTCCACAGCAACGAGCGTAAACCCGCATCCCAAATGCCAAGACCGGAGGGCGTTTTGGGCAACGCTTGTGCATCGACTCCCACCTCGTGTCGCCGGTCAGCCCCACGGTCGGCCTGGAAGCTGTTAGTTTTGCCGTGGCCAGGGTCGTTCTGAAGGCAGCAAGGTGGTGGCATCATGACGCGGGTCGTCGTGGTGGGCGATCTCATGACCGACGCGGTGGCGCGCGCCCGTTATGCGCTCGCCAGAGCGAGCGACACCCCGGCGGTCGTCACCATGCACGGCGGCGGGTCCGGGGCCAACATCTCCTCCTGGCTTGCCGTCGAGGGCGCCGAGGTCGCCTTCATCGGCCGCAGGGGCGCCGACATCACCGGCCGCAACCGCGACATGGAGCTGATGGGCTACGGCGTCGACGCGCGCCTGGTCATGGATCCCGAGCGGCCCACCGGCACCTGCGTGGTGCTCGTCACGCACAAGGGCGAGCGCACCATGCTCTCCGACCCCGGCGCCAACGCCGCGCTGTCCCCCGAGGACCTGCCGCGCGACCTGTTCACCTCGGGCGCCCACCTGCACCTGTCCGGCTACACGCTGATGAACGAGGGCTCGCGCGAGGCGGGCTTCGCCGCGCTCGACATGGCCAGGCGCTCCGGGATGTCGATCTCCGTAGACTGCGCCTCGTCGGCGCCGCTGGAGCGCACCGGGGCCGAGCCGTTCCTGGAGTGGACCAACGGCGCCAAGCTGCTGTTCGCCAACATCGACCAGGCCAAGGTGCTGACCGGCCGCGACGACGCCGAGGCGGCGGCCAAGGTGCTGACCGCGTGGTTCCCGCAGGTCGTGATCAAGATGAACAAGGAGGGCGCGCTGTGGTACAGCAACGGCCGCCCCGACCCCGTGCGGGCCGCCGCCGAGCCGGTCGAGAAGATCGTGGACGGCACGGGCGCGGGTGACGCGTTCTGCGCCGGGTTCCTGCCGCCGTGGCTGGAGGGCAAGCCGCCGGCCGAGTCGCTGGCCTCGGGCTGCCGGCTGGCCGCCAAGGCGATCATGCACCTCGGCGCCCGCCCGCCCTTCTAGCCGTTCCCGCCCTTCGAGGCGCTCTCTCCCCGCTAGCCGTTCCCGCCCTTCGAGCCGCTCTCTCCCCTCTAGCCGCTCTCTCCCTTCGAGGCGTTCCCGCCCTTCGAGGCCCTGCCAACGGCCGCCCAGCCCCCCGTGCGGAGGGCGGCGGGAGCGGCGGTGTCAGCTGACCGTGGCGAGGGCCAGCGGCAGCACCGCGGGCGCCCCCGCGTGCCGGACCAGGGCCGTGGCGAGGGTCATCGTCCAGCCGGTGTCGACGCGGTCGTCCACGAGCAGCACCGGGCCGCCGCACTCCGCGACGCGCCCCGCGAGGTCCTTGGGCATGGCGAGCGTGGCGCGGATCGCCTGCACCCGCTTGGCGCTGTTGAACTGCTGCCCGGGCGAGCCCGCCCGGTAGCCCAGCTCCCCGAGGTAGGTCAGCCGGCCGATCTGCGCCAGACGTTCGGCGAAGGAGCGTACGAGCTGCGGCCGCGACGCCGACGGCAGGCTGACCACGGCGACCGGCCGCTCCCGCCAGTCCCAGGCGGCCAGCACCTGCACCACGGCCCGCAGCAGGTCGTCGGACACCGGGCCGTCGTCGCCGTGGAACAGCTCGCGCAGCCGGTTGCCCCATCCGATGTCTGTGAGCCGGCCGAGCGCCCGGCCCGGCTCGGCGCCCAGCTCGGGCTTGATCCGGCCGGACAGGTCGGGCAGGCCGGTCGGCCACTGCCGGCGCGCCTCCAGCTCGACGCCGGGGCGGCTCAGCCGCTCGCGGGCCTGCTCGACGGCCTGGGGGGCGATGTCGGGCGAGCGGTGCCTGCCGGTGCAGTTGTCGCAGCGGCCGCAGGGGCCGGCCGTGTCGTCGTCGAGGTGCCGGCGGAGGTAGTGCTCGCGGCACTCGGTGGTGGTGAGGTAGCCGAGCATGGCCTCCTGCTCGGCGCGGCGCTCGGCGGCGATGCGGGTGTAGCGCTCGGTGTCGTACGCCCACTCCTCGCCGGTCGCCTCCCAGCCGCCCTTGACCCGCCGGACGGCGCCGTCGACGTCGAGCACCTTGAGCATCATCTCCAGCCGGCTCCGGCTGAGGTCGACGGCGGTCTCCAGCGCGGGCGTGGACATGACGCCGCGCTCCTCCAGCGCCGCCAGGGTGGCGCGGACGACGGGCTCGGGCGGGAAGGCCAGCGAGGCGAAGTAGGCCCAGATGTCGCGGTCCTCGGCGCCGGGGAGCAGGATGACCTCGGCCCGCTCGACGCCGCGACCGGCCCGGCCGACCTGCTGGTAGTAGGCGACCGGCGACTGCGGCGCGCCCACGTGCACGACGAACCCCAGGTCGGGCTTGTCGAACCCCATGCCGAGCGCGCTCGTCGCCACCAGCGCCTTGATCTTGTTGTTGAGCAGCGCCTCCTCGGCCGCGAGCCGTTCGGCCGGATCGGTCTGGCCCGAGTAGGCGGCCACCTCGTGGCCCTGCTCGCGCAGATGGCCCGCGACCTCGTGGGCGGCGGCCACCGTCAGCGTGTAGACGATGCCGGAGCCGGGCAGCTCGCGCAGCGTCTGGGCGAGCCAGGCCAGGCGCTGCTCGGCGGTGGGCAGGCGGACCACGGACAGGTGCAGGCTCTCGCGCTCCAGCGGGCCGCGCAGCACCAGCGTGTCCTCGCCCATCTGCTCGGCGACGTCGCGGGTGACGCGGGCGTTGGCCGTGGCGGTGGTGGCGAGCACGGGGATGCCGGGCGGCAGCTCCTCGAACAGCTGGGCCAGCCTGCGGTAGTCGGGCCGGAAGTCGTGCCCCCAGTCGGAGATGCAGTGGGCCTCGTCCACCACGACCAGCCCGGCGCTCTCGGCCAGCTCGGGCAGCACGTTGTCGCGGAAGTCGGGGTTGTTGAGCCGCTCGGGGCTGACCAGCAGCACGTCGACCAGGCCGTCGGCGACCTGGCCGTAGATCTCCTCCCAGTCCTCCGGGTTGGCGGAGTTGATGGTGACGGCCCTGATGCCGGCGCGCTCGGCGGCGGCGATCTGGTTGCGCATGAGCGCGAGCAGCGGCGAGACGATGACCGTCGGCCCCTCGCCGAGCTCGCGCAGCAGCGCGGTGGCCACGAAGTAGACGGCCGACTTGCCCCAGCCGGTGCGCTGCACCACGAGCACCCGCCGCCGGTCGACGACCAGCGCCTCGATGGCGGCCCACTGGTCGTCACGGAGCACGGCGTGCTCGCCGGCCAGCGCGCGCAGGCGCTCCTCGGCCTCGTCGCGCAGCACCTCGGCATCGGGGGCATCAATCATGCCCTCCTTGTTACCAGCTCCCTCCGACGTTTCGCGCCTCCACGCCGGAACAGGACCGCCGCGCCGGACGTTGATGTGCACGAACCCCCCGTCCACCAGGTGGCGACATGCATCCAGGCATCCCCGCTCGGTTCCCCGGTGCTCCTCTCGTCTGGACGACGGCCCTGATCGCCGTCCTCGTCCTGGTCCTCGGCGGATGCAAGGGCGAGTACGAGCCGCCAGGGCTGCCGTTGTCGCTGGAGTGGGGGCCCGACGGGCTGCAGATCACGCCCGAGGCCAAGGTCGTCACCCCGCTCGGCGCGTTCACGATCGGGGCCGACCTGCCGCCGGCGGCCGGGGACTCCTTCCTGCTCGTCGTACGGCAGGCGACCCCGGACGGTCCGCGCGACCTGGTGTACCGGGTGGACGAGCCAGGCAGCGCGGTGGACGTGCTGGTGAACGGCACCACCGTCGTCCGGGTCGCCGGCCGCCAGGTGTTCCTCGACGCCACGCGGGGCGAGATCCAGTCGATCGAGTTCCGGCCCGCCGCCCCGGCCGCCGCCCGGCAGGGGGCGAACCACTTCGCCGAGCAGTGGCGGAAGTACTGGGAGGACTGCTGGTACACGCCACTGGCGCTGGCGAGCTGGGCCTACGACGACTCCCCGGTGGACGGTTTCTTCGACTTCGTCTGGTTCGTGATCCGGCTGGCCCTGGCGATCGCCCTGGGCCTGCTGGACGCGCTCCTGACAGTGGGGTGCGCGCTGGCCGGGGCCGCGTACATGTTCTACGGCCCGGCCGGGCGCAACATCGCCTACGGCCTGGAGATCCTGGCGATCCCCTTCCTCCCGAGGATCCTGCGCTGGGTGACGCGCCTGTTCTAGCCCCTACCCGTCGGCGTGCTCGGGGAAGGCGTTGATGGTGACGCGGTGCATGCGGCGGCGTTCGGTGTAGTCGGCGACCGCGTAGTGCTGGGTGGGGCGGTTGTCCCAGAAGGCGAGCGTGCCTGGACGCCACTGGAGGCGGCACTGGAACTCGGGCGAGCGGATGTGGTCGATCAGCAGCGGCAGCAGCGCCTCGTTCTCGCGGTCGGTGAGGCCGACCAGCCGGGTCGTGGACGCGCGGTTGACGAACAGCGCCTTCCTGCCGGTCTCGGCGTGCACCCGCACCACCGGCCGCTCGATCGGCGGCCATTTGGCCTGGACCTCGGCCAGGTCGAACGGATGCCCCTTGGAGATGGCCTTCCTCATCGACATGGTGATGTCGTGCACGGCGGTCAGCTCGTCGCACAGGCGCTGGAGCGGCTTCGAGAGCGACTCGTAGGCGAGGTAGGTGTTCGCCCAGCAGGTGTCGCCGCCGACGCCCGGGAGCTGGACGCAGCGCAGCAGGGAGCCCATCGGCGGGGTGGGCTCGAAGGTGTTGTCGCTGTGCCACTCGTCGCCGCCCTCGCCCTTGGGCGAGGTCTGGTCGAGCACGTGGATGGGGCTGCCGGCGTCCTTCTTGAACGCGGGGTGGTTGAGCGTGCCGAAGTTCAGGGCGAACTGCAGGTGCTGCTCGTCGTCGATGTGCTGGTCGCGGAAGAACAGCACGAGGTGCCTGAGCCAGCCCTCGCGCAGGGTCGCGACCTCTTCCTGCGACAGCGGCTTGCGCAGATCGACCCCGGTGACCTCGGCGCCGATGTGCTTGGTCACGGGACGGAACTCGATCATGACGTCTCCGAGTCAGGGGATCCGGTGTCCCGAACGTACGACCCAAGCGCTTGCTTGGTCAAGGGCGCTCGTCCCGCGCACCCGTCGCGGGCACCCGAATACCTTCGGCACAATGTTCGACATGGCCCGACGCACGACAGCACCCCCGCCAGAGGACTTCGAGGAGCGCATCGTCGACATCGACGTCTCCTCCGAGATGCGCACGAGCTTTCTGGAGTACGCCTACTCGGTGATCTACCAGCGGGCGTTGCCCGACGCGCGTGACGGCCTCAAACCCGTGCAGCGGCGCATCCTCTACTCGATGGCCGAGATGGGCCTGCGCCCCGACCGCGGTCACGTCAAGTCCTCGCGCGTCGTCGGCGACGTCATGGGCAAGCTGCACCCCCACGGCGACTCGGCGATCTACGACGCCCTCGTCCGCCTGGCGCAGCCCTTCTCCATGCGCCTGCCGCTCGTCGACGGCCACGGCAACTTCGGCTCGCCCGACGACCTGCCGGCCGCCATGCGTTACACCGAGGCCAGGCTGGCCCCGGCGGCGATGCTCATGGTCGAGTCCATCGACGAGGACACCGTCGACTTCAAGCCCAACTACGACGGCCAGGAGACCGAGCCGGTCGTCATGCCGTCGGCCTTCCCCAACCTCCTGGTCAACGGCACCAGCGGCATCGCGGTCGGCATGGCCACCAACATGGCGCCGCACAACCTCGTCGAGATCGTCGCCGCCGCCCGCCACCTGATCAAGAAGCCGGACGCCACGCTCGACGACCTGATGGAGTTCGTGCCCGGCCCCGACCTGCCGACCGGCGGCACGATCATCGGGCTCCAGGGCGTGCGCGACGCCTACGAGAGCGGGCGCGGCACCTTCCGCATGCGGGCCAAGTGCACGATCGAGCAGATCACGCCGCGGCGCAAGGGCATCATCGTCACCGAGCTGCCCTACAACGTGGGCCCCGAGCGCGTCGTCACCAAGATCAAGGAGCTGGTGACCAGCAAGAAGCTCCAGGGCATCGCCGACCTCAAGGACCTCACCGACCGGCACAAGGGCCTGCGCCTGGTCATAGAGATCAAGAACGGCTTCATCCCCGAGGCCGTCCTGGAGGAGCTCTACCGGCTGACGCCGATGGAGGAGTCGTTCGGCATCAACAACGTCGCGCTCGTCGACGGCGAGCCGCGCACGCTGGGCCTGCGCGAGCTGCTGCAGGTCTACGTCGACCACCGCGTCGAGGTCGTACGCCGCCGCTCGGAGTTCCGGCGCCGCAAGCGCGAGGAGCGCCTGCACCTGGTCGACGGCCTCATCGTCGCGCTGCTCAACATCGACGAGGTCATCCAGGTCATCCGTTCCTCCGACGACTCCGCGCAGGCGCGCACCCGCCTCATGGACGTCTTCGACCTCACCGAGATCCAGGCCGCCTACATCCTCGACACGCCGCTGCGCCGCCTGACCCGCTACGACAAGCTGGAGCTCGACGCCGAGAAGGAGACGCTGACCGGCGAGATCGCCAAGCTGACCGAGATCCTGTCCTCGGAGGCCAAGCTGCGCCAGGTCGTCTCCGGCGAGCTGGCCGACGTCGCCAAGAAATACGGCACGCCGCGCCGCACCGTCCTGCTGGACGCCGCGGGCGTCAGCCGCACCGCGGTGGTCGAGCTGCAGGTCGCCGACGACCCGTGCCTGGCGCTGCTGTCGTCCACCGGCCTGCTGGCCCGCACCGCCGACGCCACGCCGCTGCCCGGCGAGGGCGAGCGGTCCGCGCACGACGTGCTGGTCTCGGCGGTGCGCACCTCCGTACGCGGGGAGGTCGGCGTGGTCACCTCGCTCGGCCGGCTGATCCGGGTGCAGGTCGTGGACCTGCCGACGCTGCCGGCCACGGGCGCCCCGCCGTCGCTGTCCGGCGGCCACCCGGTCTCCGAGTACGTCTCGCTGCAGCCCGACGAGCGGGTCGTCGGGCTCGGCTCGCTCGATCCCGACGGGCCAGGGCTGGCGCTCGGCACCCAGCAGGGCGTGGTCAAACGGGTGGTTCCCGACTATCCGGCCAACCGCGACGACTTCGAGGTGATCACCCTCAAGGACGGCGACACCGTGGTGGGCGCGGTCGAGCTGGAGTCGGAGTCGCACGACCTCGTGTTCATCTCCTCCGACGCGCAACTGCTGCGCTACCCGGCCTCGCTCGTACGCCCGCAGGGCCGCCCGGCCGGCGGCATGGCGGGCATCCGCCTGGACGGCGGCTCCCGGGTGATCTGGTTCGGAGCGGTCGATCCCGAACGGCCCGCCGTGGTGGTCACCGTGGCCGGCTCGTCCACGGCGCTGCCGGGCACGCAGGTCGGCGGCGGCAAGATGTCCGACTACGCGGAGTTCCCCGCCAAGGGGCGGGCCACGGGCGGCGTGCGGGCGCAGCGTTTCCTCAAGGGCGAGGACGAGCTGCTGCTGGCCTGGGCCGGGCCCGCACCGGCCAAGGCGGTCTCGTCCGTGGGCAAGCCGGTGCCGCTGCCGGACGAGCTGGGGCGGCGCGACGGCTCCGGCATCCGCCTCACCCACACCATCGGCGCCGTCGGCGGCGCCCTCGCCGCCGGCCCCGGCCCCGGCCGCCCGGCCTCGGACGCGAGGCCGGCGGAGGAGGAGGACGAGTAGGCGGGCCGCCCGGCGGCCGGGCCAGGGGGCGGCCCCGGCCCCCGGGGTGAGGGCCGCCGGGTCACCCCATGGGCAGAGTTAGGCTCACTGGGGTGACGTCGTGGAAAGAGCATGCGATCTGGTGGCACGTCTACCCCCTGGGCTTCACCGGCGCCGAGCCCGTGGCCCTGCCGCCCGGCGCGCCCGTACGCCACCGCCTGCGCGCTCTGGAGGGCTGGCTGGACTACGCCGTCGAGCTGGGCTGCTCGGGCCTGCAGCTCGGCCCGATCTTCGCCTCGGAGACCCACGGCTACGACACGATCGACCACTTCCGCATCGACCCCCGCCTCGGCGACGACGCCGACTTCGACCGCCTGGTGGCCGCCGCCGGCGCCCGCGGGCTGCGGATCGTCCTCGACGGCGTGTTCAACCACGTGGGCCGCGGCCATCCGCTGTTCGGCGATCCGGCCCACGCCCACTGGTTCGTCCCCGAAGGGGAGGGGCACCGCACGTTCGAGGGTCACCACGGGCTGGTGACGCTCGACCACGAGCATCCCGACGTGCTCGACCACGTCGTCCGCGTCCTCGACCACTGGCTGGGGCGCGGCGCGTCCGGCTGGCGGCTGGACGCCGCGTACGCGATGCCGGCCGCGTTCTGGCGGCGGGCGCTCGCGCGGGTGCGCCCGCGCGATGCCGAGGCGTGGTTCGGCGGCGAGGTGATCCACGGCGACTACGCCGCCTACGTGGCGGAGAGCGGCCTCGACTCGGTCACCCAGTACGAGCTGTGGAAGGCGCTCTGGAGCTCGCTCAACGACGGCAACTTCTTCGAGCTGGCCTGGGCGCTGAAGCGGCATGACGAGCTGCTGGAGACGTTCACGCCGCTGACGTTCGCCGGCAACCACGACGTGACGCGGCTCGCCAGCCGCCTCGACGACGGGCGTCACGTCGGTCACGCGCTGGCCGTGCTGTTCACGGTGGCCGGGCTGCCGAGCGTCTACTACGGCGACGAGCAGGGCTTTCGCGGGGTCAAGGAGGACCGGCCCGGCGGCGACGACGCGGTCAGGCCCGCCTTCCCAGGGCGGCCCGAGGAACTGGACCCGGCGGGGTGGCCGGTCTACCGGCTGCACCAGCGGCTCATCGGGCTGCGCCGCCGTCATCCGTGGCTGGCGCGGGCGCGTACGAACCTGCTCCATCTCACCAACACCGCCGTCGCGCTGGAGGCGGCGGGCCCCGGCCGCGTCCTGACCCTGCTCAACGTGGGCGGCGAGCCCTGCCGGTTCCCGCTGGAGGCGGCGGGCCTCGCCGTCGCGGAGTCCTCGGACGGGCCCGCGACCGGCGGCGACCCGTGTCTCGTCCCCGCGCACGGGTGGAAAATCCTCACTCTGTCCTGACTCAGGCTGTTATGAAACCGGGGCGGCCACCGATCACAGAGGGAGAGAGCGCTCTCCAAATCGGGAGGTATCCCCGTGTTCCGCAGCAAACCCCCCTTATGGGCGACCGCCCTGGCCTTGCTGGTCCCGCTTCTCGCCGCGCCGGCCGCCCCCGCGCGGGCCGCCGCCGACCTGCCGGTCCTCGCCGACTTCGAGTCCGACGCCGTCCCCTCCGGCGTGTACGCCTGGGGCAACGACGCCGCCTCCACCCCCACGCTCACGATCGAGCCCGGCGCGGCCCGCCCCGGCGCCCCGGCCGCGAACCGGGTGCTGAGGAGCGGCTACGCCATCAGCCAGTGGGGCGGCTGGTCGCAGGACCTGACGGCCACCCAGGACTGGTCCCCGTACGAGGGCTTCTCCTTCTGGGTGAACGGCGAGGGCTCCGGCCGGCGGATCTTCTTCGAGATCAAGGACGGCGGCTCCGGCCCCGGCGCGGCCGAGCTGTTCGAGTCGTCGTTCACCGACGACGCCGCCGGCTGGCGGCAGGTCAAGGTGCCGTTCGCGGACTTCACCCGCCGCGCCGACTACCAGCCGGGCGGCGCACCCACGGACGGCGAGCTGGACCTCCTCGCCATGTGGGGCTACGGGATGCGCCTGCCCACCGCCGCCGGCTCCCTGGAGTGGGACCAGGTCGAGCTGTACGGCACCGCTCCCCCGCGGCCCGCCCGGCTGAGCACCGACCGGCCGGTCTACCCCGTCGGCGAGCGGTCCGAGGCGAAGGTGAGCGTCACGGTCACCACCGCCACCGGCGCGCCGCTCGCGGACGGGCTCGCCGTCACGTACCGGACCGGCTCCGGCACCGCCACCCCCGGCGCGGACTACACGCCCGCCGAGGGCACCCTGACCTTCCCCGCCGGCACGGCGTCCGGCTCGTCCCGTTCGTTCACCGTCACGATCCTCAGGGACGGCGCCGACGAGGTGGCCGAGACCATCCCGGTCGAGCTGTCCGGCGCCGGCGTCCGGCCGCCCGCCGAGGCCCCGGTCATCGTGATCGACGCGCACGGGCTGCCGTACCTGGACGCGCGCAGGCCCGTACGCGAGCGCGTCGCCGACCTGCTCGGCCGGATGACGCTGGAGGAGAAGGCCGGCCAGATGACGCAGGCCGAGCGCATGGCGCTGGCCAGGCAGAGCGACATCGCCGCCTACCACCTCGGCTCGCTGCTGTCCGGCGGCGGGTCCACGCCCACGCCCAACACGCCGCGCGCCTGGGCCGACATGGTGGACGCCTTCCAGCTCCAGACGCGCCGTACCCGGCTGCAGGTGCCGCTGATCTACGGCGTGGACGCCGTCCACGGCCACAACAACGTGGCCGGCGCGACGATCTTCCCGCACAACGTCGGCCTGGGCGCCGCCCGCGACCCCGGCCTGGTGGAGAAGGCGGGCGAGGTCACCGCCCGCGAGGTCAGGGCCACCGGCGTCCCGTGGAACTTCGCGCCGTGCCTGTGCGTGTCGCGCGACGACCGCTGGGGCCGCGCGTACGAGTCGTTCAGCGAGGACCCCGCCCTGGTCTCCCGCATGGCCACGGTCATCGACGGCCTCCAGGACAACGGCGTGCTGGCCACCGCCAAGCACTACGTGGGTGACGGCGGCACCGCCTACGGCTCCTCCACGACCGGCGACTACACGATCGACCAGGGCGTCACCAGGGTCAGCCGGCAGGAGCTGGAGGACGTCCACCTGGCGCCGTTCGCCGTGGCGGTCCGGCGTGGGGTCGCCACCGTCATGCCGTCGTTCTCCAGCGTGGACCTGGGCGCCGGGCCGGTGAAGATGCACGCGCACCGGGAGCTGCTCACCGGCGTGCTCAAGGGCCGGCTCGGCTTCAAGGGCTTCGTGGTGACGGACTGGCAGGCGATCGACCAGATCCCCGGCGACTACGCGAGCGACGTGCGCACCTCGGTGACCGCCGGCGTCGACATGGTCATGGTGCCGTACGCCTACCCGGAGTTCACCGGCACGCTCAGGGCCGAGGTCGAGGCCGGCCGGGTGCCCATGGCGCGGGTGGACGACGCCGTGGCCCGCATCCTGACCCAGAAGTTCCGCCTGGGCCTGTTCGAGCGTCCGTACGCCGACCGCACCCACCTCGGCGACGTCGGCTCCGCGGCGCACCGCGCGGTGGCCCGCACCGCCGCCGCGAAGTCCCAGGTGCTGCTCAAGAACGACGGCCGCCTGCTGCCGCTCAGCCGCACGTCCAAGGTGTACGTGGCCGGCTCGAACGCCGACGACGTCGGCAACCAGAGCGGCGGCTGGACGATCAGCTGGCAGGGCTCGTCCGGGCCGATCACGCCCGGCACGACGATCCTGGAGGCGATCCGCGACCGCGCCGCCTCCGTGACCTACTCGCCCGACGCCTCGGCCGGCCTGGCCGGGCACGACGTGGGCGTGGTGGTCGTGGGCGAGACCCCGTACGCGGAGGGCTTCGGCGACGTCGGCCGCCAGGGCCGCACGCTGGAGCTGTCGGCCGCCGACCGGGCCGCGGTGGACCGGGTGTGCGGGGCCATGAAGTGCGTCGTGCTCGTCGTCTCCGGCCGGCCGATGCTGCTGGGCGACCTGTCGGGCGTGGAGGCCGTGGTGGCGGCCTGGCTGCCGGGCACCGAGGGCGCCGGCGTGGCCGATCCGCTGTTCGGGGCGGTGCCGTACACCGGGCGGCTGCCGTTCACCTGGTTCCGCACGGCGGAGCAGATCCCGATCAACGTGGGCGACGCCGCCTACGACCCGCTGTTCCCATACGGGTGGGGACTGCGGACCGATCCGGCCCGCGACCGGCTCAAGGCGGCGCGCGACCGGCTCGCCACCGGCGACGGCCCGGCCAGGGCCGCGGCGGCGGCGCTGACGCCCGCCCTGGCGGGCCGGAACTGGACGGCCGGCGGGTCGGTCCGTGACGCCCGCGCGGTCCTCGCCGCCGTGGGCACGGCGGCCACGCTGCTCGAACGCTCCCGCACCGCCGCCTTCGCCCAGTCCGACGCCGTCGTCTCGGTGGCCAGGGACCTGGCGCAGGACGCGGACCGGCGGGCCGACCTCCAGGCGGCGGCGGACCACGAGCTGGCCGCCGGCCACCTGAGGAAGGCGGTGGACCTGCTGGCGCGGGCCGCCCGCTGAGGCCGCTGGCTCAGCTCACGCAGAGACAGAACGGGTGCCCGGCCGGGTCGAGGAAGACGCGGAAGTCGTCGTCCTCCTCGTCCGGCTGGTGCTCGTGCTTGACCGCGCCGATCTCCAGCACCCGCTTCTCGGCCTCGTCAAGGTCGTCCACCAGGAGGTCCAGGTGGATCTGCTGGGGCCGTTCGGGGTCCGGCCAGGTGCTGGGCCGCAGGTCGGGGGCGAGCTGGAAGGCCATGCGCTTGGGCGCGCCGCCGTCGCTGATCACCACCCAGTCGTCCTCGACGGACGTGATCGGCCAGCCCAGCAACTGGGAGTAGAACGCGGCCAGGCCCTTGGGGTCGGGCGTGTCGAGCACGACGGTGCGGAACTGCGCGATGCCGCTCATGGTCACCTCTCAGGCGTCGAAGGGGGTCCCTCGGAGACGGGAACCGTTACCCGGCCGATGATCCGGCACACCTCGCCGGGCGGACCCCCCTGACGAGAACGCCCGCTCAGACGGCGATCGCGGCGGGAAGGGACAGCAGCAGCTCCCGCGGCTCGCCGCCCTCCCAGCGCCGGACCAGCTTGGTGCCGGCCTCGCCGGGATCGAACTCCTCGCCTCCCCCGGGGCCGAAGCAGCCCGCCTCCTCCAGCCGGAGCAGCAGCGGGTCGTCCTCGGGCAGGCCGGCCGCGTAGACGGCGCAGTCGAGGAGGGCCAGCGCGCACCGGGCGTTGCGGCCGCCGTCGTTGGCCTCGACCCGGTCGAGGCTCCGCCGGGCCTGGGCACGGAGATACGCGGCGAGCGATTCTGACCTACTCACGACAGACCTTCTTCGATCGCGGACATTGAGCCACCCACTTTGGGCTACGACATCATCACGCATGGTGACAGATTTTTCCCGGAGGTTCGCGAAGTCGGGCGCGTGTCGCCGGCCCCCCGGTGGCGACGACCCTCCTGACATGGGGGATCATCGGTGCCATGAGTGCGTTCGACGACCTGTATGCCGCCAACGCTGAGTTCGCCAAGGAGTTCGGAAGCTCCGATCTCACCGGCCGCGCCGCCCGTGGTCTGGGCGTGGTGACCTGTATGGACTCCCGCATCGACCCCCTCGGGCTGCTCGGGCTCCGGCCAGGCGATGCCAAGATCCTCCGCAACGCCGGCGCCCGCGTCACCGACGACGTGCTGCGCACCCTCGTGGTGGGCGTCTACGTGCTCGGCGTCGAGCGCGTGCTGGTCATGCCCCACACCGACTGCGGGATGACCAAGGTCACCGACGCCGACATCCACGACCTCACCGCCCAGAGCGGCGTCGACACCCGCAGCCTCGACTTCCACACGGTGCCCGACCAGTGGGCGGCGCTGCGGCACGACCTGACCCGCATCAGGACCAGCCCGTTCCTGCCGCCCGGCATGCCGGTGACCGGCGCCGTCTACGACGTCCGCACCGGCCGGCTCTCCCCGGTCGAATACTGAAAGACGCCGTACGAGGCCACGGACGGGCGTGCCGGGGAGCGCCGGGCGGGGCCGTCAGGGCGTCGTGGGCGCGCGAACGGCCCCTTCGCCGCACCGGGGAGGGGCCGTGGCTTTCCGGACGACCTGAAGGGGCTTTCAGGCGTCGATGGCGTCGCGGTCGACCTCGGCCGCGCTGGTGACGAGGAACTCGCGCCGCGGCGCGACGTCGCTGCCCATCAGGAGGTTGAAGATGCGCTCGGCCGCCTCGGCGTCCTCGATGCGCACCCGGCGCAGGATGCGGTGGCGCGGGTCCATCGTGGTCTCGGCGAGCTGGTCGGCGTCCATCTCACCGAGGCCCTTGTAGCGCTGCACCGGGTCCTTCCAGCGCTTGCCGCGCCGCTCCAGGTCGCGCAGCACCTTCTGCAGCTCGGCGTCGGAGTAGCAGTAGATGTACTTGTCCTTGCCGCGCCCCGGGTTGGTGAGCTCGATGCGGTGCAGCGGCGGCACCGCGGCGAAGACCCGTCCGGCCTCCACCATCGGCCGCATGTAGCGGTAGAAGAGGGTGAGCAGCAGGCAGCGGATGTGGGCGCCGTCGACGTCGGCGTCGGCCATGAGGATGACCTTGCCGTAGCGGGCGGCCTCGATGTCGAAGGAACGGCCCGAGCCCGCGCCGACGACCTGGATGATGGCGGCGCACTCGGCGTTCTTGAGCATGTCGCTCACCGACGCCTTCTGCACGTTGAGGATCTTGCCGCGGATCGGCAGCAGCGCCTGGAACTCCGAGTCGCGGGCCAGCTTGGCGGTGCCGAGCGCGGAGTCTCCCTCGACGATGAACAGCTCGCTGCGGTCGACGCCCTCGCTGCGGCAGTCGACCAGCTTGGCCGGCAGCGCCGAGCTCTCCAGCGCGCTCTTGCGGCGCTGGTTGTCGCGGTGCTCACGGGCGGCGATGCGCGCCTTGGCGGCGGCGACGATCTTCTCAAGCACGGCCCGCAGCGGCTGCTTGTAGCCGCGCGGCGGGTTGGCGAACAGCTCCTTGAGCTCGCGCGAGACCACATGGGAGACGATGCGCGTGGCCGCCGAGGTGCCGAGCACCTCCTTGGTCTGGCCCTCGAACTGCGGCTCGGGCACCCGGACCGTGACGACGCCGGTCAGGCCCTCCTGGATGTCGTCCTTGGTGACGGGGTCGTCGCCGTTCTTGAGCAGCCGGGTCTCGCGCAGCACCTCGTTGACGGTGCGGACGAGGCCGCGCTCGAAGCCGGTGAGGTGGGTGCCGCCCTTGGGGGTGGCGATCACGTTGACGAACGAGCGCACGGTGGACTCGTAGCCCTTGCCCCAGCGGATCGCCACGTCGACGCTCAGCTCGCGCTGGACCTCGGTGGGCGTCATGTGGCCCTGGTCGTCGAGGACCGGCACGGTCTCGTGGAAGTGGCCGACGCCCTGCAGCCGCAGCACGTCGCAGACCGCCTCGTCGCGGGCCAGGAACTCGGCGAACTCGGAGATGCCGCCCTCGAAGCGGAACTCCTCCTCGGTGCGCTCCTCGTGCCTGCTGTCGTAGACCACCAGGGTGAGGCCGGGCACCAGGAACGCGGTCTGCCGCAGCCGCACGTGGATCTCGTCGAGCGAGACCTCGGCGTCGGGCAGGAAGATCTGCTTGTCGGCCCAGAAGCGCACGCGGGTGCCGGTGACCTTGGCGGGGAGCTCGCCGCCGAGGCGCAGGCCGGACTTCTTCCTGAACTTCGCCGTGGGCCCGTCGCCGTCGAAGACGCCGGTGACGCCGCGCCTGAAGCTGATCTCGTGGACCCGCCCGTCGCGGTCGACCTCGACGTCGAGCCGCGCCGACAGGGCGTTGACCACCGAGGCGCCGACGCCGTGCAGGCCGCCGGAGGCGCCGTAGGAGCCGCCGCCGAACTTGCCGCCCGCGTGCAGCTTGGTGTAGACGAGCTCGACGCCGGCCAGGCCGGTCTTGGGCTCGACGTCCACGGGGATGCCGCGGCCGTTGTCGCGGACCTCTATCGAGCCGTCGGCGTAGAGCTCGACCTCGATGCGGTCGCAGTAGCCCGCCAGCGCCTCGTCGACGCCGTTGTCCACGATCTCCCAGAGGCAGTGCATCAGCCCGCGACTGTCGGTGGACCCGATGTACATGCCCGGGCGCTTGCGGACCGCTTCAAGGCCCTCAAGCACCGACAGGTGACGAGCCGTGTAACCCGCCTCCACTAGCGTCACTCCAGCTCCCCGGGTTGAGCATCGAACACGTGTGCGCAGCTTACCGTTCTTCCCTTGCGCACGCGTACAAGCTTGCCATGGCGGCATGTTTGTCGTTACCAACCGGCTGATCCTCATTACTTTCGGACACATTCCGCTCTGGGCGTACAGCGGGGGAGGTTGGGAAGGCCCACGTCCGGTTAGATGTTGTTCCAAGTGACTGACGCCAGATCCTCGCTTCGGCGGGGGTGACCCGAAAGGCGATACGTGACTGGAGCACTCGCCCCCGTTAAGCCGCTGACGGCCCTCGACCGCTGCGACCGTTGCGGCGCCCAGGCCTACATTCGCGCGACCCTGCCGATAGGCGGGGAGCTGCTGTTCTGCGCTCACCACGGGCGTCAGCACATCGCGGCACTGCGTGAGAAGGGCGCCGACATCCTGGACGAGTCGGCTCGACTCAGCAAGACCCCGATGAATGCCCCCGACGGCGAGCGCTGATCCACAACGCCCGTCGTGTCGACATAACCGCATATGAACGGCAGAACGGCCACCCTGAGCCTGCTCGGGGTGGCCGTTCTGCGTTCGTGTGATCCTTGTCACATCCGGGTTCAGCGGACGCGGTAGTGGTAGCGCGCCGCCACCTCGAACCCCTCGCTGCGGTACAACGCCTGGGCGGCCTCGTTGGGAGCGGTGGTCACCAGGTACGCAGAACCGGTCCGCGCGTGGTGGCCGAGCGCCCGCAGGATCACGCGCGCCAGACCGCGCCGCCGCGCCTCCGGGCGGGTCGCCATGCAGTAGACGCCGAGCGTGCTCCCCTGGGGGACGGCCCTGCCGACGGCCAGCGTCTCGCCGTTCTCCTCGTAGGCGGCGTACCAGGCCGGGACGCCCGCGCAGACGCGGGCGGCGTGGGCGAGGCCGCTCTCGTACCGGCCGTCCACGGCCCACCAGGTGTCCAGCCAGTCGGCCCACGGCTGGTCCTCGATCCTGACCCGCTCGCCCCGCCAGGGAGCGAGGGACCCGGCGGTCATCACGAGGGTGGGATCGACCAGCTCGTATCCCCGGCGTTCCAGCTCCTCGTCCAGGCCGGGCGTGGCGCCGGGCCCCATGGAGAAGGCCGGGCGCAGGTCGCGGTCGCCGTAGAACGCCTCGGCCGCCTCGATCGCGGCGACCAGGTCCGCCGGACGGCCGAGGGGCAGCACCGAGTTGGCCCGCTTGGTCACGCCGCCCGCGTACCGCAGCACCCACCCGTCGTGCTCGCGCTGCTCGTACGCCGGCCACGCTTCATGGACAAGTCGGTCGAAATCCACCCGCGCAGCGTAGCCGACGGGTCACTACCGGGGGCGGACCAGGTCGCCCATAAGCTACTGACCTGTGTTGATACTGCTGCCCCCGTCCGAAGGCAAGGCCCAGGAGGGAAGCGGCCCGCCCGTCGGCGAGCTGTCCTTCCCCGCGCTCGACCGGGCCCGCCGGCGGGTGCTGAACGCGCTCGTACGCGCCTCCAAACGCCGCGACGCCCTCGACGTGCTCGGGCTGACGCCCGGCCTGGCCGGCGAGCTGGACAAGAACACCGCGCTGAAGACCGCCCCCACGCTGCCCGCCGCCGAGCTCTACACCGGCGTCCTCTACGACAACCTGGGGCTCGGCACCCTGGAGGGCGAGGCGCGCCGGCGGGCCGAGGAGTCGGTGCTGATCTTCTCGGGGCTGTGGGGCGTGCTGCGGATCGGCGACCGGATCCCGCCGTACCGGCTGTCGATGGGCGTGAACCTGCCGCCGCTCGGCGGGCTCGCGGCCTTCTGGCGGCCCCTGCTCGCCAAGGCGCTCGATCCGGTGCCCGGGCTGGTCGTGGACATGCGCTCGGCGACGTACGCGGGGGCGTGGCAGCCGGGCGAGCGGTCGGCGGCGGTGCGCGTCTTCCGTGCCGGCAAGGTCGTCAGCCACATGGCCAAGGCGACCCGCGGCGAGATCGCCCGCGCCCTGCTCCTGCACGACACCGTCCCGTCGTCGCCCGAGGAGCTGGCCAAGACCCTCACCGGCCTCGGCCACGCCGTCGAGCTCGCTCCCCCGCCGCGGCCCGGCCGCCCCTGGACGCTGGACGTGCGCCTCCCCTGATCCGGTGGAGGCGCGGGACGAGAAAGGGCCCCCGCCGGAGCAGTCCGGCGAAGGCCCTTCACGGTCGTGACGCTCTAGTCCAGGTAGTCGCGCAGCACCTGGGAGCGGGACGGGTGGCGGAGCTTCGACATGGTCTTGGACTCGATCTGGCGGATGCGCTCACGGGTGACCCCGTAGACCTTGCCGATCTCGTCCAGCGTCTTGGGCTGCCCGTCGGTGAGCCCGAAGCGCATCGACACGACGCCCGCCTCCCGCTCCGACAAGGTGTCGAGAACGGAGTGCAGCTGCTCCTGGAGCAGCGTGAAGCTGACGGCGTCGGCCGGGACGATCGCCTCGGAGTCCTCGATGAGGTCGCCGAACTCGCTGTCGCCCTCCTCGCCCAGCGGCGTGTGGAGGGAGATGGGCTCGCGGCCGTACTTCTGGACCTCGACGACCTTCTCGGGCGTCATGTCCAGCTCGCGGGCCAGCTCCTCCGGGGTGGGCTCGCGGCCGAGGTCCTGCAGCATCTGCCGCTGGACGCGGGCCAGCTTGTTGATCACTTCGACCATGTGGACCGGGATGCGGATGGTCCGCGCCTGGTCGGCCATGGCCCGGGTGATCGCCTGCCGGATCCACCACGTGGCGTAGGTGGAGAACTTGTAGCCCTTGGTGTAGTCGAACTTCTCGACGGCCCTGATGAGGCCGAGGTTGCCCTCCTGGATCAGGTCGAGGAAGAGCATGCCGCGGCCGGTGTAGCGCTTGGCCAGCGAGACCACGAGCCGGAGGTTGGCCTCCAGCAGGTGGTTCTTGGCGCGGCGACCGTCCTCGGCGATCCACTCCAGCTCGGCGCGGACGTCGACAGGCAGGCCGTCGGTCTCGCCGCTGCCGAGCTGCTCCTCGGCGAACAGGCCGGCCTCGATGCGCTTGGCGAGCTCGACCTCCTGCTCGGCGTTGAGCAGCGGGACCTTGCCGATCTGCTTGAGGTAGTCCTTCACCGGGTCGGCGGTGGCGCCGGCGGCCGCCACCTGGGCGACGGGGGCGTCATCGTCGTCGTCGGAGAGGATGAGGACCTCGTCCTCGGTCTTCTGCGTCGCGGCGATCTCGGCGGCCTTGGGCTCGTCGGTGTCGTCGTCGTCGGAGTCCTCGGTCTCGCCCTCGGCGTCGGAGTCCTCCTCGACGAGGACCTCGACGTCGAGGTCCTCGAGGTCCTCCAGCTCCACGTCGGCGTCGAGCTCGAGGTCCTCGACCTCGTCGGACTCGCCGCGCGTGGCGTCGGTCGCCTTCGGCTTGGTCTCGGCAGGCCCAGCGGCGCTCTTCGGCTCGGCCTTCTTGGCGGCGGCGGGAGCCGCGGCCTTCTTGGCCGCCGGAGCGGCCTTCTTCGCGGGGGCCGCCTTCTTGGCGACCGGCTCGGCTTCGGCGGCGCCGACGACCGCGGTCACGGTCTCGGGCTGCTGCTCTTTGGCGGCCGCCGCCGTCTTGGTCTTGACGGGGGCGGCGGTGCGGCGCTTTGCTGGACCACGAGACTTCTTCGGCGCAGCCGAATCCGCGGCGGTCACCACCACGGTCACGCCCTCTTTGCTGAGGTTCCGCAAGAACGCGGCGGCGTGCGACATGGGGATGTCCGCCTCCTCGAAGGCCTGACGGACATCCTCAGACTCGAGGAAACCCTGCGAGCGCCCACGCTCGAGCAGTCGCTGAATGACGGGCTCGTTCAGCTCTTGTGGCTTCGAGCGAGTCGAACTTGCAGGCGACACGAACACCTCTCGAACGAACGCGTGGCGACAATGGACCCAGATGCCCGCTGGGGGGCTGTTGCCTCTCTCGGAGATCGGTGAGGCCGTGCGGACCGCGACGGACCTGCACAGCATTGTGGCACGACCCCGCACTCCATACGGCCACCTCCCGGCGGTTGACCTCCACCCTAGGCCGACCAAAGCAGTAGTGCGTACGTAAGCGGGGCACTGATACCCGAAAGCAACCGTTATGACTGTTTCATTCAGTCACTCTTCGTGGCTGGCGGAACGTGAATTGCGAGCGCGGTAACGTCATCATCCTGTTCATATCCAGACAACATCCGGTCAACCAGGAAGTCCAGCAACATGTGAGGACTCTTCACCACCTCAGGCGGCGCTTCGGTCACAACACTGCAAAGGTCCGCGAGTCCGGCGTCCAGCCCGCGCTTGCGGTTCTCCACGAGGCCGTCGGAGTAGAGCACGGCGGTGTGCCCGGGCGGCACCACGAACCGGAACTGCCTGCGGCTCGTCGGCCAGCCCAGCGGCGTGCCGGGCTCGCCGTCGGTCAGGATCGCGGTGCCCTGAGGCGAGACCAGCACGGGCGGCGGGTGGCCGGCCAGCGCCAGCGTGCCCTCGCCGGTGACGGGCTCGACGACCATGTAGGCCAGGGTCGTGACCTGCTCCTCTTCCTCGGTCGCCTCGAAGACGCGGTCGAGCCCGGTGAGCACCGCCGCGGGCGGCGGGTTGGTCAGCGCCAGGGCGCGCATCGCGTTGCGGATGCGGCCCATGCCGGCCGCGGCCTTGACGCCCTTGCCCATGACGTCGCCGACGACCGCCGCGACCCGCCCGTCCTGCAGCACGAAGGCGTCGTACCAGTCGCCGCCGACCTGGACGTGGCGGCTGCCCGAGCGGAAGCGCTGCGCCAGCTCCAGGCCCTTGACCACGGGCAGCCGGTCGGGCAGCAGGCTGCGCTGCAGCGTCTCGGCGGTGCGGTGCTCGCGCTCGAACAGGGTGGCCCGCTCGACCGCCAGCGCGCACTGGCCGGCCAGGGCCTCCAGGAAGACGCCGTCCTCCTGGGAGATCTTCTGCGAGCGCGTGAAGGAGAATCGGAGCGCTCCCAGCGCGCGGCCCGCGGCGAGCAGCGGCAGGCCCACCCAGGCCCGCTCGTCGCTGCTGGCGAGGTAGTTGGCCAGCACCTCCTCGTCGCCGCCCGCCTCCAGGAGCTGGGCGCGCAGGCTGTCGGGCGACTCGGCGAAGACCGGCCGGCGGCTGTTGACCGCCATGGTCATGACGCTGGAGCTCGACAGCGGGATCTCCTCGCCCGAGGCGCCTGACGCCTCGGGGATGCCCTCGCCGTTGATGAGCTTGAGCGCGGCGCGGTCGGTGTCGAGCAGCGCCACGGCCGAGCGGTCGGCGGCCAGGGCGGTGCGGCCGACGTCGATGATCACCTGGACGACCTGCTCGACGGTCAGCGCCTCGGCGAGCATGGCGGTGGCGCCCTGCAGCCGGGCGGTGCGCAGGGCGGCGGCGCCGAGCTGGTCGGTCAGCCTGCCGCGCATCTCCTCGGCCTCGCGCTGCGGGGTGACGTCGGTGTTGGCGCCGACCCACTCCACGACCCTGCCGTGCCTGATGATCGGCACCGCCCGCACCTCGAAGTGCCGGTAGCCGCTGGCCCGGGTGCGCACCCGGTAGTTCCACTCGAACATGGTGCGCCCGCGCAGCGCCTCGCGCCACGCCTCCTCGGTCTGCTGGCGCTCCTCGGGGTGCACGACCTCCAGCCAGCCGTTGGCGAGGTATTCCTCCAGGCCCTGGCCGGTGATGGCGCGCCACTGGGGCGCGTCCTCGACGACGGCGCCCGTGGGCGAGGTGATCCAGACGAGCTGGGACTGCGCCTCGACCAGCGAGCGGTAACGCTCCTCGCTGCGGCGCAGCGCCTCCTCGGTCTGGCGGCTCTCGGTGACGTCCATGCCGACGAGCGCGACGGCGCGCAGCTCGCCCGAGTCGTCGTGGACCGGCGAGAACGACAGCGACCAGTGCCGGGTGTCGCCCTCGGCCGAGCGCACGCGCACGCGCCCCTCGGTGACCGGCGCGTCGGTCTCGACCACGGCCTGCACGGCGTGGGTGATGATCTGGCTGAGGTCGGCGGTCAGCACCTCGACCGGCTGCCGGCCGATCAGGCGCTCCTCGGGCACGTTGACGACGACGCCGCAGAAGACGTCGTTGACGCGCTGGACGCGGCCGTCGCCGTCGAAGAACGCGAAGGCGAACTCGGCCTCGGACAGCATGCCCTGGAACAGGGCGGAGTCTGAGATGTCCACATCCGACTCCCGGGGACGGGGAACGGAGGTCTCGGCGCTCATCGTCCGCACCTCCGTCGCGTGCCAGGGTCTCCCACGCGGCACATCTCCATAGTCGTGTCTTGGTGTAGCGCAGCTCCGGGCGACCGGATCCTGCAGTACATCATCGGCGATGGGCATGTGCGGACGGAAGCCCCCGCCGCGGCCCGGTCGCCCCTAAGGTCAACGCATCCTGTCAAAATCGCTCCACGTCGCGCAGCAAGATCAGGTTACAGCGCAGCTACTCGGCCTTGGCCGCGCGCTTGGCCTCCTGCTTGGCGGCACGTACGCGGACCAGGCTCTCGGCGTCGACGACGTCGGCCACCGACCGGTGTGAACCCTCCTCGCCGTAGGCCCCGGCCGCCTCACGCCAGCCTGAAGGTTGAACACCCAACTGCTTCCCCAGCAATGCCAAAAAAATCTGGGCCTTCTGCTTGCCGTATCCCGGAAGGGCCATGAGTCGTTTCAACAACTCCTTGCCGTCGGGTGCCCCGGCCCAGATGTTCTCGGGCCGCCCGTCGTAGTGCTCGACGAGGTAGGCCGCGAGCGCCTGGACCCTGGCCGCCATGGCCTTGGGGTAGCGGTGCACGGCCGGCTTCTCGGCGAGCAGCGCGGCGAACGCCTCAGGATCATACGAGGCGACGCGCTCGGCCGTCAGGTCGCCTCCCAGCCGCTCGGCGATGGTGTGCGGCCCCGTGAACGCCCACTCCATGGGGATCTGCTGGTCGAGGAGCATGCCGACGAGCAGGGCGAGCGGATTGCGGCCGAGGAGCTCGTCCGCCTCGCTCTTCTGGGCGAGCTGGATGCGCATGGAGACAGCTTGGCATGGATGGGCGCCGGGTGAAGTGAACACAGGCGTCGTGGAGGCTTGACACCCGTCCGAGAAAGGATGAAATGAGAGCGCAAGTCGCCCAGCACACGTTCCTGAGGGTTTGCCCCCGGGCTTCCAGAGGAATCTGACATCTATGCTCGCTCTGGCCACACGGTTCCTGCGCGAACCGGTCAGTCTCCGGCTGGCCGAAGAGTTCCTGACCGTACCCGTGGACACGATCGACCGCTGCGTGGCCGACGTCTGCGCGTGCGCGCAGCACCTGGGCATCTCCGCGACGCCCGAGATCGTGGAACGCATCGCGCGCGAGCGCCTGCTCGCCATCGTCAACTCGGCGCCGCCGCCGCGCGTCCCGCGTTGAGACTCCCGATAACATCGGGGTTACCAGGCCGAGTTCTCCGCACCGTTTGCGCCTGGAATACGAGAGAGTGAGGGTGTGCGCCGACACCGACGAGATCCCCGGGAGAGCACCCCGCCCGACGACGTGTTCCAGGAGATGGTGACGGCGGCCCGCGAGCTGCTGGCCGTGCGCACACCGCTCGACGCGGAGCTGATGGTCTCCGACATGATCGGGGCCTGGTGGGGCAGGCGGGTCCGGGGCGGCGACGTGGAGCAGGTGCTCGGCGAGGGGCTGGTCGACTACGCCGCCAAGGCCGGCACCCCAGCCTCGCTGACGCTGCTGATCTGCCTCGCCTATCTCGGCACCGCCCGTCAGGGCGCCAAGGCCGAGGGCGCGGCGCTGGCGATGATGGAGTCGGGCGTGGCGCGGCCCGGCTGGGCCGACAAGGTGGGCGCGGTCAAGCCGGCCGGCTGCTACGTCTCCCGCGACGCCTACGGCGACCAGGACACCGTCATCTGCACCTTCGCCTACCGCTGGAACGAGGCATCCCGGCCGACCGACCGGCACGCGCTGGTCGTGGTCGTCGACTACAACATGAGCGGCATGGCCCGCGACGCCTGGGTGTCCTCTCAAGTCGACAAGCTGCTGGAGCAGGCGAGGATCGAGGCGGCGGGCAACCCCATGCTGCTGTTCGAGGAGATCCAGCCCGAGCAGGCGAGGGCGCTGCTGGAGTCGGCGATGAAGGCCACCAGGGAGCCGAAGACCCCCCCGCCGGTGAGCGACAGCTACAGCGCCTACCACGCCTTCGCCCGCGCCCGGCTGAAGGCGCTGCCCCCGGGCCGCAAGCGCCCGGCGCCGCTGCACATCGAGGCCCCCTACAGCAGGGAGCGCCGGGCCATGCTGGCGGCCGAGTTCCTGGCCTCCGACGCGGCCGAGCACCTGTCCGACCCGTCGGCCGCCTCGCGCTGCGCCGACCACATCATCGACTACGGCTGCGAGCAGGACTTCAACCGGCCGCTGCGGGTCAGCCCGACCAAGTGCGAGACGTTCCTGCTCGACTGGCTGCCGCGCAAGGTCATGCTGAGCGTCGCCGAGCAGGAGGCGATGCCGCACGTGCTGTCGGCGTGGGTGCGCTTCGCCGCGCGCCGCACGGCCCTGCCCGAGCAGGGGCTGCGGGCCACGCTCGACGCCGTGTGGGAGGCGACGGGCAAGTTCCCCGAGGCCTACCGCGACCCGACCTCGTTCGGGCTCGACCGGCCGCTGCTGGAGCGGCTGCTGCCGGACGGCGACCTGTCGGCCCTGGCCAGGCGCGCCTTCGCCTTCCCCTATCTGCAGGGCGTCCACAACGGCATCGACCTCGACCGGCTCAACCCCTCCGACGAGGCCGACCGGCGCACGCTGCTGGAGATCGACCACGGCGGCCTGATCGACCAGGAGCACCTGGCCTGGCACGAGGAGATCGCGACCCGGCTGTGGGAGGGCGACCCGCCGCAGCTCTGGGAGGCCGCCCAGCGCCTGCTCGACCTCGGCCACGACCGGCACGACGTGCTGCACGTGCTCATCGAGATCGCCGAGCGGATCGGCGGCGACCCTGACGAGCTCGCCGCCGCCCTCGACGACATCGCCGACATCCCGGACGAGATCTGACATCAGGGGCAGGTCAGCGTCCGCGTTCGGCCCGCCGGGGCGGCCACGGATTAGCATGATAGGGCCATGGTGATTGACCTCAACGCCGATCTCGGCGAGAGCTTCGGGATCTGGCGGCTCGGCGACGACCTCGCGCTCCTCGACATCGTCACGAGCGCCAACGTGGCCTGCGGCTTCCACGCGGGCGACCCGGTGACGATCAGGCGCACCTGCGCGGCGGCCGTCGACCGGGGCGTGGCGATCGGCGCCCAGGTGTCCTACCGCGACCTCGCCGGCTTCGGCCGCCGGGCCATGGACGTCGAGCCCGAGGAGCTGTGCGCGGAGGTCCTCTACCAGCTCTCGGCGGTCGACGGCATCGCGAGGGCGATGGGCGGCCGGGTGTCGTACGTCAAGCCGCACGGCGCGCTCTACAACCGGGTCGTGCGCGACCGGGAGCAGGCGGCCGCCCTGGTCGACGCGGTGGCCGACTACGACGTCGCGCTTCCCGTGCTCACGCTGCCCGGCTCGGCCGTGCACGAGGTGGCCGCCGCCGCGGGCGTGTCGACCGTGAACGAGGCGTTCGCCGACCGGGCGTACACACCGGAGGGGACGCTGCTGCCGCGCAGGGAGGAGGGCGCGGTGATCCACGACCCGGCGGAGGTGTCCGCGCGCGCCCTGCGGATGGCGCTCAAGGGCGCCGTGACGGCCGTCGACGGCAGCTCCGTGACGATCGGCGCGCGCTCGATCTGCATCCACGGCGACACGCCCGGCGCGATCCGGCTGGCGCAGGAGGTGCGGGACGGCCTGCTGGCGGCCGGGGTGGTCCTGCAGGCGTTCACATGATCCGCCTGGCGGGCGAGCACGGGCTGCTGGTCGAGACGGGCTCCCTGGAGCTGTCGCACCGACTGGACGCCGCCCTGCGGCGCGAGCGGCCCGACCGGGTCGTGGAGATCGTCCCCGGGCCCGGCACCGTGCTGGTGGTGGCTCCGGGCGGCGACCGCGAGCGGCTGCGCGAGCGGCTGGCGGACGTGCTGGCCCGGGAACGTGCCACCACCCTCGCCGCCGGGCCGGCCGCCGCGGCGCCGGTGGTGACCGTCCCCGTGGTCTACGACGGGGCCGACCTGGAGCCGGTGGCGGAGCTGGCGGGCGTCGGCGTGGACGAGGTGATCGCCAGGCACGCGGGGCGCGAGCTGGTGGTGGGCTGGCTCGGGTTCGCGCCGGGGTTCGCCTACCTGACGGGGCTGGACCCGGTGCTGCACGTGCCCAGGCTGGGCACGCCGCGCACCTCGGTGCCCGCCGGGTCCGTCGCCGTCGCGGGGCCCTACTCCGCGGTCTACCCGAGCGCGTCCCCGGGCGGCTGGCGGCTGCTCGGGCACACCACGCTGCGGGTGTGGGACGTGGCGGCCGATCCGCCGTCGCCGTTCCGTCCCGGCACGCGCGTGCGGTTCGAGCCCGCGTGATCGAGGTCATCGCGCCCGGCCCGTACGCGACCGTCCAGGACCTCGGCCGGCCCGGCTTCGCCCACCTGGGGGTGCCCGGCTCCGGGGCGGCCGACGCCGCGAGTCTCAAGCTGGCCAACCGGCTGGTGGGCAACCCCGAGGGGCTGGCGGGCATCGAGCTGACCTTCGGCTCGGCGCGGCTGCGTTTCCTCACGGGCGCGTGGGCGGCGCTGGCGGGCGCCCCGCTGCCGGCGGGGCCGGTGCGCGGGGCGGCCATGGGAGCGCCGTTCTGGGTGCCGGCCGGGGCGGAGCTGCGGCTGGGGGCGCCGTGGCGGGGGCTGCGGACCTACCTCGCGGTGCGGGGCGGGATCGCGGTGCCGCCGGTGCTGGGCAGCCGGTCCACCGACTCGCTGTCGGGGCTCGGCCCCGAGCCGCTGCGGGCGGGCACGCTGCTGCCCGTGGGGGCCGCCGGGGGCGGGCTCGTGGCGGACTTCGCGCCGCTGCCGGAGCTCGGGCCCGCCGTGCTGCGGGTGCTGCCGGGGCCGCGCGACGACTGGTTCGTGCCGGAGGCGCTGGAGGAGCTGTGCGCGGCCCCGTACGTCGTGAGCCAGGACAGCAACCGGATCGGCGTGCGGCTGCGCGGCCCCGAGCTGGTGCGGGCGAAGGACGGCGAGCTGCCGAGCGAGGGGATGGTGACGGGGGCGGTCCAGGTGCCGCCGAGCGGGCAGCCGATCGTCTTCCTCGCCGACCATCCGCCGACCGGCGGCTACCCGGTGATCGCCGTGCTGCGCGCGGCCGACCTGGCGGTGGCCGCGCAGCTCCGCCCCGGCGACGAGGTGCGCTTCACCATCCGGCGCGGACGCTGAGGCGTCCGGTCACAGCTCCACGCGGCCGGTGACGCAGGTGACGGTCGATCCGCCGACCCACACGTTCCCGCTGTCGTCGACGTCGATCCGCACCCGGCCGGCGCGGCCGATCGCGGTGCCCTGGGCGGCGACGTACGGGGCCTCGGCGCGGCCGGTGCGCAGCAGCCACTGGGCGAGCGAGGCGTTGAGGCTGCCGGTGACCGGGTCCTCGACGGTGGCGCCCTGGAGCGGGAAGAAGGCGCGCACCTCGTACGCGACGTCCGCGCCCTCCGGGTGGGGCCCGGCCACGCCCACGTCGCACGGCACGGTGCCCGGCCGCAGCGCGAGCACCGACTCGGCGTCGGCGAGCAGCACGGCCACCCAGCCGGGGCCGTTGTCGGCCCACTCGGCGTCCACGACGGCGTCCCTGGGGATGCCGAGGGCCTCGGCGATGCTCGCCACCAGCGGCTCCTCCACCGGGCCCGAGCGGATCAGCGGCGGCGCCTGGAACGCCAGGCCGTCGCCGGTCCGCCGCACCCGTACGAGCCCCGCCCCGCACTCCTGGACGATCTCGCCGGGGTCACGCGGCGTCCCCCCGGCCTCCAGCCAGGCGTGGCAGGTGCCGAGCGTGGGGTGCCCGGCGAAGGGCAGCTCCTGGGAAGGGGTGAAGATCCGCACCCGGTAGTCGGCGCCGGGGTGGGTGGGCGGCAGGACGAACGTGGTCTCGGACAGGTTGGTCCAGGCGGCGAAGCGCCGCATCTCCTCGGTGCCGAGCCCCTCGGCCTCCAGCACGACCGCGAGCGCGTTGCCGAGGTAGGGGGTGGCGGTGAACACGTCGACCTGGGTGAAGGCACGCGACATACTCCGGAGTCTGGCAGACAGGGCTTTCCGTGCCGGCAGGGGGACCCCACACTGGACGATGTGGCGGACTTTGACGTAGTTGTCCTGGGCTCCGGCCCCGGTGGGCAGAAGGCCGCGATCGACGCGGCGAAGCTCGGCCGGCGGGTCGCCGTGATCGAGAAACGGCACATGATCGGCGGCGTGTGCATCAACACGGGCACGATCCCCTCCAAGACGCTGCGCGAGGCGGTGCTCTACCTCACCGGGCTCAACCAGCGCGAGCTGTACGGCGCCAGCTACCGCGTCAAGGACGAGATCACGGTCACCGACCTCGGCATGCGCACCCAGCACGTGATCGGCCGCGAGATCCAGGTGATCCGCAGCCAGCTCGCCCGCAACCACGTGACGGTGCTGCACGGCACCGGCCGCTTCCTCGACCCGCACACCATCGGCGTGTCCGGCGACGACGGCAGCGCCGAGAAGAAGATCACCGCCGACCGGATCGTGATCGCCACCGGCACCTCGCCGGCCCGGCCGGACAGCGTGGAGTTCGACGACCGCACGGTGATCGACTCCGACGCGATCCTGCGCCTGGAGCGGGTGCCGGAGACGCTGGTCGTGGTCGGGGCGGGCGTGATCGGCATCGAGTACGCCTCCATGTTCGCCGCGCTCGGCACGAAGGTGACGGTGGTGGAGCGGCGCGAGCGCATGCTGGAGTTCTGCGACCTGGAGATCGTCGAGGCGCTGAAGTACCACCTGCGCGACCTGGCGGTCACCTTCAGGTTCGGCGAGAACGTGGCGGCCGTCGAGCGGCGCGGCAGCGGCGCGCTGACCGTCCTGGAGAGCGGCAAGAGGATCCCCGCCGACTGCGTGATGTACTCGGCCGGCCGCCAGGGCAAGACCGCCGAGCTGTGCCTGGAGGCCGCGGGTCTGGCGGCCGACCGGCGCGGCAGGATCGAGGTGGACGACAACTACGCCACCGCCGTCCCGCACATCTACGCCGTCGGCGACGTGATCGGCTTCCCCGCGCTCGCGGCGACCTCGATGGAGCAGGGCCGGGTGGCCGCCCAGCACGCCTGCGGCGAGCCGGTCGAGGAGCTGGCCGAGCTGACGCCCATCGGCATCTACACGATCCCGGAAATCAGTTTCGTCGGGAAGTCGGAGGACGAGCTGACGCGGGAGAAGGTGCCGTTCGAGGTGGGCGTCTCCCGCTACAGGGAGCTGGCCAGGGGGCAGATCATCGGCGACTCGTACGGCATGCTCAAGCTGCTGGTGTCCTCGGAGGACCGGCGGCTGCTGGGCGTGCACGTGTTCGGCACGGGCGCGACGGAGCTGGTGCACATCGGGCAGACCGTCATGGGGTGCGGCGGCACCGTGGACTACCTGGTGAACGCGGTGTTCAACTATCCGACGCTGGCGGAGTCGTACAAGGTGGCGGCGCTGGACGCGATGAACAAGATGCGGGTGGTGGCCCGCCTCACCGCGGAGATGTGACCCCTTGTCCTCACTCGGAGGCCGTGCGCCTGCTCCGGGGGGCGGGCTTCTTGCGCCCGGCGACCAGCGTGTCGCCGGGGGCGGGCGTCGGCTCCTCCGAGCGTTCGGGCGCGGCGGCGCGCGGGCGCGGGTGCGGCGCGGTGTCCTCGGCGGCGGAGCTTCCCGGCGGCGGGTCCGCGGGCAGGCTCTCGGGCGCGCTCTCGGCCGGGCTCTTGGACGGGTTCTTGGACGGGTTCTTCGGCGGGCTCTTCGGCGGGGCCTGCTCCTGGCCGGCGGCGGGGGCGTGGGACTCCACGGTCTCGCCGGCCTCCCCGTCGGGCCTGGGCGGGGCGTCAGGGTCGCGGAAGGACGCGATGACCCGCTCGGCGTCGTGGTCGGCGGCGAACTCGTCGGCCGCCTCCGCCTCCCGCCGCCGGATCACCACCATGTGGTCGACCGACACCCGCCCGGCGCCCACCACGGCCAGCAGCAGCGACGCCGCGCCGAGCAGGATCAGCTCGTTCATGGTGATCGGGTTGAGCGGCGGCGCCACGAGGAAGACCGCCAGCGCCTCGGCGAAGAGGACCAGGCCCGTGACGGAGACCGCCAGCCCGGCGATCAGCAGGGCCCCGCCGATCAGCTCGGCGAGCATCGTGACCGTGGCCCACGCCTGCGGCGCGGGCGCGCCCTGCTCCAGGAACTTGGCGCCGGTGAGCTTCAGGCCGTCCTCCAGCTTGGCCCATCCGTTGGCGAAGAAGATCCCGCCCACGCACAGGCGGGCGACTAAGGCCGCGACATCACGGGAGACCTGTTTCACGCTAGATGACTGCCCGGTACGGGACATGACACACCTCAATCACGGCGGAGCAGCACGGCCACCGCGACGGCGGTCACGCTCAGCAGGACGACGCTCACGACGACGGTCGTGTGCAGGGCGTTGACGAAGGCCCACCGGGCGGTGTCGAGCAGCGCGTCGCCCGCGCTGCCGCCGACCTGGTGGGCGACGTGCGCGGCCGAGGCGAGGGACTGGCGGGCCTCGTCCATGCCGGCCGCGGGCACCCCGGGCACGGCGGACAGTCCGGGGGCGTAGGCGACGGTGGTGATCGTGCCGAGCACCGCGACGCCGAGGCCGGCGCCCAGCTCGTACGCGGTCTCCTCGATGGCCGCCGCCCCGCCCGCCCGGGACTCGGGGACCGCGGACATGATGGTGTCGGAGGCGGCCAGCAGCGCCACCTGCACCCCGAACCCGATGCCGACGAAACAGACGGCCAGCATCACGGGGTGGCCCTCGACGCCCCAGCCCAGCGTGGGGGTGAGGGCCAGCGCGACCAGCCCGAGCCCGCCGCTCATCGTGGCCCGCATGCCGAGGCGCGGCAGGATGTGGGCCGCCGCGAGCCCGCCGCAGATCGCCGACAGCACCAGCGGCAGCATGCGCACCGCCGCGCGCACCGGGCTGTCGCCGAGCACGAGCTGCAGGTACTGCGCGAGCATGAGCTGGAGTCCGACCAGCGCGAAGACGCCGAGCAGCACGCCGGTGACCCCGGTGGTGAACTCGCGCCGCCTGAACAGCCCGAGCTCCAGCAGCGGCACGGTGAGCCGCCGCTGCCGCCGGACGAAGGCGACGAGCAGCCCGGCGCCGGTCAGGAACACCAGCGCCGACGCCCACATCGGCATGAGGGTGCCCGAGCCCGCCTCCTTGAGCCCGAAGGCGAGCGCCAGGATGCCGACCACCGACAGCGCCGCGCCGGCGGCGTCCCAGGGGCGGTCCCGGCGTACGGGCGAGTCGGGCAGCAGGCGGACGGCGGCGGGCAGCAGGACGAGCAGGATCGGCACGTTGATCAGGAAGACCGCGCCCCACCAGAAGCCGACCAGCAGGCCGCCGACGAGCGGCCCGACGGCGGCGCCCGCCGCGGCCACGGCGCTCCAGACGCCGAGCGCGATCGCCCGTTCGCGCCGGTCGGTGAAGACCTGGCGGATGAGCGAGAGCGTGGCCGGCATGATCATCGCGCCGCCGATGCCGAGCAGTGCCCTGGCCAGGATCAGCGTCAGCGGCGTCGGGGCGAACGCGGCCCCTGCCGAGGCCAGGCCGAACAGCACGAAACCGCACAGGACCAGGCGTTTGCGTCCGTACTTGTCGCCGAGCGTGCCGAACATGATGAGCAGCGGCGCGACGACGAGCGAGTAGACGTCGATGATCCACAGGAGCTGCACCGCGCTCGGTTCGAGGGCGGCGGTGAGCGCGGGCACCGCGATGTGCAGGACCGTCGCGTCCACCGTGATGAGCAGCAACGCCAGGCAGAGCAGCGCCAGAACGGACCAGCGTCGGTCGCCCGGCCGGCTCGCGGGGGTCTTGACGAGCGGTGCGGCCTGTGTGACGGTCATGGGCCTCCTTGCAGGCCGATCCGCTGACAGGGCCCGCACGTGCAGGTGGTCGGCCGCTCGCGCGCCGCGGTTTCGCGCCCGTCCTCGTGTCGGACGGTGACGCCCCGGCTCGTGCGCTCCGGCTTGCGTGGCAGCTTAGGCCATGCCACGCGCTTGTCATAGCGGTATCGCCTGATCCACGGTCTGGCGCACCTCTCTAGAGAGATACAGCCATATGTCGGTATCTATCCAACTCCAGTCCCCCAACCGATCATGGCTGTGTGGGGACCGATCCAAGTGGTAAGAACGATGACATTCAGGATAGGTCCTCTCGCGAGTGGTGTGACGAGGCGCTGACCAGGCTGAACGCCGGCCGCCCCGAATCCGCGCTGGAGGCCGCCCGCCGCGCCGCCGACCTCGATCCCGGAGCCGAGTGGGCCCACCGGCTGATCAGCCTCGCCCACGAGCGGCTGGGCCGCGACGCCGACGCGCTCCCCGCCGCCGAGCGGGCCGTGGCGCTGGCGCCCGGCTCCTGGCTCGCCCGCCTGCGCCTCGCCGCGGTCCTGCGCCGCCGGCCCGGCCGGTGGCAGGAGGCGGTCGAGCACGCCGGGCGGGCCAGGACGTTCGCACCCGAGGAGCCCGACCCCGAGGTCCTGCTGGGCGACCTCGCGCTGCTGCGCGGCGACCACGCCCGCGCGGCGGACCGCTACCGCGCGGCGCTGGCCGTCCGCCCCGGCCATCCGCAGGCCCGGGTGAACCTGGCGCTGGCGCTGCTGCGCTGGGAACGCCCCCGCCCCCACCACGATCCGGCCTGGCCCGTGGACCCCCGCGACACCGGCCGCGCCAGGCGGGCGCTGGAGGTCTGGTCGCGGCAGGCCCGGCTGCTGGTCGCCGTGGCCGCCGTCGCCATCGCGGCGGCGGCGCTCGCCTTCGACTGGGGGACGCGGGCGCGGCTCGCCGGGTTCGCGGTGCTCGCGCTGCTGGTGCCGCTCACGGTGCGGCAGGCGCGGCGGGTCCAGGTCTGGTCGTACGTGCCCGCCATGTTCGGACGGGACCCGTGGCTCGGCGCGGGCGTCGTGGCCGCCGTGGTGTCGGTGCCGGCCTTCGCCGCCTGGCTGGTGCTCGGGACCGCGCCCGCCGTGCCCCGCGCGCTCGACCCGGTGTGGGCCGGGCTCGCGGGCGTCGTGGTGCTCGGCTGGCCGGCGCTCGCCGCCGTGCGGGCGCTGGCGGAGTCCTGGCGCGGCCGGCCGCTGCGCGCGCTGGAGCAGGCGCTGCTCGCCGGCGCCGACCGCACCGCCAGGCGCGACGCGGGGATCACGCTCTGGATCGTCCTCGTCAGGACGTGGTCGGTGCTGGTGCCGCTGGTGGGCGGGGCGCTCGTGGTCGAGCCGCGGGCGGCCGTGGCGGCGCTGGCGGTGCCGTACCCGGTGGTGCGCGGCTGCCTGCGCGCCCGCTACCGGGACGACCGGTGGCTCCTCGCCGCGACGCTGCTGGTCGTGCTCGCCGCCGCGGCCTGCGCGGCCGGCGGGCTGCTGGGCTCGGCGTGGGCCTGGCGGGCCGGGCTGGGAGCGCTGGCGGCGGCGGTGGCGGTGTTCGCGGCGCGGGCGGCGCGGGCCTGGTGGCGGGGCGGCGCCGGGCCGTGGCGGGCCGCGCTGATCATGTACGACGCGCCCATGGGATCGGGGCCGTCGGTCACGCTGACCGCCGAGGCGCGCCGGGCCATCTCCTACGCCCGCGGCGTCGTCCTGTCCTACGGCGACGCCCTCGGCCCCCGGGTCGCCGGCGCGGCGGCCTCCGTCACCTCCACGGGCGAGCTGCGCCTGATCGCCGGGGCCGAGGCGTGGGAGGCGATCGAGGCCGACCCGCGCGTGGCGGTGTTCGCCGCCGACCCGGTCCAGCGGCGGTTCTGGGTGGAGGTGCGTGGCATCGCGCTCGCCGACGCCGGCGTGCTGCGGGTGACGCCCAAAAAGGTCTTGGTGGGCGAGTTCCCTGGGCGGCACCAGCGGCGGTGACTAGAGTTTTGTTCTATGCGGATCCTGCGTACCCCCGACGAGCGCTTCGCCGGACTGCCCGACTTCCCCTACGAGCCCCGCTACGCCGACGTGGGCGACGGCCTGCGGATGGCGTACGTCGAGGCGGGACCGGCCGGCGGCGAGCCGGTCGTGCTGCTGCACGGCGAGCCGAGCTGGTCCTTCCTCTACCGCCACGTCATGACCGAGCTGGCCGCGGCCGGCCTGCGGGCGATCGCGCCCGACCTCATCGGCTTCGGCCGCTCCGACAAGCCCGCCGACCTCGCCGACCACACCTACGCCCGGCACGTCGAGTGGACCCGGGCCCTGCTGCTCGACGCGCTCGGCCTGCGCGGCATGACGGTGGTCGGCCAGGACTGGGGCGGCCTCATCGGGCTGCGGATCGCCGCCGAGCACCCCGAGCGGGTGGCCCGCATCGTGGCCGCCAACACGGGGTTGCCGACCGGTGACATTCCCATGCCCGAGGTCTGGCACCGCTTCCGCGAGTCCGTGCTCCACGCGCCGGCGCTCGACGTCGCCCGGTTCGTCCAGGCCGGGTGCAGGACCCCGCTGCCGCCCGAGGTGCGGGCCGCCTACGACGCGCCGTTCCCCGACGAGACGTACAAGGCGGGCCCGCGGGCCATGCCGGGGCTGGTGCCCACCTCCCCCGACGATCCCGCCGCGCCCGCCAACCGCGCTGCCTGGCAGGTTCTCACCACGCTGGAGCGCCCGTTCCTCGTGGCCTTCTCCGACAGCGACCCCATCACCGGAGGAATGCGGCCGATCCTGCTCAAGACGATGGCGGGAGCCTCCGGCCTGGAGCACCCCGTGATCAAGGGCGCGGGGCACTTCCTCCAGGAGGACGCCGGCGCCGAGCTCGGCCGTCAGATCGCCGCTTTCGTGACCTCGGCCCAGCGTGTCAGAAACGCCTAATCGCCCGTCCGGTGCGGTATAACCGGGGGCGGACCGGGGAGGCGTGATGCGTGAGTCCGGCAGGGCCCAGGCCGCGGGGCGGGCCGCAGCGCGGGATCTGTTCGAACAGGTGCGGGAGCGCTACTTCCGGATCCCCCCTGGGGTGCGGCGGGTGCTCTACGTGGTGGTGCTCGTCGCGGCCATGGGGGTGGGCGCGGCGCTCGGCTGGGACCTGCTGAGCACCTTCCCCCTCGTCCTGCTGGCGCTCGCCTTCGTCGCGCTCACCATGCGCTTCCCCCGCGCCGCCGCCACCACGCTGGTGGTGGTGTGCTGGGCGGTGCTCGCCCTGCAGGCGTTCGCGCGGCTCTATCCCGCCGGCTCGCCCGCCGTGCACCTGATGGTCGGGCTGGCCCTGCCGGTCGCCGCCGCCGCGCACCTCATCCGCTGGGTCACCCCGTGGGTGACCACGCTGACGGCGCTCCTGCCCGCCGGGCTGCTCGCCGCGGCGCTGTCGCCCGTCTCCGCCACGATCTCGGTCTGGGTCGCGTACGCCGCCGCGCTCGCCGTCCTCGTCCAGCGTTTCCTGCTGGCCCGCAGGACCAGGGCCGAGAGCGCGGTGGAGGAGCAGGTCAGGGTCAGGGCCCGCGAGGGCCGCCCCGAGACCGCCCAGGACAAGCCCGGCGGCCCGCCGCAGATCTCCGTCGAGGACGCGCTCGCCGAGCTGGAGAGCATGGTCGGGCTGGCCCCGGTCAAGGAGCAGGTGCGCTCGATCGCCGCCTCCATCGAGGCGTCCCGGCTGCGCGCCGAGGCGGGCTACGTCAGCGAGCGGCCCACCCGCCACTTCGTCTTCGTCGGCCCGCCCGGCACCGGCAAGACCTCGGTGGCCCGCGCGCTCGCCAAGATCTTCTACGCCTTCGGCCTGCTGGAGACCCCCTACGTGGTCGAGGCGCAGCGGGCCGACCTGGTGGGCGAGTTCCTGGGCGCGACGGCGATCAAGACCAACGAGCTGGTCGACCGGGCGCTCGGCGGCGTGCTGTTCATCGACGAGGCGTACGGGCTGGTCAACTCCTCCGACGGCCAGCCCGACCGGTTCGGCGCCGAGGCCGTGCAGACGCTGCTCAAGCGGGCCGAGGACGACCGCGACCGGGTGATCATCATCCTGGCCGGCTACGAGCAGGAGATGAGCGGCTTCCTGTCCAGCAACCCCGGCCTGGCCAGCCGCTTCGCCACCCGCGTGCGTTTCCCCGGCTACTCCCCGCAGGAGCTCGTCGAGGTCACCGAGCTGCTCCAGCGGCGGCGGGGCGACCAGATGAGCACCGAGACCCGGCGCGTCCTGCTCGGCCTCTACGACGACGTGCACCGCCGCGGCCTGGTCGACGAGCTGGGCAACGCCCGCTTCGCCCGCAGCCTGGTCGAGGCCGCCGCGCAGGCCCGCGACGTGCGCGTGGTGGGCGCGGGCGGCACGCCGACCACCGCCGACCTCGTCACCACCACCACGCCCGACGTCACCAAGGCGTTCGACGACCTCACCGCCCGCTTCCGCGGCTACGTCGCCACCCCCACACTGGAGGAGGCGCTCGCCGACCTCGACCGCATGGCGGGCCTGGCCCCGGTCAAACGGCAGGTGCACGCCATCGCCGCGCAGCTCCAGGTGGCCCGCATGCGGCAGGAGCGCGGGCTGCCCACGCCGCAGCAGATGCGCCACTTCGTCTTCGTCGGCCCGCCCGGCACCGGCAAGACCACGGTCGCGCGCGTGCTCGGCCGCGTCTTCGCCGCGCTCGGCCTGCTGGCCAGGCCCGACGTGGTCGAGGCGCACCGCGCCGACCTGGTCGGCCAGCACCTCGGCGCCACCGCGATCAAGACCAACGAGCTGGTCGACCGGGCGCTCGGCGGCGTGCTGTTCATCGACGAGGCCTACAGCCTGGTCAACCCCGGCTACCAGGGCGGCGACGCCTTCGGCGCGGAGGCCGTGCAGACGCTGCTCAAGCGGGCCGAGGACGACCGCGACCGGCTCGTCGTCGTGCTGGCCGGCTACGAGCGCGAGATGGACGCCTTCCTCTCCACCAACCCCGGCCTGGCCAGCCGGTTCAACCAGCGCGTGGCCTTCCCCAGCTACTCCCCCGCCGAGCTGAGCGAGATCGCGGTCCTGCTCGCGGGCAAGGCGGGCGACACCTTCGACGAGGGCGCGCTGCGCAACCTCGACGAGGTCTTCACCTGGGTCTGCGCCGAGCGGCTGATCGACGGCCTCGGCAACGGCCGCTTCGCCCGCTCCCTGTTCGAGCGCGCCGCGATGCGCCGCGACGTACGCCTCGCCGGGCAGGCCGGCGCGGGGTCGGCGGCCAGCGCCGCCGAGCTGACCACGATCACGAGCGAGGACGTCGCCGCCGCCGTGGACGAACTTTCCGGCCGCTGACTTCTTCCTGCTGCGTGCGCCCACCCGTCGCATGGTGTAGCTATATGACTGCGTAGCGTGCTCGGCGGAGGGAGGGCGATGGCCGGGTTCCTGGTCCGCAGGCTGCTCGGCTACACCGTGCTCGTCGCGGTGGCCGCCAGCCTCTCCTATCTGCTGGCCGCCGTCGCCCTCGACCCGCGCTCCAACTACGCCGACCGCACGCCCAAGCCGCCGCCCGCCGTGGTCGACGCGCAGCTCTCCGCGCTCAACCTCAACGACAAGGTCCCGCTGCTGCAGCGCTACGCCACCTGGGCGGGCGGGGTGGTGCGGGGCGACTTCGGCAGGACGATCACCGGTTCGCCGGTCGCCGACGACCTCAGGCGGCGCATGGGCGTGACGTTCCGGCTGGTGATCCTGGGGGTGTTCTGCGGCAGCCTGATCGGGGTGCTGGCCGGGGCGCTCGCCGCGGTCCGCCAGTACGGCTGGTTCGACCGGCTCTCGACCGGCCTGTCGTTCGTGGTGCTCGCGGTGCCGGTGGTCGTGGTGGCCAACATGCTGATCCTGCTGGCCTCCTGGGCCAACGAGCGGGTCTTCGGCCACCAGGTGCTGCTGGTCAGCGGCGAGCACAGCGACGGCCTGAGCACCGGGTTCTGGGGCGAGGCCGTCGACCGGGTGCAGCACCTCGTCCTGCCGACGGTCTCGCTGTCCGTCGGGCTCGCCGCCGTCTTCAGCCGCTACCAGCGCAACATGATGCTCGACGTGCTCGGCGCCGACTTCGTGCGCACGGCGGTGGCCAAGGGGCTGAGCCGGCGCAGGGCGCTGGTCAGGCACGCGCTGCGCACGGCGCTGATCCCGGTGGCCACCTACTTCGCGTTCACGTTCGGGGCGCTGCTGACGGGGGCCACGTTCACCGAGAAGATCTTCGGCTGGCACGGTCTGGGCGAGCAGCTCATCAACTCGATCTTCAGCAACGACGTCAACACCGTCGCCGCCATCTCGCTGCTCGCGGGCGTCGCGGTGCTGTGCGCCTCGCTCGCCGCCGACCTGCTGCACGCGGCGCTCGATCCGAGGGTGCGGTCGGCATGACGCTGTCGCAGGAGGAGCTGGCCGAGGAGCTGAGCGACGGCGGCGCGGCGCGGGTCCCCTCGCGGCTGCGGGTGGTGGCCGGGCGGTTCTTCCGCTCCCGGCAGGGGGTCGCGGGCTTCGCGGTGCTGGCGGCGATGTTCCTGCTGGCCTTCGCCGGGCCGCTGGTCAGCCGGTGGAGCTACACCGACAAGGATTTCACCGCGTTCCTGCGGCCGCCCTCCGCCGAGCACTGGTTCGGAACGCTCCAGACGGGCGCCGACGTCTTCGCCCTCACCCTTCGCGGCATGCAGAAGTCGCTGGTGGTGGGCCTGCTGGCGGCGCTGGTCTCCACGGCGCTCGCGGCCCTCGCCGGCGCGTTCGCCGGCTACTTCCTGGGCTGGACCGACCGCGTGCTGAGCTGGGTGACCGACCTGCTGCTCGTGCTGCCCGCCTTCCTCGTGCTGGCGATCATGTCGCCGCTGTTCGGGGCCGGGCAGTGGGTGCTGTTCGTCGTCATGCTGGCGCTGTTCCTGTGGATGGTGACGTCCAAGGTGGTCAGGGGCATGACGATCTCGCTGAAGGAGCGGGAGTTCATCCAGGCCGCCCGCTACATGGGGGTGCCGCCGGTGCGCATCGTCTTCCGGCACGTGATCCCCAACCTGTCGTCGCTGCTCATCGTGGACGCCACGCTCAACGTCAGCGCGGCGATCCTGACGGAGACGTCGCTGTCCTACTTCGGGTTCGGCATCCAGCCGCCCGACGTGTCGTTCGGCACGCTGATCGCCGACGGGTCGAGAACGGCCATGTACGCGCCGTGGACGTTCTGGTTCGTGGCCGGGCTGCTGGTGGTCACGGTGCTCGCGGTCAACCTCGTCGGCGACGCGCTGCGCGACGCGTTCGACCCGGCGGCGAGGAGGGCGCGATGAGACCGGTCCTGGAGGTCACCGACCTCGGCGTCACCTTCGGCGGCGTGCCCGCGGTGCGGGGCGTCGGCTACGCGGTGCGGCCCGGCGAGGTGCTGGCCATCGTCGGCGAGTCGGGGTCGGGCAAGTCCGTCACCTCGGCGGCCGTCATGGGCCTGCTGCCGCCGGGAGCGCGCGTCACCGGGTCGGTGCGGCTGCACGGCAAGGAGCTGATCGGCGCGCCCGCCCGCGAGCTCGACGCGCTGCGCGGCCGGACGATCTCCATGGTGTTCCAGGACCCGCTGTCGGCGCTCACGCCGGTCTACCGGGTGGGCGACCAGATCGCGGAGGCCGTGCGCGTGCACCAGCGCGTCAGCAAGGAAGACGCCCTGGTCAAGGCGGTGGAGCTGCTGGAGCTGGTCGGCATCCCGCGGCCGGACGAGCGGGCGCTCGCCTTCCCGCACGAGTTCTCCGGCGGCATGCGGCAGCGCGTCATGATCGCGATGGCGATCGCCAACGACCCCGACGTGATCATCTGCGACGAGCCGACCACCGCGCTCGACGTCACCGTCCAGGCGCAGGTGCTGGAGGTGCTGAAGACGGCGCAGCGCAGGACCGGCGCGGCGATCGTCATGATCACGCACGATCTCGGGGTGGTGGCCGGCTTCGCCGACCGGGTGCTCGTCATGTACGCCGGCCGCCCCGTCGAGGTCGGCGCCGTCGACGACGTCTACTACCGGCCGCGCATGCCCTACACCGCGGGCCTGCTGGCCTCGGTGCCGCGGGTGGACCACGACGGCGGGCGGCTGCTGCCGATCGAGGGCAGCCCGCCCTCCCCCGGCGCTCTTCCGCCCGGCTGCCCGTTCGCGCCGCGCTGCCCCCTGCGCGTGGCCGCCTGCGACGAGCGCGAGCCCCCGCTGTACGAGGTCGGCGAGGGGCACCGCGCGGCGTGCATCCGCTGGGAGGAGGTCCGCCCCGCCGTCCGGCCCGTCGTCCGCGCCGAGCCCGCCGGGCCGGGCGGGGACGGCGGCGCGGACGACGCCGGGCTTCCCGCCGCGCGGGCGCGGCACCGGCGGACGGTGCTGGAGGTCAGCGGCCTGGTCAAGGACTACCCGCTGGTCAAGGGCGCGGTGTTCAGGCGGCGGGTGGGCACCGTGCACGCGGTGGCCGGGGTCGGCTTCGACATCCGCGAGGGCGAGACGCTGGGCCTGGTCGGCGAGTCGGGCAGCGGCAAGACCACGACGCTGACCCAGATCCTGGAGCTGGCCGCCCCGCAGGCCGGGCGCATCGTCGTGCTCGGCCGCGACACCTCGCGGCTCGGCCGGGGCGAGCGCACCGCGATCCGGCGCGACCTCCAGGTGGTCTTCCAGGACCCGCTGGCCTCGCTCGACCCGCGCATGACCGTCCACGACATCGTGGCCGAGCCGCTGCGCGCGCACGGGCAGCGGCAGCCGGGCCGGCGGGTGGCCGAGCTGCTGGCGCTGGTCGGGCTGGAGCCCGGGCACGCGGCCCGCTACCCGCAGGACTTCTCCGGCGGGCAGCGGCAGCGCGTCGGCATCGCGCGGGCGCTCGCGCTGGAGCCCCGGCTGCTGGTGCTGGACGAGCCGGTCTCGGCGCTGGACGTGTCGATCCAGGCCGGGGTGATCAACCTGCTCGGCGCGCTGCGGGCCAGGCTCGGGCTGTCCTACCTGTTCGTGGCGCACGACCTGGCCGTGGTGCGGCATCTGGCCGACCGGGTGGCGGTGATGCACCTCGGCAGGATCGCCGAGATCGGCCGGGTCGACGCCGTCTACCGCGCCCCCCTGCACCCCTACACCCAGGCCCTGCTGTCGGCGATCCCGCTGCCCGACCCGGCGCGCGAGCGCTCCCGGCGGCGGATCCTGCTGGAGGGCGACCTGCCCAGCCCCGCCGACCCTCCGACGGGCTGCCGCTTCCGCACCCGGTGCCCCAAGTTCCGTGCCGAGCTCACCGACGACGAGCGCGGGCTCTGCGTCCAGGTGGAGCCCGACGTGCGGACGCTGGGCGAGGACCACGGCGCGGCCTGCCATTACGCCGAGAGGCGTGTCGTCGTCCAGACCAGGAGGAACGCCCGATGAAAGCAGCACGTCTCGTCCTCGCCCTGGCCGTGGCCGCGCCGCTGGCCCTGGCGGGCTGCGGGGAGCGCCCTGGCGGCGGCGCGGGGGGCGCCCGAGGTCCCGGCGACGACCGTACGATCAGGGCGTTCGACATCAACCCGCGCCCGCGCGCGCAGGTCAGGGAGGGCGGCACCCTGCGGTGGGGCATCAACGAGCTGCCCGCGCAGTGGAACCGCAACCACGTCGACGGCAACCTGGCGGTGGCGGCGGCGGTCAGCAACGCGCTGCTGCCGACGCCGTTCGTCTCCGACGAGAAGGCCGAGATCGCGCCGGACCGCAACTACGTGCTCGACGCCGAGGTCACGGCGCGGCGGCCGCGGCAGGTCGTCACCTACACGCTCAACCCGAAGGCGCGCTGGTCCGACGGCAAGCCGATCACCTGGGCCGACTACCAGGCCCAGTGGCGGGCGCTCAACGGCAAGGACCCCGCCTACCGCATCGCCTCGGCGACCGGCTACCAGGACATCGCGGAGGTGGCGCGGGGCAAGGACGACCACGAGGTGGTGGTGACGTTCGCGCGGCCGTTCGGCGACTGGCAGTCGCTGTTCGCGCCGCTGCTGCCGGCCTCCGCCAACTCCTCGCCGGAGGCGTTCAACACCGGGTGGCTCAACAGGATCCCGGTGACGGCGGGGCCGTTCAAGTTCGGCGGGTTCGACCAGACGGCCAAGACGGTCACGCTGGTGCGGGACGACGCCTGGTGGGGTGACCGGGCCAAGCTCGACAGGATCATCTACCGGGCGGCGGAGCAGGACTCGCTGATCGGCGCGTTCAGCAACGGCGAGCTCGACGTCATCGACGTGGGCCCGTCCGCGCCCGACTACGCGCGGGCCAGGGCCACCTCGGGCGCGCAGGTGCGGCAGGCGGCCGGGCCCGACTTCCGGCACTTCACCTTCAACGGCTCCAGCGAGCTGCTGCGCGACCGCGACGTGCGCAGGGCGGTGCAGCTCGGCATCAACCGGCAGGCGATCGCGCAGTCCGACCTGCAGGGCCTCGACTGGCCGATCACGCTGCTCGACAACCACTTCTTCATGAACACCCAGGAGGGCTACCAGGACAACGCCGGCGAGCACGGGGCCTACAACCCCGCGCGGGCGCGGCAGCTCCTCGACGCGGCCGGCTGGCGGCTCAACGGCGCGGTGCGGCAGAAGAACGGCAAGCCGCTGGAGCTGCGCTTCGTGGTGCCGTCCGGGGTGCAGCTCAGCAAGCAGGAGGGAGAGCTGGCGCAGACCATGCTCGCCCAGATCGGGGTGAAGCTCACCATCCGGTCGGTGCCCAGCGCCGACTTCTTCACCAGCTACGTCATCCCCGGCAACTTCGACATCACGCCCTTCTCCTACATCGGCACGCCCTACCCCGTGTCCAGCAGCTACGGCATCTACGCGAACGCGCCCGACGGCAAGACGTGGAACGCCAACTTCGGCCGCACCGGATCGGCGGCCATCGACGAGGCCATGAGCCGGGCCGCGCAGAGCCTGGACCCGGCCGAGGGACGCGCGCTCGCCAACGCCGCCGACCGGCTGCTGTGGCAGGAGGTCAACGTCCTGCCCCTCTACCAGCGCCCGCAGAACGTGGCCGTGAAGGAGACGCTGGCCAACGTGGGGGCGCGCGGCTTCTACGACCTGCGCTACGAGAACATCGGCTTCACGGCCTGACCCCGTGCTCCCGCCGCGCCGGATGCCGGCGGGGTCCGGTAGAAAAGGCGGATGACGACTCGGGTGAGCTGGGGGCAGATCCTCGCCTGGCGGCTGCGCAGGCAGTTCGTGAGCGGCGCCGACGGTGGCGACGCCGTGAGCGTGGCCCGGCGGCTGTGCGGCGTGCAGGCGCAGGTGGCCTCGTCGGCGGAGCTGGCGGTGGCGGTCCGGCAGGCGGAGCCGGAGCGCGGGGAGGTGGCCCGCGCCCTGTGGTCCGAGCGCACGCTGGCCAAGACCTGGCTCATGCGCGGCGGCACCCTCCACCTGGTGCCCGCCGACGAGCTGGCCTCCTACTGCGCGGCGCTCGCGACGCTGCGGTTCTGGGAGAAGGGGTCGTGGCAGCGGGGCCACGGGGTGACGGCCGACGAGGTCGGCGCGATCATGGAGGCGGTTCCCGAGGCGCTGAAGGGCGCGCCGCTGACCCGGGAGGAGCTGGTCGAGGCCGTGGTCACGGTGACCGGCCGGACCCGGCTGCGCGAGGCGCTGGGGTCCGGCTGGGGCGCGCTGCTCAAGCCGCTCAGCCGCCTGGGCGAGCTGTGCTACGGCCCGCCGCGCGAGGGCAGGGTGACCTTCACCACCCCCGCCGGCTGGCTGCCGGGCTGGCCGGGCGAGCTGCCGCCGCAGGAGGAGGCCGGCGTGCGGGTGGCGCGCGCCTTCCTCGGCGCGCACGGCCCGGCGACGCCGGAGATGTTCGACTCGTGGCTGTTCGGCGGGACGGCGCGCAAGGCGGTGCTGAAGGGCTGGTTCCGCGCGCTCGCGCCCGAGCTGACCGAGGTCGAGACCGATGACGGGCTCACGCTGCTCGCGCTGTCGGAGCACGTGGACGAGCTGGCCGCGGGCCGCCCGTCGGCGGCGGTGCACCTGCTGCCGGGGTTCGACCAGTACATTCTGGGCGCGCCGCGCACGCTCGCCCCGCTCATCCCGCCGGAGCTCAAGGCCAGGGTGAGCCGCCAGGCGGGCTGGATCTCCCCCGTGGTCGTGCACGAGGGGCGGGTCGCGGGCGTGTGGGAGCACCGGGACGGCGACGTGACGCTCGACCTCGCCGTTCCGGTGCCGGCGGAGCCGCTGGCGGAGGCGGTCGCGCGGCTGCGTCCCCTGCTGCCGTAGCCGGGGCGGGGTCAGGGGGTGGCGCTGCCCGCCATCACCCGGTCGACGATGCCTTCGCTGCCCTCCTGGCGGGCGCAGTGCGCGCAGCAGTACCAATGCTCGCCCGACTGGACGCCGTGGCCGATCACCTTGGTGCCGCAGTGCTCGCAGATCGGCGCCATCGACTCGATGGCGCACTGGAAGCAGTCGAAGGTGTGCACCGCTCCCTGCGCGTGCACCTCGAACGCCATGTCGTAGTCGTTGCCGCAGGTCTCGCAGATGGCCATGGTGGTTCCCCTCGTAGTCGCTCCGCCGGGGAACTACCCGGTCAGGGCATACGCCCTGCCCAAGGAACCGCCATATTCGGGCTGTTTTGCCCCGGTCTCCGTTTGCCTTCATGGTCGAGACGCAGTAAAGATCGTCGCCGACCCTGTTCTCCCGATGAAGGGATGACCGTGCTCACACGTACCGTCCTCGCGGCCGCCCTGGCCGCCGCCGGGCTCGCCGTGCTTCCCTCCTCCGCCTATGCCGCCGCGGCTCCGTACACTCCGGAGCGGATCTGCGGCCCCGGCTTCCACCGGGTCAAGGACGGTCACCGCGCGATGAAGACGCGCGACGGCGCCGTTTTCGGGCACGTCTACCTGATGTACAACAAGCGCAGCGGCGACAACTGCGTGGCCGCGATCAAGACCGCCTACCGGGGCGTGCGCTCCGTCACCGGCGCGTACCTGGAGGTGCGCGGCGGCGGCAGGTCGCAGGACGCGCAGAAATACCGCTACTACGCCGAGACCGGCCACCTGGCGGGAAGCTGGAAGTGCGTCCGCTACGCCGGCTGGACCCGCGACCCGGACAACCGCGTCGAGGCGTGGGGCGGCCGCCAGAGCTGGGGCAACTGCAAGGGCTAGGATTTTCCGCCCGAGTTGTCACATCGCGGCGGCCTGTCCCGTCCACCACCCGTAAGCGCGAAACACCTACGGGAGGCCGGCCATGAGCCAGCGGATCAATCTCACCAAGCACGTGCCCGACATCTACCACCACTTCCTGGAGGTGGAGAAGATCCTGCGCGGCAGCGAGCTGCCCACCGCCACCTTCGAGCTGGTGAAGCTGCGGGCCAGCCAGATCAACGGCTGCGCCTACTGCGTGGACATGCACAGCCGCGACATGAAGAAGGCCGGCGAGAGCGACGAGCGCCTCTGGATGGTGGCCGCCTGGCGCGAGGCCACGGTGTTCACCCCGGCCGAGCGGGCCGCGCTGGCGCTCACGGAGGAGGCCACCCGGCTGCCCGACCGGGAGGCCGTGCCGGACGCGGTGTGGGAGCAGGCCCGCGAGCACTACGACGACAAGCAGCTCGCGCTGCTGATCGCGGCGATCGCGATGATCAACGCCTGGAACCGGATCGGGGTGACCGCCCGGCTCACGCCCGGCACCTGACCGCGCCGCGCCCCGGCCGGCCTTTCGGCCGGCCGGACCTTCTTACACCGAACTTACGGGGGTATCGGTAGACAACATCAGTAACAAAAACATCACGGGGGGTTGACGATGAAGAGGCTTGTGGTGGTGCCGCCACACATCGCCAGGCACAAGGTCCGCGACATCCGTTCGGCAGACCGCCGCCGCAAGCCCCCCGTCGATCCCAAGGTCGTCGACCTGCGGGCCTACACCGGCCGCAACGTCATCCGCTTCCCCGGCGGCCCGGCGCCCGCCGCCTGACCTACGAGGCGTACAACTTCTTGACGTACCCCGGGCCGTAGTAGGTCTCCAGCTCCTCCAGCGACTCCTCCACCTTCTGCACCTCCTTGACGATGCGCGCGTGCGAAGGCAGGTCGTCGCCCCAGGTCTCGGGCTTCCAGAGCGACGAGCGCAGGAACGCCTTCGCGCAGTGGAAGAAGATCTGCTCGATCTCGACGACGATCGCCAGGTGCGGGCGGTGGCCCTTCACGACCAGCTCGTCGAGGAACGGGGCCTCGCGGACGAGCCGGGCGCGGCCGTTGATCCGCAGGGTCTCGTTGCGGCCGGGGATCAGGAAGATCAGTCCGACGTGCGGGTTGCGCAGGATGTTGAGGAAGCCGTCGGCGCGGCGGTTGCCCGGCCGGTCGGGGATGGCGATCGTGGTGTCGTCCAGCACGTGGACGAACCCGGTCGGGTCGCCCTTGGGCGAGACGTCGCAGGCGCCCCGCTCGTCGGAGGTGGCGATCAGGCAGAACGGCGAGGCGGCCAGCCACTGGCGGTCGCGTTCGTGCAGCCGCGTCCGCTCCTTGGTCGCCGCCCTCGGCATGACGTCACCGAGCAGCTCGCGCAGCTCGGCCTCCGACCCGATTTCCGCCCAGCTCATGCGATCTCCCTTCGGGGGTTTCCCCCATCTTGTCAGGGGATCGGGGCGAGCATCCTGTGGGGCGACCGAAGGGCGAGACTGACCAGGTCCGTACGCGTGTCGTCGCGCAGCCCCGGCCCCGGCCGCACCTCGACCTCCTCCAGCGGCACGCTCCGCCCGCACGTCCCGCAGACCGAGCAGGGCTCCAGCAGGGAGCCGCAGGTGACGTGGTGGTAGAGCCGCCGGGGGCCGTGGGCGGCCAGGTGGCGCTCGCCCCACTGGGCGAGGGCCAGCACCGGGACCCACAGCTCGCGGCCCATGGGGGTCAGGACGTACTCGTCGCGGGGCGGCGCGTCCTGGTAGCGGCGCCGTTCGAGCACGCCGGCCTCGACGAGCGCGCTCAGCCGCTGGGACAGCACGGCCTTGGGGATGTCGAGATGGGCCTGGAAGTCGGCGAAGCGGCGTACGCCGCACATCGCGTCGCGGATCACGAGCAGCGTCCAGCGCTCGCCGAGCACCTCCAGGGTCTTGGCGAAGGAGCAGTCCTGGCCGTCGTAGTTCTTGCCGAGCGCCATGCCGCCCATGTTAGTTCATTCACCGAACCGTGATACCGTCCCGCGCTATGAGTTCATTGACCGAACCGACTAGGGTCGCGCGGCCCGGCGTCCTGGCCGTGGCCTCGGCGGCGCCGCTGCTGGTGCTGGCCAACTTCACGCTGCCGATGGTGACGCTGCCGGAGATGGCCCGGGAGCTGGAGGCGGGCCCGAGCGGGCCGGTGTGGATGCTCGGCTCGATCGCGCTCGGGCTGTCGTCGCTGCTGCTGGTCTCCGGCGGGCTGGCCGACGACCACGGCCGCAGGCGGGTGCTCGTCGCGGGCTCGCTCGCGCTGGCCGCCGCGAGCGCCGTGGCCGCGGCGGCCCCGTCGGTGGCGGTGTTCGTGGCCGCCCGGCTCGTCCAGGGCGGGGCGAGCGCGGCGATGCTGGCCGCGAGCCTCGGCATCGTCGGACACGCCTTCCCGGCCGGGCCGGAACGGGTGCACGCAACCGGCAGGTACGGCGCCATGATGGGCCTCGGCACCCTGCTCGGCCCGCTGCTGTCCGGCGCGCTCGCCGCGCTGACCGGCTGGCGCGCGGCCTACGCGCTGATGGCGTTCTCGGCCGCGGCGCTGGCGGTCACCGCGGCCCGGCGGCTGGAGGAGTCGCGCTCCCCCGCGCCGCGCCGCTTCGACGTGCCCGGCGTGGTGCTGCTCAGCCTGGGCGTGGCGGCGCTGGTCGCCGGGGTGACCGAGGGCCGGGCGGGCTGGGCGCGGCCCGTGGTGCCGGCCGCGTTCGCGCTGGCGGTGCTGCTGCTGGCGGCGTTCGTGGCGGTGGAGCGGCGGCGGGCGGAGCCGCTGCTGGACCTGGCGCTGTTCCGGCGACCGGCGTTCCTGCTGGCCACGGGGTCGGCGCTGGTCGTCGGGGCGGCGATCGTGGGGCTGCTCAGCTACCTGCCGACCGTGCTGCAGGTGGCGCACGGGCTGACGGCGCTGGACACGGCGCTGCTGTTCGCGGTCTGGTCGGGGCTGTCGTTCGCGGGCTCGCTGCTGACCCGGCACGTCCGGCTGGGCTCGGCCGCGCGGCTGGCGCTGGGGCTCGCGCTGACGGCGGCCGGGTTCGCCGCCCTGCTCGGCGTGGGCGCGGCGCTGTCGCTGCCGCTGGTCGTCGCCGGGCTGGCCGTGAGCGGCGCCGGGTCCGGCCTGATCAACTCGGCGATCACCCATCTGGCCGTCGAGAGCGTGCCGGCGCACCGCGTGAGCATGGGGTCGGGGGCCAACAACACCGCCAGGTACGTCGGCTCGTCCCTCGGCGCGGCCGGCGTGGCCGCGGTCGTCGGGGCTCTGGGCCCGGCGCGCGGCGCGGCCGTGGCGGTGGCCGCCTGCGTCGCGCTCAGTGCCGTGACGGCCGTCGCCGCCTGGTCACTCCGGCACTGACGGGAGCCTGATCACCAGCGCCGCGCCTGGGCCATGACCCCCAGGTAGGCGTCCCGCTCCACCTGGAACCTGAGCGGGTCCAGCTCTCTCCGCTCGGCCCGCAGGTGGAGCATGGTCAGCTCGGTCGCGGCCTGCTGGTAGTCGCCCATGGCCCGGCCGAGGCCCATCCGCCTGGCCCACTTGCGGGCCGCCTTGCGCGCCGGGAGCGTGGTGAGCATGCGGACGTCGGCGTCGGAGATCAGCCCGGTGTCCTGGTAGATCGGCAGGTAGAGGGCCATCTTGGCGACGAGGTGGCGGCGCTCGTTCACGGTCACGACGACCAGCGTGACGAGCGTCGCCATGATCACCAGGTAGGCGCCGCCCAGCCAGGCGAGCGAGCCCGTGCTGGCGGCGCCGTTCCACAGGGCGTGCAGGAAGACCGCGCCGAGGTAGCCCAGCGGGATCATGGCGTACCTGAAGGTCGTGCGGCGGGTGATCGCGTAGGCGACGCCGAGGCCGATCAGCGAGGTGTAGATCGGGTGGCCGAGCGGGTCGATCAGCCCTCGCACCACGAAGAGCTGGATCGCCGCGCCCGGCCCGTCCGCGCCGAACGCGAGCAGGTAGTAGCCGACGTTCTCCACGGCGGCGAAGCCGAGGCCGGTCATGGAGGCGTACACGATGCCGTCGGTCAGGCCGTCGATCTCCTGGCGGCGGCGCAGGAGCAGCAGCAGGGCGGCGCCCTTGAGCGCCTCCTCGATCACGGGGGCGAGGTAGACGGTGCCGACGCTCTCCGCGACCGCGTTGCCGTAACCGGTCCGCACCCACTCCTGGCCGAGGAAGGTCAGGGCGATGCCGAGGACGATCGCCACCCCCGCGCCCCACGCGAACGCGAAGGCGAGGTGCAGCTTCGGCTCCGGTTCCAGCCGGTCGAGGGAGAGCACCGCGGCGAGCAGCACCGGCAGGGGCGCGAGCGCGAGCAGCATGGACAGCCCGAACCCGACGGGACCGCCCGCGACCAGCATGACCGCCAGCGTGACGAGCGCGAGGAGCCCCGAGACGACCAGTCCGATCAGCAGGGCTTTGCTGGGGCGCTGGGCGAGCGTCGGTGCTGTCATGGTGGTGCCTCTCTTCCCATCGGTCCGCCCACTATGCGCTCCGCCCATCGACAAGCGCTTAACGGCCGCTTGATTCCCGGTAGTACGGGTCCGCCACCGTCGCCTCACCCTCCGTGTACGAATACACCTCCCGGCCCGAGATGAACACCCTCAGCGCCCGGCTCATCACGTCCAGGGGGTCGCCGGACCAGATCACCACGTCACCGTCGAGCCCGGGGCGCAGCGCACCGACCCGGTCGGCGAGGCCCATGATGCGGGCCGGGTTGACGGTGATCGAGCGCAGCGCCTCGGCCGCGTCGAGCCCTTCCTTGACCGCCAGGGTGGCCTGGTGGACGAGGAAGTGGATCGGCACCACGGGATGGTCGGTGGTGATCGCGAGCTCGACGCCGGCCCGCGCGAGCACGCCGGGGTTGCGCAGCGAGCGCTGACGCAGCTCGACCTTCGAACGGCTGGTGAACAGCGGCCCGATGATCACCGGCACGTTCCGCTCGGCCAGGACGTCGGCCAGCAGGTGCCCCTCGGTGCCGTGGTTGATGATCAGCCGGTAGCCGAACTCGTCGGCCAGGCGCAGCGCGGTGGCGATGTCGTCGGCCCGGTGGGTGTGCTGGCACCAGGGCAGCTCGCCGTCGAGCACGCGGACGAGGACCTCCATCGTGCCGTCGCGGTCGAACGGCTTGTCCTCGCGGGCCGCCGCGTCCTTCCTCGCCCTGTAGTCCTGGGCCTTCATGAACGCGTCGCGGATCACCGCGGCGACGCCCTGCCGGGTGGAGGGCAGCTTCTTCTGGTCGCCGTAGACGCGCTTGGGGTTCTCGCCGAGCGCGCTCTTGACGCTCGCCGGCTCCTTGACCAGCATCTCGTCGACGGACCTGCCCCAGCACTTGACGGCGACGGTCTGGCCGCCGATCGGGTTGCCGGAGCCCGGCTTGATCACCGCGGTGGTGACGCCGCCGGACAGGGCGTCGGCGAAGGCCAGGTCAGCGGGGTTGATCGCGTCGAGCGCGCGCAGCCGGGCGCCGTTGGGGTCGGTCATCTCGTTGGTGTCGCTGCCGGCCCACCCCTCGGCCTCCTCGTGCACGCCGAGGTGTCCGTGGGCCTCGACGAACCCGGGCAGCACCCACGCGCCCGCGGCGTCCACGATCGCGCAGCCTTCGGGGATCCGGACGTCCGCGCCGACTTCGGCGATCTTCCCGTTCTTGATGAGGACGGTGCCGCCGTCGATAGGATCGCCATCGACAGGTACGACATATCCGCTGGTAATAGCAAGGTTCACGATTCGTAACTTATCGGTATGCGGGTAGGGGGCCCACATGATCGCTGAACTGTACCGACGATGGCTGCTCGACCTGTGGAACGGCGACTTCGCGCTCGCCCACGACCTGGTCACCCCCGGCTTCACCGGGCACTGGCCCGGCATGGACGTCCACGGCCCCGACGGGCTGGCCGAGGCGCTGCGGCAGGGGCACGCGCCGTTCGAGGACGTCTCCGTCACCCTCGACGTGGGGCCGCTCGTGGACGGGGACCAGGTCGCCGCGCGGTGGACGTTCGCCGGCACGTACCGGGGCGGCCTGCCCGGAGCGACCGCCGAGCCGGGCACCCGGGTCGCCTTCAGCGGCCACGACCTCCTCCGGGCCGAGAACGGCAGGTTCGCCGAATACTGGGTGATCTCCGATGTCCAGACGTTGAACCGGCAGCTAGGGATAGGGTGATATCTGGGCAATGCGGACGGGGGTGGCAGGTGTCGGAGCAGTACGCGCCGGACGCGGACCAGGCGTTCCGCGCGCTCGCCGACGACGAGCTCTCCGCGCTGCTCGGCCGGCAACGCTTCGGCGCGCTGGCCACCGGCGAGGAGAACGGCCGCCCCCTCCTGTCCACCGTGCTCTACCGCTGGGACGCCGACCAGCGCGTCGTGCGCATCCCGACCCTCGCCGACCGCGCGAAGGTGCGCCGGCTCCACCGGGACCCGCGCTGCGCGCTGTACGTCGCCAGCACCGACTTCGGCGCGTACGCCGTGGCCGAGGGCTCGGCGGAGCTGTCACCGGTGACCAGCGAGCCCGGGGACGAGGTGGGCAGGGAACTGCTCGCCATGCAGGCGGGGCTGACCGATCCGGCGGACGAGGGGGCGTTCCTGCGCCGGATGGTCGCCGACCGGCGGCTGGTGATCAGGATCAGGGCGGCCCGCCTCTACGGCACGGCGCTCGGCTTGCGCCAGATCGGGTAGGGCAGCCCGGCCAGCCGGTTGATGACGAAGCCCTGCAGGACGATGACGAGCACCGCGGCCATCATGATCAGCAGGTGTTCCGGGGTCCGGATCAGGCCCAGCGAGACGATCAGGGTGGTCGCGCCGGCCGGCGGATGCGAGGCCTGGAAGACCGGCATCAGCCCGCAGGTCAGGCCGAGCGCGATGGCGCAGGCCAGGATCCGCTGCCAGTCGATCTTCTCCAGGTCGGGCGGCACGGCGAGCAGGCCGGTCACCGCCAGCGAGAACCAGCCGGCCAGGACGCCTATGAGGTGGCCGACCAGGGCGTTGTGCGGCGAGGAGGCGGCCGCGAGCGGCGTGTGGAAGAGCAGGAAGGCCGTGGGCCCCAGCGACGGGAAGACGAACGGGGCGTCGGTGTTGTAGGCGATGATCGCCATGAGGAAGATCGAGACGAAGCTGTTGACGCCCGTGTAGAGCGAACGCACCGCCCACCTGGGATACCGGTCCTCCAGCGACTCCAGGTAGTAGGGCTTCGCCCCCCGGGTCATACGTCGCTCCGCTTCCATCCCGGCCGGAGCGCGGCGGTGCCGATGTTGCGCGGGTCGCGGGCGCGGTAGACGATGTACGGCCTGAACAGGTACTGCACGGGCGCGGCGAAGGCGTGGACCAGCCGGGTGAACGGCACGATCGCGAACAGCAGCAGCCCGGAGATCGCGTGGATCCGGTACTCGACCGGCGTGCGGGCCATGAGCGCCACCTCGGGCTGGAACACGAAGAGGCTGCGCACCCAGGGCGAGACGTCGATGCGGTAGTTGTAGTGCAGCGTCGAGGTGTTGATCAGCGTCGTGGCCAGCCCGAGCGTCAGCGCCGCGACCAGGAAGATGTACATGATCTTGTCGTTGACGGTCGTGGCCAGGAAGACGGGCCCGGTGGTGCGCCGCCGCCAGACGAGCAGGGCGATGCCGGCGTAGGTGAGCACGCCGGCGGCGATGCCGAGCGAGAGCGCCATGAAGCTGTAGACCGTCTCGCTGACCCCCAGCGCGGCGGTCCAGCTCGCCGGGATGAACAGGCCGAGGAGGTGGCCCATCAGCACGATGAGCAGGCCGACGTGGAACATCGGGCTGCCCCACCGCAGCATCCGCGACTCGTACAGCTCCGACGAGCGGGTCGTCCAGCCGAACTTGTCGTAGCGGTAGCGCCAGATGAGGCCGGTGACGAGGATCGCCACGGCGATGTAGGGGAACGCGCCCCACAGGAAGACGTCGATGGGCGAGATCACTGGAGACCCCCGGTGGTGGTGACGGGATGCGGCGAGGGGAGTCCGACGGCGCCCAGCCCGACCAGTTCGGGACCGCCGCCGAGCGGGCGGCGGGCCATCCTGGCGGCCTCCTCGGGGGTGCGCGGAGAGGCCCCGGGCAGCGTGCCGCACACCGCTTCGAGCAGGCCCGCGTACGGCGTGGCGGCTTTGACCAGGGCGAACTTCAGCAGTTCGAGCCCGGCCCGGTGTTCCTGGAGCAGCTTCGTGCCGTCCTCGCGCTCCAGGGTCGCGTACTCGAGGACGACGGGCAGGTAGTCGGGCAGTTCGTCGCTGCCCGGCGGCGTCAGGCCGTGCGCCCGGTAGCGCTCCTTGATCGCGGCGAGGGAGAACCCCCGGCGGCGGGTGTCGCCGTCGGTCCACCAGGTCAGGTACAGCGAGCGGCGGTTGCGCAGGTCGAAGACCGCCACGTAGTGCTCCTCCGCCTGCAGCGGCTCCTGGCCCGCCAGGTGCTCGGCGAACGCGGCGACGGCCGCCGCCGGCGGGTGCGCGCCGGTCTCGGCGAGCGCGGCCCTGATCAGCGGCAGCCGGTCGAACAGGGTCCGGTCGGGGTAGCGCAGGCACAGCCCGGCCGCCCGGCGCACCACGGCCACGCCGTCGGCGGACAACGAGGATCGCCGCGAGGTCCACGGTGCCTTCATCACGACTCCCCGCGCTCGCGTCGCTCGCTGATCTCGCCCGGTTCTGCGCCCAGCCCCTCGCCCTTGTCCACCCGGCCGCCCCGGTGCCCGTCGCCGCCCTTCGACCGGTACGGGAACAGCCCTTCGGGAAGGCCGCGGCCGTCCCAGTTGAGCAGGTTGATCCGGCCCCGGTGGCCGCCGGTCTCGGCGGCCTCCTCCGAGGTCTGGCGTTCGCGCAGGCCGTGGAAGGTCTCCACGGACAGGGGCGCCGGCCGGCCCGACGCCTCGCCGAACGGCCCCGACGACTCGGTGCCGCCCATCCCCGGGCCGCCCTCGTAGTCGAGGCTGCATCCGCTCAGCGCGGTCTCCTCCAGGTTTCGTACGTCCCCGGCCGCGGCGGTCGGGATGACGTAGCGTTCCTCGTACTTCGCCAGGGAGAGCAGCCGGAACATGCTGTCCAGCTTCTCGACGTCGAACCCGACCGAGGCGGCGATCTCCGGGTCCACCGGCTCGCCCAGGTTGATCCGCCGCCGGTGGGAGCGCATCGCGGCCAGCCGCCGCAGCGCCAGCTCGACGGGGGCCGGGTCGCCCGCCGTGAAGAGCTCGGCCAGGTAGGAGACCGGGATGCGGAGCGTGTCGATGGCGCCGAACAGGTTCCGGTGGTCCTCGCCGTCGTGGCCCGAGGCGGTGATCGCCTCGACCACGGGCGACAGCGGGGGCACGTACCAGACCATCGGCAGCGTGCGGTACTCCGGATGCAGCGGCAGCGCCACGCCGTAGGTGGCGATGAGGTCGTAGACGGGCGAGCGGCGGGCCGCCTGGATCCAGTCGTGCGGGATGCCCGCCGCCTCGGCCGCGCGCCGGACGTCCGGGTCGTGCGGGTCGAGGAACAGGTCGAGCTGCGCCGGGTAGAGGTCCTGCTCGCGCGGGGTGGCCGCGGCGGCCGGCGCCCGGTCGGCGTCGTAGAGCAGCACGCCGATGTAGCGCAGCCGGCCGACGCACGTCTCGGAGCAGACGGTGGGCTGGCCGACCTCGATGCGCGGGAAGCAGAAGGTGCACTTCTCGGCCTTGCCGGTGCGGTGGTTGAAGTACATCTTCTTGTACGGGCAGCCCGTGACGCACATCCGCCAGCCGCGGCAGCGGTCCTGGTCGACCAGCACGATCCCGTCCTCCAGGCGCTTGTAGAGCGCGCCGGACGGGCAGGACGCCACGCACGACGGGTTGATGCAGTGCTCGCAGATGCGCGGCAGGTAGAACATGAAGGTCTGTTCCAGCTCCATGCGCACCTTGTCCTGGATCCGCTGCAGGACGACGTCTTCGGCCTCGTGCTCCGGCATGCCGCCCAGGTTGTCGTCCCAGTTCGCCGACCAGGTGATGGTGTCCATCTTCTCGCCGCTGATGAGCGAGCGCGGCGCCGCCACCGGGAAGTCGTCACCGGCGGGGGTGTCGAACAGGGCGTTGTAGTCGTAGGTCCACGGCTCGTAGTAGTCGCGGATGTTGGGCAGCAGCGGGTTGGCGAAGATGCTCGCCAGCCGCCGCGCCCGGCCGCCCGCCTTGGGGACGAGCCGGCCCCGCGCGGTCAGCTTCCAGCCGCCGCGCCAGCGTTCCTGGTCCTCGTAGCGGCGCGGGTAGCCCTGCCCGGGGCGCGTCTCCACGTTGTTGAACCACACGTACTCGACGCCGGGGCGGCTCGTCCACGTCTGCTTGCAGGTGACCGAGCAGGTGTGGCACCCGATGCACTTGTCGAGGTTCATCACCATGCAGATCTGGGCCATGACGCGCATCAGTACTCGACCTTCTGTGCCCGCCGCCGGATCACCGTGACCTCGTCACGCTGGGTGCCGACCGGGCCCATGTAGTTGGGGAAGAAGGAGAGCTGGGCGTACCCGCCGATGAAATGGGTGGGTTTGACGAGCACCCGGGTCAGCGAGTTGTGGATGCCGCCCCGCCGTCCGGTGGTCTCGCTCTTCGGGACGGCGATGACGCGGTCCTGGGCGTGGTGCATGTAGACCGTGCCGGCCGGCATCCGGTAGGACACGATGGCCCGGGCGACCACGACGCCGTTGCGGTTGACCGCCTCGATCCAGTCGTTGTCGGCGACGCCGATCGCCTCGGCGTCCTGCGGGCTGATCCAGATGACCTGACCGCCCCGCGACAGCGACAGCATGATGAGGTTGTCCTGGTACTCCGAGTGGATGGACCACTTGTTGTGCGGGGTGAGGTAGCGCACGGTCACCTCCCGCGCGCCGTCCGGGCCGAGGACGGGCTCCCCGAACAGCCGGTGCATGTTCAGCGGCGGCCGGTACGTCGGCAGGTTCTCGCCGAGCTCGGCGATCCAGTCGTGGTCGAGGAAGAAGTGCATCCGGCCGGTCAGGGTGTGCCACGGCTTGCCGTGCTCGGTGTTGATGGTGAAGGCGCTGTACTGGCGTTCCGCGGTCTCGATGCCCGCCCACTCGGGGCTGGTGATGGTGGTCTGCGGATGCGCCTGGGTGGCGGCGTAGTTGATGCGAAGGCCGGCGTCGGCGGCGGCGAGCCCGGCCAGCCCGCCGCTGCCGCCCACCTTCCTGGCCAGGGTGTGGAACCCCTGGTCGGAGAGCCGCCCGTTGGTCGACCCGGACAGCGCCAGGATCGCCTCGCACGCCTTCTTGCCGGTGTCGATCAGCGGCAGGCCGTCGGCGGGGCCGCCGCGCGCGACGCCGTTCGCCAGGCCGAGCTGCCTGATCTCGTGGTCCACCTGGTAGGTGACGCCCTTGCAGGGCACGCCCTTGGACGCGGCGAGCGGGCCGAGGGTGCGCATCTGGGCGGAGATCGCCGTGTAGTCCCGCTCGACGATGGTCACGCTCGGCATGGTCCGGCCGGGGACCGGGGTCGAACCGTCGGCCCGCCAGTCCTGCGCGACCCCCGTGGGGTTGCCCAGTTCGCCGGGCGTGTCGTGCTGGAAGGGCGTGGCCACCAGGTCGTGCCGGGTGCCCAGATGGCGGCCGGCCAGCTCGGACACGACGTCGGCGATGTCGTTGAAGATCTCGAAGTCGGTGCGGGCCTGCCAGGGCGGCTCCACCGCCGGGTTGAACGAGTGCACGTACGGGTGCATGTCGGTCGAGTTCAGATCGTGTTTCTCGTACCAGGTCGCGGCCGGCAGCACGATGTCGGACAGCAGGGTCGTGGACGTCATCCGGAAGTCCAGCGAGAGCAGCAGGTCGAGCTTGCCTTCGGGGGCCGGGTCGCGCCAGCGCACGTCGCGCGGCCGGACGTCCTCGGGCGCCTCGGTGGCCCGCAGGTTGCTGTGCGTGCCCAGCAGGTGGCGCTGGAAGTACTCGGCGCCCTTCGCGGACGAGCCCAGCAGGTTGGCTCGCCACGCGATGAGGATGCGTGGCCAGTTGTCCGGATGGTCCGGGTCCTCGGCGCAGAACTTCAGCCGGCCCGCCGCCAGCTCCCCCGCGACGTGCTCGCCCGGGTCCCGGCCGGAGGCGCGGGCCTCGTCGGCCAGGTCCAGCGGGTTGCGGTCGAAGGTCGGGTAGGAGGGCATCCAGCCGAGCCTGGCCGACTGGGCCAGGATGTCGACCGCCGTCATCCCCGCGAAGTGCCCCTTGCCGAGCGGCGAGGCCAGGGCGTCGGCGCGGAAGTGGTCGTAGCGCCACTGGTCGGTGTTGAGGAAGTAGAAGCCGGTGCCGATCATCTGCCGGCTCGGCCGCTTCCAGTCGTTCGCCGTGGCCAGCGTGGTCCAGCCGGTGAGCGGGCGGCACTTCTCCTGGCCGACGTAGTGGGCCCAGCCGCCGCCGTTGCGTCCGATGCAGCCGGTGATCAGCAGCAGCGTGATGAAGTTGCGGTACGTGGTCTCCGAATGGAACCAGTGGTTGGTGCCGGCCCCCATGAGGATCATGCAGCGGCCGTTGGTGCTCTCGGCGGTCGTGGCGAACTCGCGGGCGGTCCTGATCGCCGCGGCGGCCGGCACCGAGGTGATCGACTCCTGCCAGGCCGGGGTGCCCGGGGAGGCCGCGTCGTCGTAGCCGGTCGGCCAGTCGCCGGGCAGGCCGTCGCGGCCGACGCCGTAGCGGGCCAGCATCAGGTCGTACACGGTGGTGACCAGCGGGCCCCCGGGCGTCAGCCGCCTGGCGGGGACGCCGCGCCGGAGCACCGCCCCCGATCCGTCGGCGGTGTCGAAGCGGGGCAGCAGCACCTCGGCGCCCACGGCGCCGGGCAGGCCGTGCAGGGTGAGCCGGGGCACGACGCCACCGAGGTCGAGGTTCCAGCGTCCGTCCTCGTGCGACCAGCGGTCGGCGACGGAGCCCGAGGGGACGACCACGTCGCCGGTGACCTCGTCCAGCAGCGCCGTGCGCCACTCGGCGTGCTCGGCCGCGGCGTGCGCCCCGCCGAGGTCGGTCGCGCGCAGGAACCGGCCCGGGACGTACGCGCCGTCCTTCTCCTCCAGCCGGACGAGGAACGGCATGTCGGTGAAACGGCGTACGTAGTCGAGGAAGTACGGCACCTGCCGCTCGACGAAGCACTCGCGCAGGATCACCTGGCCCATCGCGTGGGCCAGCGCGCCGTCGGTGCCGGGATGGGGATGCAGCCAGTCGTCGGCGAACTTGCTGTTGTCGGCGTAATCGGGAGAGACCACGACCACCTTCTGGCCGTTGTAGCGGGCCTCGACCATCCAGTGCGCGTCCGGCGTGCGGGTGACGGGGACGTTGGAGCCCCACATCATCAGGTAGGCCGCGTCCCACCAGTCGCCGGACACCGGCACGTCGGTCTGGTCGCCGAAGACCTGCGGGGAGGCGACCGGCAGGTCGGCGTACCAGTCGTAGAACGACAGCGCCTGGCCGCCGATCAGCGACAGGAACCGGGTCCCGATCGCGTGGGACAGCATCGACTGTCCAGGGATCGGGGTGAACCCCACGATCCGGTCGGGACCGTGCTCCTTGATGGTGTGCACGTGGGCCGCGGCGATCATCTCCAGCGCCTCGTCCCAGGTGGTGCGCACCAGCCCGCCCTTGCCGCGCGCCTGCTGGTAGCGGCGCCGCCGCTCCGGGTCGCCCACGACGTCCGCCCAGGCCAGGACCGGGTCGCCGAGCCGCCTGCGGGCCTCGCGGTACATCTCCACGAGGACGCCCCGCGCGTACGGGTAACGCACCCGGGTCGGGTGGTAGGTGTACCAGGAGAACGCCGCTCCGCGCGGGCAGCCGCGGGGCTCGTACTCGGGGCGGTCGGGGCCGGCCGTCGGATAGTCGGTCTCCTGGGTCTCCCAGGTGATGATCCCGTCCTTGACGTAGACCTTCCACGAGCAGGAGCCCGTGCAGTTCACCCCGTGGGTGGACCGGACGATCTTGTCGTGCGCCCAGCGGTCGCGGTAGAAGATCTCGCCCGCCCGCCCGCCACGGTAGGACACGTCCCTCAGGTCATCGGAGTAAGTGCCCCGGCTGAAGAAGTCTCCGATCCGCAGGAGGGCCGTCCCGGCCCCCTCCTTGGGTTCCTCGGCCGTTCGCTCATTGACCATGTCGTGTTATCTACCAACGGTGACCGAGAGCAACCGATGAAAACGTTATGCGAAGAGTAACGACTCGATTGCGCAGAGTCCGCCCGCCTCATCTGCTCATCGGCGTGTCGGATGCTCACCACCTGGGCATCTCTGGTCTACTCTGCACTCGACCCGTAGTCACCCACGTTTGTCACCGTCGGTGCACAGGCCCTCTCCCCGACAGAGGAGACCCATGCCCCGACACCTCACCCTCACCCTCGCGCTCACCCTCGGGATCGCGCTCGGCCTCGGCACGCTCGCCCCCGGCGCCGAAGCCCGGACCTGGGCCTCGGCCACCACGCGGCCCGTCGACGTCGCGCACCGGGGCGCGTCCGCGTACGCCCCCGAGAACACCGTCGCCGCCTTCCAGCTGGCCGCCCGCCTGGGCGCGGACCTGTTCGAACTCGACGTCCAGGAGACCAAGGACCACGAACTGGTCCTGATGCACGACACCACCCTGTCCCGCACCACCGACGTGGAGGACGTCTACCCCGGCCTGTCGCCGTGGCGGGTCGGCGACCTGACGCTCGCCCAGATCCGCCGCCTCGACGCCGGCTCCTGGGCCGGGCCGCGGTACGCCGGCGAGCCGGTGCCCACGCTCGGCGACGCCCTCGACGCCATGGCCGGCACCGGCATGGGCCTCCTCCTGGAGGTCAAGGCGCCGGAGCTCTACCCGGGCATCGAGCGACGCATCGCCGACGAGCTCCGCCGCCACCCCGCCTGGCAGGCGCCGGGCCTGCTGGTCGTGCAGTCGTTCGACTGGCGGTCCATGCGGACCCTCCACGGCCACCTGCCGCACGTGCCGATCGGGCTCCTCGGCACGCCGCCGGCCGCCGAACTGCCGCGGCTCGCGACGTTCGCCGACCTCGTCAACCCGTCGTACACCACGCTCACGGCCGCGTACGTCGAGCGCGTCCACGCCCTCGGCATGCGCACGCTCGCCTGGACCGTGGACAGCCCGAGCGCGATGCGCCGCATGCTGGACCACGGCGTGGACGGCATCATCACCAACCGCCCCGACGTGCTCCGCGAACTCCTGGACTCCTGACCTGATCAGGGGCGGGCGAGCGCCTGTCCCGCGGGCAGGTCGCCGACGAAGGCGCGCAGGAAGCCGAGGACCGGCTCCAGGTCACGCCCGTCGGCGGCGCCGATGGATCGGTAGAGCTCCTCCTCGATTTCCGCGATCCGCTGCCCCAGCCGGGCCCCTCCTCGGTCAGGGACAGCTCGACGGCGCGGCGGTCGTACGGGGGCACGTCCCTCCGGATCAGACCGACCGTGACCAGCCGGTCGGCGAGGCGGCTCGGGCTGTTGCCGCTCTCGCAGACCAGCAGCTCGCCGAGGCCGTTGAGGGTGAGAGGGCGTGCTGCGGTCCCTCGGATCAGGTGCCGTCGATCCAGTACTTCTGCAGTCTGACGATGGCCTCGTCCTTACTCATCGCCGCGACCGCGACCTCGTCAAGACCCACCCTTGAGATCAACATGTAGACGAGATCGGCGGGCAAAGCTTCCGACGACGGTTCGGGCACGCCGCGATCGGGCCGCACGTCGTTCTGAACACACGCCCAGAACGTCGCCTCATCCACCTGGAGCTGATCACGGAGAATGTGACTCCAGATGCCCGGGCCGTAGGTGCTGCGATCGACCGGATGAGAAATCCGGGTCCTGAGTATCCTGCCGTCAGGAAGATCCAGCTCATACGTGACGTGGTGAGTGCCCGTTCCTCCCCGAGCGTTCCTTACCTGTCGCCAGCCCTCGATACGACAGAAGGAATCATGATGCTCACGAGTGGGCTGCGGCCAACTCACCGGACAGCCCCTACGAGCCATTCACGCAACTGATCATCATCACTGAGGCTGATCAACTGCACGACCCCCCAGTTCTCGCGGTGATTAGGAACGTCGAGCAGGTGATCCTGCCAGTCGTCGGCGTACTCGCGTAGCGCTTCGACCATCTCCGCGACGGCTTGATCGAAGGTCGCACCGTCCGCAGCCACGGGTAGCCCCGGGATGAAGATCGACCAACCGCCCGCCTCAGGGACTACGTGCGCACGAGAAGGAATACACGTCGCGAGGTAGTGACGCAGTCTTTCCACGTCCACGAGGGCCGTCACCGCAGACTCGCGCCGCACTGTGGCCACGCGCCCCCGCTCCGCCGCATCCAGCAGGGCCTTGAGATGCGTACGGGCTTCGGTGTAGCTGTCGAAGTGAATGACGGCCATGGCGGCACCTCCAGCGAGAGTCGCTTCAGAATGCCACCCATGGCTAAGTACGTCAAGTACGTTACGTACTTAGCCATGGGGGTGGCTGACCGCGTATCTCTCGCCTCCGCGCCCCTGGCACTAGGGGGAGGCAGATATCCCCAACCTGCGCTCTTCGCCCTCGGGATGTCGATTGGTTCGGCCTGGAGGATGGCATCCCGCTTGTCCTGGACACTGCGGCGCAAGCCGACAAGGCCAATTGCTGCAGACGTCGTTGCCGCGATACCGGGGTGTCCGGCGAGAAGCGCACCGCCGCCGAGCACCGCGACACCGGCGGGGATCTCGGTCTTCACATTGATAGCCATGGTCGCTACACAGCGGTGCCAACGAGGGCCGCGACAGGGCATCCTCGAAGGAACGAGCCACAGCCTGCACCGAAGCCTCTGGAGGAACTCGTTCGACGACGCCGAGTTCCTCCGTGAGTACTCGCATGGTGGGGGCGACGTCCCTGGTGAGTGTGTGCACCGCCCGATGGCTGTACGGGCGGACCATGTAGTCGGCGAGGTCATCGCTCGCAGGCACCAGTCTCCAGCCTGCGACGCAGCACCGGGCAAATCGGCAGCTTGAGCCATAGACCCCTCATTTGCGCCAGCCACCCACTTGCGGAAACAAGTCGAGGGGGTCCCGAGAAACCTCTCGAAACCCCCTCGCAGCCAGGCACTATGGCCAGTGGCCGCTCAAGCCGAATGTTGCGTTTGATACAACATGGCTCCTGATCAGCTGCAGCCGCTGGTGGAGCCGCAGCCCTCGCAGACGTAGCAGCTGCCCGCCGGGCGCATCTTGGTGCCGCAGGTCATGCAGAGCGGAGCGTCGGCGACGAAGCGCCGGTGGCTCTCCAGCGTCAGCTCCTGGCCCGGCGCCGGCTCCCGCTCGGACGCGGCGGCCTTCCCGGGCTTCTGCTTCTCCTCGATCGGCGCCGACTGGGCCAGCGCCTCACGGTCCACCGCCTCCTGCAGCGCCGCCGGGTCCTCCCCGCGCTGCTGCGCGGCCCGCTCCGCCGCCGAGAACAGGCCGAGGGCGGCCCGCTCGTCGTACGGGAGGTAGTCGAGGGCCAGGCGGCGGAAGATGTAGTCCATGACGGACGCGGCCATCCGGATGTCCGGGTCGTCCGTCATGCCGGCCGGCTCGAAGCGCATGTTGACGAACTTCGAGACGTACGTCTCCAGCGGCACGCCGTACTGCAGCCCTATCGAGATCGCGACCGAGAAGGCGTCCATGACGCCCGCCAGCGTCGAACCCTGCTTGGACATCTTGAGGAACACCTCGCCGAGCCCGTCGTCAGGGTAGGACGAGGCGGTCATGTAGCCCTTGGCGCCGCCCACCGTGAAGCGGGTGGTGGTGCTCGGCCGCTGGTTGGGCATGCGCCGGCGGGTCGGCCGGTTGACCTCGATGACCTTGATCTCGGGCTCGGCCGTCTCCGCGGCCGGCTCCTCCTTCTTGGCGCCGTTGCCGACCGAGAGCGGCTGGCCGACCTTGCAGTTGTCGCGGTAGACGGCCAGCGCCTTCAGCCCGAGCTTCCAGCCCTCCATGTAGACCTGCGCGATGTCGTCGATCGTCGCCGACTCGGGCAGGTTGACCGTCTTGGAGATCGCGCCGGACAGGAACGGCTGCGTGGCCGCCATCATCCGCACGTGCCCCATGGGAGCGATCGCCCGCTCGCCCATCGCACAGTCGAACACCTCGTAGTGCTCCTTGCGCAGCCCCGGCGCATCGACGACGTGGCCGTGCTCGGCGATGTACTCGACGATGGCCTCGATCTGCTCCTGCTGGTAGCCGAGCAGCTTGAGCGCCCGCGGGATCGTCTGGTTGACGATCTGCATGGAGCCGCCGCCGACGAGCTTCTTGAACTTGACCAGCGCCAGGTCCGGCTCGATGCCGGTCGTGTCGCAGTCCATCATGAGGCCGATCGTGCCCGTGGGCGCGAGCAGGCTGGCCTGGGCGTTGCGGTAGCCGTTCTTCTCGCCCAGCTTGAGGCACTCCGACCACTGGTGGGACGCCTCGGCGTGGATCCTGGCGTCCATGGTGCCGACCGTGCGCAGGCTGTCGTTCGCCGCGGCGTGCTTGCGCATGACGCGCTTGTGCGGCTCGGCGTTCCTGGCGTAGCCGTCGTACGCGCCGACGACCCCGGCCAGCTCGGCGCTGCGCCGGTAGGACACACCGGTCATCAGGGACGTGATCGCCGCGGCCACGGCCCGGCCGCCGTCGGAGTCGTAGGCGTGGCCGGTCGCCATGAGCAGCGCGCCCAGGTTGGCGTAGCCGATGCCGAGCTGACGGTAGGCCCGCGTCGTCTCGCCGATCTTCTCGGTCGGGAAGTCGGCGAACGAGATCGAGATGTCCATCGCCGTGATGATCAGCTCGGTCAGCTTGACGAAGTCGGCGATGTCGAAGGTGTTGTCGTCCTTCAGGAACTTCAGCAGGTTGATGCTGGCCAGGTTGCAGGAGGAGTTGTCCAGGTGGACGTACTCGCTGCACGGGTTGCTGGCGGTGATGCGGCCGGTCTCGGGGGTGGTGTGCCAGTCGTTGATCGTGTCGTCGTACTGGACGCCGGGGTCGGCGCACTCCCAGGCGGCCTTCGCCATCTTCTGGAACAGGTCCCTGGCGTCGATCTCCTCGATGACCTCGCCGGTGAGGCGGGCGCGCAGGCCGAACCGCTCGCCCTTCTCCACGGCGCGCATGAACTCGTCGGAGACGCGCACCGAGTTGTTGGCGTTCTGGTACTGGACGGAGACGATGTCCTTGCCGCCCAGGTCCATGTCGAAGCCGGCGTCGCGCAGCGCGCGGACCTTGTCCTCCTCGCGCGCCTTGGTCTCGATGAACTCCTCGATGTCGGGGTGGTCGACGTCGAGGACGACCATCTTGGCCGCCCGGCGGGTCGCGCCGCCCGACTTGATGGTGCCCGCGGAGGCGTCCGCGCCGCGCATGAAGCTCACCGGGCCGCTGGCGGTGCCGCCGCTGCTCAGCAGCTCCTTGGACGAGCGGATCCGGGACAGGTTGACCCCCGACCCCGAGCCGCCCTTGAAGATCACGCCTTCTTCCTTGTACCACTCCAGGATCGACTCCATCGTGTCGTCCACGGAGAGGATGAAGCACGCGCTCACCTGCTGCGGCGACTGCGTCCCCACGTTGAACCACACCGGCGAGTTGAACGCGAACACCTGGTGCGCCAGGGCGTGCTTCAGCTCGTGGTCGAAGATCTCGGCGTCCTCGTCGCCGGCGAAGTAGCCGTGCTCGATGCCCGTACGGGTGTAGACGCCCACGACCCGGTCGATCAGCTGCTTCAGGCTCCACTCGCGCTGCGGCGTGCCCACCGCGCCGCGGAAGTACTTGGTGGTCACGATGTTGGCCGCGTTGACCGACCAGAACTCGGGGAACTCGACGCCCCGCTGCTCGAAGTTCACCGAGCCGTCGCGCCAGTTGGTCATGACGACGTCGCGGCGCTCCCACTGGATCTCGTCATACGGGTGCACGCCGGGCTTGGTGAAGATCCGCTTCATCTTCAGTCCCTTGCGCGGACGCTTGCCCCCGCGCGTCACTGAACCGCTGGCCGTCTCCGTCACGACTCCCCCTTCTCCGCCTTCAACTGCCTGATCTCGGCCTCGAAGTCCGCCAGGCTCTCGAAACCGCGATACACCGATGCGAACCGCAGGTACGCCACCTCGTCGAGCTCCCGCAGCGGGCCCAGGATGGCCAGGCCCACCTCGTTGGACGGGATCTCGGCCGCGCCCTTGGCCCTGATGGCCTCCTCCACCCGCTGCCCGAGCTGAGCCAGTGAATCCTCACTGACCGGCCTGCCCTGACACGCCCGTCGCACGCCCGCGACGACCTTGTCCCGCGAGAACGGCTCCGTCACCCCGCTGCGTTTGCTCACCATGAGCAGTACGGTCTCCTGGGTGGTGAAGCGGCGCCCGCATTCCGGACAGGTGCGGCGCCTCCTGATGGCCCCGCCGTCGTCCGTGGAGCGGCTGTCGATGACCCTGGTGTCAGGGTGGCGACAGAACGGACAGTGCACGCGCTCGCCTCCTAGACCCGGCCACCACAACGCGCCGCCAGACCGGCGTGACGGGACGCTCGCGCACACCCCATGGACAACCATGGAGCGGTCACGGAAACACAAGGTGTGGTGAACTACATCGGTGTAACTACTAGATGTTGTGGTCCAACCGTAGAAGCGAGCGACCATGAACGCAAGTTGAGCGGCACCGTCCCACCGAAGTCGCTGATCAGCACCCGCGTCCCCGGAGAGGCTCGGCGTGTCGCCTCGGAGAGCGTCACACCTCTTGCTGACCGCCACGGTGGTGAACAAACCTCACAACGGTACCGGACACCTCAGCGTGCCCGAGCGCCTCGCCACTTCCCCTGGTCAAAGGCCCTTTTACGGCGCGAGACACATCCAAAATGGGCGTTCCTCACACACGGCCCCCTTCTCCGCCGCCCCCGCCCCCGCCCTTTCAGTCAATCCCCTGCCCCAGAAGCGCCGACCCGTGAATGGCGAGGAGCGAAGGGCGCCGCCCGGGGCGGGCTGCCCGGGACAGGCTGGCCCGGGGCGCGCTGTTCCCGACATGCTGCCCGGGACGCGCGGTTCCCGATGCGTTGCCCGGGGCGCGCCGTTCGCGGCATGCTGCCCGGGCACCCATCCCCATCCCCCTGCGTCCGCCCTCCGAGTTGCCCCCTCTCAACGGGCGCGAGCCGGACAACGGGCCGCCGGCCGCCGGCCGCTCAGCGGGCCACTGCCGCCACGTCCCTGGGCACGTACAACCGGTCGCCGGGCCGAACGACGAGGTCGGACAAACCGTTGAGGCGCATGATCGCCTCTGCCACAGCCCGGGAATCCTCGCCCTCGGACAGCGCGTCGGCGACCTCCCGCAACGTGTCCCCTTCACGAACCTCCACCCACGGGAGCCCGGCGTGAGCAGGCACCACGACCTTCACCGCCGCATGGCCGGCCGCCCGGGACCCGAGCCAGAACCCGCCGAGCGACAACAACGCCATCGCCACGACCACCACGGCCCGCCCGCGCCGCGTCAACCGCACCGGCGCCGCCGCCGCCTCCGCCCGCCGACGCACCCGGCGCAACCGGCGCAACCGCCCTCGCCGCGCCTTCGAACGCCCACCCCCCACAGCCGAACGCCCCTGCCGAAGCTCACGAGCCGCCGCAGCACCACTCCCGGCCAGGACGAGCCCACGCCTCTCCGACGTACCACCCGCCGAAGCCGGGAAGACGCCCGCGCCCGTCGTGGACCCGTCACGCCCACCCGTAGGAACACCACCGTCCGCCGAAAAGCCGCCACTTCCCGCGAATGTGACGTCACGCCCAGCCGAGGAAACGTCATTCCCCGGCGAAGGAGCCCGACGAACTGCCGCCCGGAGGCCACCACGTCCGGACGCTTTGCGCGCACCGGGCGCACCCCCTCGTCCGGCCACCTTGGCGCTGCCGGGAGCGCCCGGCCCGGCCCGCCCGATCGACGCGACACCGCCGCCACCCACCCCCGGCCCCCGTCCGCCCGACCGGCCGCCGTCACGCCCAGCCGACGGCGCACGTCGTCCGGCCATCGCGGAGCCGCCGCGCTCACCGGGCGCCGCCTCCCTCTCACGGGACCCGATCGGCTCCTGCGGCGACGCGGTCACGCCCTTCTGGAAACGGCGGCGGCGTCTCAGGCCAAGGCGGAATCGTCTGCCGGTTCCAGGCCCTCCCCGACCCGTACCGGCCCTGGATCCTCGCCGTCCTTCGCGCTCGGCGTCCCGCTCGGACCCGTCCGTTGCGCCCTGGCCGGGGGCCGGGCCACCGTACGCTCGCCTCGGGCCGGACGTACGACGGCCCGCCGGCGGCCCCCGCCTCACCGCCTCCAGCGAGCCGCGAGCCTCGGACGAGCCCTCGGCTCCCGCCCGCCGGCGGCCGTCGCGACCGGGGGGCGGCTCCTCGCAGGCGCCGTCCTCGTCCGGACGGGGCGGCGGCACCAGACGCAGCCGCGGCCTCCCCTGCCCCGAGCCACCGGCAGAACGGGCGCCGCCGACGGGGCCGCTGCCCTCGGCATCAGATCCAGCCTCGCGAAAGGCGCCAGAACCGGCGCCCCGGACGGCGCGGTCGCCCCCACCGGGCGACGATCCACCGCGCCTTCCCGAACCCCCCGGACGGAACCCCAACCTCTTGCCGGAATTGCCGCGGCCACCGGCTTCTGCCCGCGTATTGTCTGGACATCGGTCCTTGCTCTGCGTGACATCGGCAATGAGCGTGAGGCGTTTGGCGTCTTCGCTGGTCGTGTCCGTGTTTGTGGTCGTTCGCATGGTTGACCTCCCGCCGTGTGGCCCGAGGAAAAGGCCAAATAAGATCAGCAAATCGAACACGGTGTCGATCGAACTCCCGTACGATGTTGTACACCACACTCGCGCCAATTTCGAGGAAGACTCGAACAATTGTTTGAAGATGATCTTCATTCGAGATACGGTCGCGTTGTGCGACATGAAGACCACAGAACGGGAGCTTCGCCGGTGAGGCAGGCATCCGGGCGAGGAGGAGCAGCATGACCGAGCGGGATGACGCGAACGGGGTCAGCGACCTCGCGGTGCGCCGACGTGACTCCCTGGGTCTGACGCCCAGGCAGCGCAAGATCCTGGAAGTGATCCGCGACTCGGTGCAGCAGCGCGGATATCCGCCCTCCATGCGGGAGATCGGCGAAGCCGTGCAGTTGACGAGCACCTCCAGTGTGTCCCACCAGCTGACGGCTTTGCAGCGCAAGGGCTACTTGAGGCGTGACCCGCACCGCCCCCGTGCTCTGGAGGTGCGTCTGCCGGGCGAGCCGGTGATGTGGGTCGACCCCGACGCCACCGACGAGGAGCCGACGGTCAGCCGGCCCACCGCCGCGTACGTCCCGCTCGTCGGCCGCATCGCCGCCGGTGGGCCCATCCTGGCCGAAGAGAGCGTCGAGGACGTCTTCGCGCTGCCGAAGCAGCTCGTCGGCGAGGGCACCCTGTTCCTCCTGCAGGTCGCCGGTGACTCGATGATCGACGCCGCCATCGCCGACGGCGACTGGGTCGTCGTACGCCAGCAGCCGGTCGCCGAGAGCGGCGACATCGTGGCCGCCATGATCGAGGGCGAGGCCACGGTCAAGACGTTCAAGCGCAAGGACGGGCACATCTGGCTGGTCCCCCACAACGCGAACTACGAGCCGATCCCCGGCGACGAGGCCAGCGTCCTGGGCAAGGTCGTGGCGGTCCTGCGCCGGCTCTGACAGCCGGCGGGAAACGGGCGGAGGGCCGGGGCACCTCATCCGCCGCAGCGCGGCACCGCGGCCTTTCCTGTTCTGGCGCACACCTGAAGATGGATGATGCTCCCGAGCCCGACCGGAGACCGAGGACCGGGGCCGGGGGCCGAAGACCGGGGTACGGCACCGCACCGCCGACCCCGGCCCGCCCACAGGCCAGAGGAAGCCACGACGTGGCGACGGGAATCCAGTCAGGCGTCCGGTCTGGTGTCGAGATGGCCTCCCGGCGCGCCCAGCCGATCGCTCCACAACCGCCCGTACGGTGCCGGCCAGGCGTCGACGTCCGCCGGCGGCCCGGACGCCCTCGCCGGTCGGCGAAGGCGATCCTGGCGTCTGGGGCGAGGTCGAGGTGAAGCCATTCTTACTCGGGCGACGAGGGGCGTGACCGCGGGGCCGGTGCGGGAGGAACGACACAGGCGAGGGCCTCGCGCACGACGTCGGCGAAGGACGCGGAGCTGCTGGAGGCGAGCCAGTGCCGCCCCGCCACGCGGATGGCGCCGGCGACCGCGGCGGCGGTGACGGCGGGGAAGAGGTCACGTTCCATGTCCATCCCCGCGCGGGCCGCGATCGCCTCGGCGAGCGGCCCCTCGGCCATGGTGAACGCCTTGAGCGCCTCGCCCTCCAGCTCCGGCGTCGACATGATCATCCGCAGGCCGGCCCTGTCGGGCTCCGGGTCGGTGTACAGCTCCACCATGGCCGCGACGATGGCGCGATCCAGCGGCTCCTCGGCCGGGCGGGCGGACAGCGCCTGTCCCGCGCGCCTGGACTGGTCGGCCTGGAAGGAGCAGATCGCCTCCTCCCGGCTGGAGAAGTAGTTGTTGTAGGTGCGGGGTGAGACTCCCGCCGCCGAGGCGATGTCCTGGACGCGCACCAGCGCCAGCCCGTGGGGCCCCTGGTCGATGGCCAGCCGGAGCGCGGCGTGACTGATCGCCTCGCGCGTGGCCTGTTTGTTGCGCGCCCGCAGGTTCATGGCGTCGTCGTTCATGGCAGAACTCTACATTCATTGCGTGGCACGCATATAGTGCGTGACACGCAACATGTGGTTATAGTGGCGGCAGTCGGGACGGCGAGGTCTCGAGGGCAGGCCGGCCGCCCTCGACGGGCCGTCCGTCGCGGGCGCCGTCCCGGGCCTCCCCCATTCACGAGCACAGGAGCAGGAATGACGTCCAAGATGATCGCGTTTGACGAGGACGCCCGGCGCGGTCTCGAGCGCGGTATGAACCAGCTCGCTGACGCCGTCAAGGTGACCTTGGGCCCCAAGGGCCGCAACGTCGTGCTGGAGAAGAAGTGGGGCGCCCCCACCATCACCAACGACGGTGTGTCCATCGCCAAGGAGATCGAGCTCGAGGACCCTTGGGAGAAGATCGGCGCCGAGCTGGTCAAGGAAGTCGCCAAGAAGACCGACGACGTCGCCGGCGACGGCACCACCACCGCCACCGTGCTCGCCCAGGCGCTGGTACGTGAGGGCCTGCGCAACGTCGCCGCCGGCGCCAACCCGATGGCCCTGAAGAAGGGCATCGAGGCCGCCGTCGAGCGCGTCAGCGAGGAGCTCTCCAAGCTGGCCAAGGACGTGGAGACCAAGGAGCAGATCGCCTCCACCGCCTCCATCTCCGCCGCCGACCCCGAGATCGGCTCGCTCATCGCCGAGGCGATGGACAAGGTCGGCAAGGAAGGCGTCATCACCGTCGAGGAGAGCAACACCTTCGGCCTGGAGCTCGAGCTCACCGAGGGCATGCGCTTCGACAAGGGCATGGTGTCGATGTACTTCGTCACCGACTCCGACCGGATGGAGGCCGTCCTCGAGGACCCCTACATCCTGATCGTCAACAGCAAGGTCTCCGCCAACAAGGACCTGCTGCCCCTGCTCGACAAGGTCGTGCAGTCCGGCAAGCCGCTGCTGATCATCGCCGAGGACGTCGAGGGCGAGGCCCTGGCCACCCTGGTCGTCAACAAGATCCGCGGCCTGTTCCGCTCCGTGGCCGTCAAGGCCCCGGGCTTCGGTGACCGCCGCAAGGCCATGCTCAACGACATCGCCATCCTGACCGGTGGCCAGGTCATCGCCGAGGAGGTCGGTCTCAAGCTGGAGAACGCCACCCTCGACCTGCTGGGCCGCGCGCGCAAGGTGGTCGTCACCAAGGACGAGACCACGATCGTCGACGGCGCCGGTGACGCCGAGCAGATCTCCGGCCGGGTCAACGAGATCCGCGCCGAGATCGAGCGCACCGACTCCGACTACGACCGCGAGAAGCTCCAGGAGCGGCTGGCCAAGCTGGCCGGTGGCGTCGCCGTGATCAAGGCGGGCGCGGCCACCGAGGTCGAGCTGAAGGAGCGCAAGCACCGCATCGAG